>DAHWJK010000300.1:0-33506 GCA_027344185.1 Thiobacillus sp.
ATCCTACCGCCGGTTTTGTCACCCATCCCGCCACGGAGGGCGGTGATGACAAGGTCCGGGTGCGCTCGAAAACCTTCATGGATCACTACAGCCAGGCGCGGCTGTTCTACCGTTCGATGACCATCCCGGAACAGGATCACATCGTCAGCGCCTTCGCCTTCGAACTCGGCAAGGTGGAAACGCCGGAAGTGCGCTGCCGGGTGCTCGGCCACATCAAGAACGTGGATGCGGGCCTGTGTGACCGCGTGGAGCAGGCGTTGGGAATGCAAGGCCAGGCGTACAACATACCTCCCGCCGTCGAGCCGATCGACATGGCGCCATCGCCGGCGCTGAGCCTGCTGGCGAAAGCTAAACCGACGCTGGAAGGACGCAAGATCGGCGTGCTGGTCAGCGACGGTTTCGAAATGGCGCTGCTGGAGCAGCTGCGGGCGTCGGCGGAAGCCGAGGGTGCGGTGCTGCAAGTGATCGGCCCGACCATCGGCAAGGTCAAATCGAACAGCAAGGCAACGGTCACCCCCGACCACGCGATTGCCGGGGCACCGTCGGTGCTGTTCGACACGGTGGCAGTGGTCGTGTGCGAACCCGATGTCGAGGCATTGAAGCGGCAGGCGGCGGCGCTGAATTTTCTCCGCGATGCCTACGCCCATCTGAAGTTCATCGGCTTTACCGCTGCGTCGACGCCTTTGCTGGACGAAGCTGGAATCGATATCGACGACGCGGTCATCGAAATGGACAGCCGCGATGACGCGGCCGCCTATGTCGAGGCTGCCAAAGCGGGCCGGTTCTGGCCACGCGCCAAGGCCATCAAGGCATGAAAACGCGACGGCCCGAGGGCCGTCTCCCCCTACCTACCCTTGTTTTAAAACGGAGTACAGCATGAACCCCGTACACGCCCAGCGACAGACCCGTTCAATGCCGCAGGAAGGCGCCACCGCCGAGCATCAGCATCAGGGTATCAGCACCGCCATGCTCGAGCGCATGACCTATCCTTATGACCTGCCGGCGCTGCCGTATTCGATGGACGCATTGAGCCCCTGCATTTCCGAGCGCACGCTGCGCTGCCATCACGGCGAGCATCACAAGGCCTATATCGAGGCGCTCAACAAGGCGATCGGCGATACCGAATATGAAGCCATGCCGCTGAAGGCCCTGATCCTGGCCACTGCCGGGAAACCGGGGCAGTCCGCGATCTTCAATAACGCGGCCCAGGCCTGGAATCACGCGTTCTACTGGGACAGTCTCGCCCCCGAGGGCGGCGGCGAACCGCCGCCGGTGCTGAAGCGGATGATCGAGGCCTCATTCGGCAGCGTCGAAGCCTGCAGGAACGCGCTGATCAAGGCCGCCACGACCCAGTTCGGATCGGGCTGGGCCTGGCTGGCGCAGGATGGAAAGAAGGTCACCGTGCTGAAAACCGGCAATGCGGACAATCCGATGACCCGCGGCATGAATCCGCTGCTGGCCGTCGACGTGTGGGAGCACGCGTACTACATCGATTACCAGAACCGGCGCAAGGATCACGTCGACGGCGTGATCTACGAACTGCTCAACTGGGAATTTGCCGCCAGCAACCTCGCTTGAGGCCTGGCCCCTCGCATCACGAAACCTGAAGGGAACCCTCATGAACAACACTGAACGTGCAATACAGGCAGACGGAGAAATCCCGATTTATGAAACGGTCAAATACCTGACCAAGGAAGAAATCGAGCAGACCGTCCGGCGGAATGCGGAAGCCATGCATTTCGACCTGACCGACGAACACCTGAGCGTGATTAATTCGTTGATCGAGCATTACAAAAACGACTGCAAGACGCGCGATTGCCTGGCCGCCCACGAGCACATGCAGTTCCTGGAGGAAGCCTACGAATTCAAGGGCGGCAGCCGCTATCTGTACATGCTGTTTGATGCAGTTCCGGGTACCCGCGGCGTACTGCAGCCGATCCACGCGCTCGCCGGCCTGCCACCGCTGCAGCTGGAATCGGACGAAGGCTTTGGCACCACATTCTGAAGCCGGCAACACAGGATGCGGCGGGCAAAGCGCCGCATCCTGCTTGCGCGGGCGCCGCGGCTGCCATCAGATCCATCTATCAGACGCATCCGGGCGACCCGCGCGTTTCGCCTCGCGTCGCCACCTTCACAATCCGCGCTGACCGTGTAGGCTCGATCCCCTGGGTCATTGCTTCGGGCAAATGATCTACAGTGTGGTTATATATCGATAATAAGCAGTATTAACGGGAGCGCAGCATGGAAATCAGGGACGAGCGGGTTACACGCGCTGCGAGCGGTGACGCGCCGATCAATGACGGGGTGGCGGTGGCGCGGATCCCCACCGAAGCGCATAACCTGCCGCTGATCGTGCTGACCGTCCTTGCGTTTATTTTTGTGCTCGATTGGGCGCAGACGGTCTTCATTCCCCTGGTGCTCGGGCTGGTCGTGAGTTATGCCCTCTCGCCGCTGGTCAAGCAGCTGCAGAAATGGCATATCCCGCGGGCCATCGGCGCCGCCCTATTACTGCTGGGGATCGTGAGCGGCGTGAGTGCGCTGGCCTACTCGCTCCAGGACGAAGCCAACGCCATGATCGAAACCCTGCCCGAGGCCGCCCAGAAACTCCGCCAGGCGGTGCGCAAGGAATGGGGCACGCCCACGGGCGCGATCGAAAAGGTGCAGAAGGCGGCCGAACAGATCGAGCATGCGGCAACCGAGACGGCCGCGCCTCCTCCGGTCGTCCCGCGCGGCGTGACGCGGGTGCAGATCGAGGAACCCAGGCTCAGAATCCGCGACTACCTGTGGGACGGGACCATCGGCGTGCTGTCCTTCGTCACGCTCGCGGTAATGGTGCTGTTCCTGACGTATTTTCTGATGGTGTCGGGCGACACGTTCCGCCGCAAGCTGGTCAAGCTGTCCGGGCCCACGCTGGGCCGGAAAAAAGACACCGTGCAGATGCTGAACGAAATCAGCGCGCAGGTTCAGCGCTACCTGATGGTGCAGGTGCTGACCAGCGTGATTGTCGGCATCTCAATCTGGCTGGCCTTCCTGTGGGTTGGGCTGGAACACGCCGCAGTGTGGGGGGTGGCGGCTGCCGTCCTCAATCTCGTTCCCTATCTGGGGCCGATCCTGATTACCGGCGGGACGGCACTGGTGGCGTTCCTGCAATTCGGCAGCATGAGCATGGCGCTCACGGTTGCCGGCATTTCGGTCATCATCAACGGGCTCGAGGGCTTCCTGCTGACCCCATGGCTGACCGGTCACGCCAGCCGCATGAATGCGGTCGTGGTGTTTGTGGGCATCCTGTTCTGGGGATGGCTGTGGGGTGCCTGGGGCCTGCTGCTCGGCATGCCGATCATGATGGCGGTCAAAGCAGTCTGCGATCACATCGACGAATTCAACTCGGTCGGCGAACTCATGGGCGTCTGACCCGGCATCGGCCGGTCTGGAAAACTTAGCGTCGGCGCAAGCAACCTGCTTTCGGATGACGTCCGCGCCTGATCCATCTTCCTCAATTCCTACACACAGAAGCGGGGCCATCTTATACCCGCGTCGCGGGCTGTGGCCTACAGTTCAGACATGGCTGCCGGGCACCGCTCACGGCCCCGCTCGCAGCCATGCGCGCGGGCTGAACTCGGATCGTCCACAGCCATGCCGATTCGCTTTCCAGCCGCGCCTCGGACTGATCGGCTCGAAAATCAGGCGTCGCCCTCACTTGGTGGCGCATCGTAGTTAATCAAAACCCGAAAGGAATCCAGATGAATACAACTCAATTTTTTGGCGTGAGCCTGCTGACGGCCAGTCTGCTGACGATGGGCGGTTGTACGGTCATGCGCGGTCAGTCCACTGTCGGCCAGGCGGTCGACGACTCGGCCATCACGACGCAGGTCAAGGCGCGTTTTGCTGAAAGCCCGGTCGTCAGTGCGCTGGCAATCAACGTGGAAACGGTCCATGGCGTCGTCCAGCTGTCCGGATTCGCCAAGAGCGCCAGCGAACGGAGCACGGCGGAATCGATCGCGCGCAAGGTGCCGCACGTGAAATCCGTCAAGAACGACATCATCGTCAGGCCGTAATTTTTCGCGTGCCGGCGAACGTCCGGTGCGCATGTGTGCAGCACCAATCTGAAAGGAGAGCAACATGAACTGGGACATTATCGAAGGCAACTGGAAGCAGGCCAAAGGCAAGATCAAGGAGCAATGGGGCAAGCTGACCGACGACGATTTCGACATGATCCGGGGCCGCCGCGATCAGCTCAACGGCAAGATCCAGGAACGCTATGGTCTGTCGAAGGACGAGGCGGAAAAGCAGATCGAAGCCTGGCAGAAAAATGCCCGTGACGACTGGTTTCATTGAAATCCCGGCCCGGCGCGGCTGAGGCGGGCTCGAACAATTCGAGCAGGGTGGCCGTCTGCCGCGGCATCGACTCGGGTCGGTGCCGCGGTTTTGCAGTGGATGCCGTATCCGTAAGGGACCTACCATGCGAATCAAACGATTGATATTCGGCGAACGCTCGCTGACCAAGGTGGCGGGCGTTTTTGCCAGCAAGAGCCTGGCGGAGTCGGTCGTGGCCCGACTGAAGCAATCCGCAGGCCTTGATGACCCCCAGGTGTATCTGGTCGGGCCGCCTGATGGCGCTGCTGTCGGCAGCCCTGCGTTTTCCCGCAAGCTGGAGCCTGAGCAGGCCGGCATCTGGCGCACCCTGATCCGCGCACACGTGGCGTTCGGCATCCTGGGGGTGATCGCCGGCGGATTGCTCTATCTCGCTTTCCAGGCCGTGGACAATCCCGCGGTCGAGAGCACCCCGGGCATGAGCCTGGCGATCATGCTCTCTTTCGGCGGCATCGGCGGTCTGCTTTTTGGCGGGCTGATGACCGCGCGCCCCGATCACTATCGCGTGATTTCCGCGGTACGCCGGGCGGTGCGATGCGGGCGCTGGGCGGTGGTCATTCACCCGCTCACCCAGCGCCAGATCGACGTGGCCATGCGTGAATTGCGCGCGCGCAGCGTGCGCGTGGTACGCAGCCTGTAAAAACGCGGCACGCTTCGGAATGGGCGGCGACATCGACTGGCACGCGCTTTTCGTGCCGACCCTGTCCATTGGAGAAGTGGTGCTTCGCGGCACGCTCGTCTACCTGTTCCTGTTTTTTCTGATGCGTATCCTGCGGCGTGTGGCTGGGGAGATCGGCCTTTCCGATATCCTGGTCGTGGTCCTGATCGCCGATGGCGCAGGCAACGCGATGTCCAGCGAATATCGCTCGGTTACCGAGGGGGCGATCCTCGTCACCACGATAGCGTTGTGGGACTACTTCGTGGACTGGCTGAGCTACAAGGTGCCCGCACTGCGAAGGCTGCTCCGCCCAGCACCCGTGCTGCTCATCAGGGACGGGCGCATGCAGAAGCGGAATATGCGGCGCGAGAAAATTCAGGAAGAGGAACTGCTGGCGCAGTTGCGTGAAAAAGGCGTCGACGGCGCCGATGACGTCAAGGAATGCTATCTCGAGGGAAACGGCCGTATCAGCGTGATCCAGTGGAGCTCGAAGTAACGCGCCTGCAGGGGTCGAGGCCGGGGTCCTCGCCCCCCTCTGCTCGTCAGGCCGCGGCTTGCTCGAGGTTGCCCATCAGTTCTGACTTGCGGGCCTCGAGCGCATCCCGCATCTTGACCAGGTCGACCTTCGTCGCGCGGGCTTTCGGAAACATCTCGTTGCGCTCTTCCTTGACGTGATGGTCGATGTATTCGCCCAGCACCGTCACCTTGGCATCGAACATGGGGTCGCCGGCGTCCATGCCTTCGATCTGGGCGATCAGGTCCCTGGCGCTCATATGCTCGACTTCCGCTTCGTTCATCATCGGCTCATCCTTGATGGCCTTGCGGATCGCGGGATAAAAAATCTCCTCCTCGATCTGCGCGTGCACCGTCAGTTCAAGGCAGATCCGCTCAGCGAGCCGACGCTTCTTTTCGCGGGTATTGCCGCGCGACTCGGTCAGCTCCTCGAATTCCTTGAACATCTTCTTGACGGCCTTGTGGTCGGCGTCAAGCAGGTCGCAGGCGTCCTTCTGTTTTGCTGTGGTCATGGTCTATCCTTTCGAATGGCAGGTTTACGGGGGTTTCGTCGAGTCGACAACCCTGGCGGGAAGCACAGGGGGCGTCCGGCTATTTGACTGCGCGCGGTACCCCATCTCAATGGCGTTTGTCCCAACTTGATGTCAGACAACGCCTATGTTTTTTGCGCTGCGTAGCCGAGTGTTTTCATGGCGCCATGCAGACCCTGGATCGATGTCGGATAGGCCTTCCACGGCGCGTTGCCGATCGCCAGACGGGAATCGATATTGGCAAGGGTCCAGTGCGCGGCGTGGGTCAGCATGTCGAGCTCAGACCACTCGATCGGCACCGAAACCCCGAGGCCGGGACGTGCGCGCAGCGACCACGCCGCCACCGTGGTCGCGCCGAAGCCATTGCGCAGGTAGTCGATGAAAATCCGGCCGACGCGGTTGCGCGGTCCGCTTTTGGACGCGAAACGCTGCGGCAGCGTGGCCGCCATGTGCTGGACGATGGCCTGGGAAAATCCCTTGACGGTATCCCAGTCGTGCAGGCGCTTGAGCGGCACCACGATATGCAGTCCCTTGCCGCCGCTGGTCTTGATGAACGACAGCAGCCCGAGTTGGGACAGGAATGCGCGCAACAGATGGGCGGCTTCCTGGACCTGGGTCCAGTCCGTGCCCTCGCCCGGGTCGAGGTCGAAGGTCATGCGGTCGGGCTTGCCGATGTTCGACCGGTGGGCATTCCAGGTATGGAATTCGAGCACGTTCATTTGCGCGGCCGCGAGCAGGCCTGCGGGCCGTGCGACTTCCAGCAAAGGCGCATGGCCCGGATCGAGGGCGGGATCCAGCGGCTTGATCCCCTGCATCTGCGCCGATTCGACATGTTTCTGAAAAAACAGCGGCCCGGCAATCCCGTCCGGCGCCCTGACCAGCGACACGGGCCGCCCCTTGAGATGATCCATCAGCAGTCCCGATACCCGGTGATAAAACGCGACCACGTCCCGCTTGGTGGTGCCGGTCGAGGCGTCGATGACGCGATCGGGATGGGAGATATTGACGCCACGCGGCAACGCGCGCGCAGGCGCCACGGCCTGGGGCGTTTCCCGTACGACGGATTGCGCCGCCTTGTCGAGCCGCAGCCCCTGAAAAACCCCATGGCGAACGTGTCCGGTCCGGGTCCATTCGCCGAACGACACTTCCGCGACCAGCTTCGGGCTGACCCAGTGCGCCTTGCCGTCCATCGGGGTGCGCCCGGAAAACGGACTGGTGACGCGCGCCAATGAAGCGAGCCGCTTCTTCAGATCGTCCAGGGTTTTTCGATCGAATCCGGTGCCGACCTTGCCGGCGTAGGAGAGGCCACCGCGGCTGTCGTACGCGCCCAGCAGCAGTGCGCCGATCCCGTTGCGGGAGCCCTGGGGATCCGTATAGCCGCCGATCACGAATTCCTGTCGCTGCGTACATTTCAGCTTGAGCCAGTCGCCCGACCTGCGGGACACATAAGGCGAGTCGCGCCGTTTCGCGATCACCCCTTCCAGGCCCATCCGGCAGGCTGACGCCAGCATGTCGCGCGCCGGCGCGACATGGGTTTCGCTGTAGCGTATGGCATCGGAACGGGACGGGTCCACAAGCGCGGCAAGGAAGTTCTTGCGTTCGATCAGCGGCACGCTACGAAGATCAAAGCCCGCATAGAACGGCACATCGAACAGGTAATAGACGAGGGCGTCTGCCCGGGCCTCATCGAACGCATTCTGCAGCGCCTGGAAATCAGGCACGCCGCGGGCATCCGGCACCACGATCTCGCCGTCCAGCCAGCCGGGCGCCAGGTCCATTTTCTTCAGGGCCTGGACCAGCGGTTGCAGCTTGTGGCTCCAGTCATGCCCATTGCGCGTGAATAGATGAATGCTCTGTTTGCCGATGCGGGCCAGCAGGCGGTAGCCATCAAACTTGATTTCGTGGATCCAGTCATCCGGGTTGCCGGGCGGCGTGTCTGCCAGCGTCGCGAGCTGGGGGGTGAGTTTGGCGGGAAGCGGGGCCTCGACCGCGCCGGCAGGGAGTTGCGGCGACGACGACCGGGCATGCGAACGGACGTCAGAGGACTTGTTCTCCTGCGCTGACGGCGGCGGCTGGCTGGCGACACTGTCGGGCAGAGCGTCGACGACGCTGTATTCCTCGGCGGGCCGCGCATGGCCATCTTTTTCCTTGATCAGCAGCCACGCTTCCTTCTTGTCCGCTTTGGTCTTCATGCGGATCAGCGCCCATCTTCCGTGGAGCTTGTGGCCGTGCAGCTCGAACTTCAGGTTGCCCTGTTGATACGCCTGGCGGGGATCCCCCAGCGGTACCCAGGTGCCGCGGTCCCAGATGATGACCCGGCCGGCGCCATACTGCTTCGGCGGGATCTCGCCCTCAAACGTGTTGTACGCGATGGGATGGTCTTCCACCTGGACGGCCATGCGCTTCTCGCGCGGATCGAGGCTGGGCCCTTTCGGGATCGCCCAGCTTTTCATGCTGCCATCGAGCTCGAGCCGAAAATCGTAGTGCAGGCGTGTCGCCCAATGCTTCTGGATCACGAAGGCACGCGCCGCCGGATTGGCCTCGCCTCCCGTCTCGGGTTCCGGGCTGATCGAGAAATTGCGCTTGGACTTGTAAACGGCCAGCGGGTCCGAGGTCGACATCGCTCACGCGGCTTTTCGTTTTCCCGGCGCCTTGGCCGGCGGCTTGCTCGCGCTTTTTCCCTTGGGAGCGGCAGCCTTGGTCCGGGAGGCCGGCTTGGGCTTCGATGCGCTGTCGAGACTGCGCTGCAGCAGCTCGGTCAGGTCATAGATCGTCGCGCCTGCCGGTTCGCTTTCGGCCGATTCGATCTGCGTGATCGATTCCAGCTTGCCGGCCTTTGCCTTCGCTTCCACCAGTTGCAGGATCTGGGTCTTGAACGAATCGCGCGAATCTTCCGGGTCCCACGCCTCGCTCATGTCCTCGACCAGCTGCTCGCCCATCCGCATCTCCTTGTCGCTCAGGCCGGCGGCCTTCACCCCCTCTGCCGGCAGCGTCAGCGACTCGAAGCCGCGGATTTCGTCGCCCCAGCGCAACAGGTTCAGCACCAGCACCGGGCCGTAGGGAATCAGCGCGGCGAGGTGCTGCCGGGTCTGGATGACCACGCGCGCGATGGCGACCTTGTGTTGCTTGCGCAGGATTTCGCGCAACAGGGCATACACCTTGGCGCCCTTGTTGATCGGCCCGACGTAGTAGGGCCGGTCCAGATAAATGAAGGGAATGTCGGCGGCCGGAATGAAGGTCTCGATTTCGATCGACTGCGTCGTTTTCGGATAGGCCGCCTCGATTTCATCGGCCGACAGCACGACATACTGGCCATCCTCGTACTCGATGCCCTTGACGATATTTTCCTTGGCGATTTCCTTGCCGGTTCTTTTGTTGATGCGCTTGTAGCCGACCGGATCCATGCTGCGCTTGTCAAGCCAGTCAAAGTCCAGTCCCTGCTCGGACGTGGCGGGATAGAGCGCAACCGGAATATGCACCAGCCCGAAGTTGATCGCGCCTTTCCACAGGGTACGGGGTTGGGTCGCCATGGGTCCGACTTCGTTGCGCGGCGTCAGGATTTAACGCGCCGCGGATCGGCGGGGCGGGGGTGGCTGTTCATGAATTTCGCCACGTCCCAGGCTTCCTGTTCCGTCAGCGTATTGCCCTGGCCCAGCGGCATGTTGGCGCGGATGAACGCGGCGGCATTGTGAATCTGGGTCATGCCGGCGCCGGCATTGAAGGAATCCTTGCCCCACAGTGGCGGAAAGGCATAGCGCCCGTCGCTCAAGCGGGTGCCCTGCCCATCGGCGCCATGGCAGATCGCGCAGTTGGCGTCGTAGACTTTTTTGCCGCGCGCTTCGTCGGCAGGCTGCGCCGGCGCTGCCAGTTTGGGATAGCCGCGTCCCTTCAGCTCGACGCCGATCGGCGCGCCGCGGGACATCCAGTAGCTGTAGCTCATCAGCGCGACCAGTTCCTTGCTGCCCCGCGGCGGCTCCCTGCCGTTCATGCTGAAACGAAAACAGCCCGCGAGGCGGTCCTCGTAGGTGTTGACCCGGCTGTTCTTCTCGCGATAGGTCGGGAACATGCCGTAAGCCGCCCACAAGGGGCCCGAATCGGCCTTGCGGCCGGCATCCAGATGACAGTTGACGCAATTGAGGCCGTTGCCGACGTAGGCGCGCGCATAGGTCTGGGTATCGATAAAAATATTCCGGCCCAGCCGGACCGCCTCGCCGAACTCGCCGTCGGGCAGGTCGTCGATGGCAGGCGGGGTGAAACCGCCCGTGGTCGAGGCGGCCAGGGTCGCATGAGCAGGCGTGCGCGGTTTCTTGTCGGTTGCGGATTCATCCGTCGCGGGCGCGGGGAGGGTGGCGGCGGGTACTGCCCGGGCATCCGGCGGGTGATCCGGCCCCGTCTTCGAAACCAGCTCGGCGGGAATCCAGACGACCCCCGCCACCACCAGCGTGGCCAGCACCACCAGCAGAATCCAGGACGGGTGGAAGCGCCCGGTCTGTTTCAGGCCATGAATCCATTTCCTCAACCAGTTGGGCATCATTCGCTCCTTCCCGTTGCGGTGGGGTTTTCGAGATACAGGCTGACGGCATCAATGTCCGCCTCCGTCAACTTGTCGGCGACGGATTTCATCAAGCCCTGGGGGTCGTTGCTGCGGGTTCCGGCTTGCCAGGCTTTCAACTGGGTTCGGGTATAGGCACGCGGCTGGCCTGCGATGGCGGGGAAATGGGGAGAAATGCCTGTTCCATCCGGTCCATGGCAGGCATAGCAGGCGGGGATACCCTTGTCCCAGTTGCCCGTCGTGGCGAGTCGCTGGCCGGGCGCCGCGGCCGGGGCGGCCGCACCGGTTTTCGGAGGCGCGCGCCAGCCCGGCAGACCGGCATAGTGATCAGCGAGATCGCGCATCTGCTGCGCGTTCAGTGCGCGCGCGATCGGTTCCATCATCGGGTTTTTGCGTGTGCCCTGGGTAAACGCCTGCAGCTGCCTCAGCAGATAGGCCTGCGGCTGTCCTGCCAGCCGTGGAAAACCGGCTGCCGCCTGGCCCTCGCCGCGTGCGCCATGACACGACACGCACGCGCTGACGCCGGGTGCGCCTTGCTGCGCGAGTGCGGCGCCGGCACGGCTGTCTGCCCATACCGGGTCCAGCCCCAGGCTTGTGCAAGCGATCAGGACGAGCCCCAGCATGAACGGCGACACGGAATGGACGCCGTGGCGGAAAGGGTGAAGTCGGGTTCTCATGGCATCCTCGTGGCATTGGGTCGAAAAATGCATCACGCCGTGTTTTGACCCCGGTTTCATGATTTCAGCATAGGCTGGCGAACCGTGGCTTGCAGTCAGCCGTGACTGCAAGCGAGTGTAGGACATGTCCGAAGACTTGGGGATACGGTGCTCCGGAAGACCTGGAGCGCGCGACGGCTGTGCGTTCGCAACCTCAGCGGATGACCTTGCAGGGTGCAATCGGATCGAAGTCGATCCACTCCCCGTTTTGAAGCGTGCCTTCCGCTTCTTCCAGCAACCGCGCACGCTCGCCCAGAATCTCGATTGCGTACTTGCGTTCCATCGGGGTGTTGACGGCCACCGCCAGCATGTAGCCCGACTTGCGGGGCGCGACGTCGGCGTCTGACGCGGCCTGGCTTCGCGCGGGATCGGCGTCCGTCTCCGGCTCTTCTTCCATTTTGTTCAGTGCGCCGACCAGCGAACCGGTGTAAGCGCCTATCG
This sequence comes from Thiobacillus sp., assembly GCA_027344185.1. GTDB lineage: Bacteria > Pseudomonadota > Gammaproteobacteria > Burkholderiales > Thiobacillaceae > Thiobacillus. The sequence continues at coordinate 11,782 of DAHWJK010000300.1, forward strand.
CGGCGCCGAGTATCGGACCCGCCGGGCCCAGAACGGGTATCGTGGCGGCACCGACCAGGGCACCGGCACCTGCGCCGCCGGCCGCACCGCGCACGGCGCCGGACTGGGCGTCGTGCGTGCCGGGCGACTCGTCCTCATCGCCGCCCAGCGGGTGCAGCGCGTGCTGGCCTTGCGGATTGAGGTAGAACAGGCTCATCTCCTTACCGGAAAATCCGGCGCGCATGACATCCCGCGCCGCGATTTCCGCCTCTTCCTGCAAATCGTAGTGTCCGACGATCAGGGTTTTCATGCACGCTCTCCTTTCTGGGGTGAGGGATCCTGGTGATAAAGCATTGCTGGGGCCTGCGTGCGCGTACGCTAGAGCCAGTATTCAAAACGTCGCGCCAGCCATTCCTGAATCCGCAACAGCGGCGAGCGGCGTTTCCATGCCTCCGGGTCGATGGTTTTGGCGGCAGCACGGTCGCGGACGAACATGGCATTCATCTGATGCGCAAAATCGGCGCCCAGGATGATGGCGTTGAGTTCGTCGTTGTGCAGAAAGCTGCGCCAGTCCAGATTGGTTGAACCGACGGTGGACCAGACACCGTCGATCGACGCCGTCTTGGAATGCAGGATGGTGTCGCCGCGCTCGTAAAGCTTGACGCCGGCCTCGAGCAATTCGTCGTAATGCGAGCGGCCGGCGTGGAACACGGCCCACGAATCGGTTTTTCCGGGCAGCACGATCTGCACGTCGACGCCGCGCTGGGCGGCGCGCGCCAGCGCCTGCCTCAGCTGCGGGTCGGGCACGAAATAGGCATTGGTGATGTGGATGTTGCGTTCGGCGTGGTCGATGGCCGACAGCAGGGTCAGGTAAATCGGACTGTCGTCATCCTCGGCCGTGCTGCCGATGGCGCGGATGATTTCGTCGCCGCGTTTGCCGAGCGGGGGAAAGTAGGTTCGGCTGACCAGTTCGGGTCCGTGTTGTCGGGCCCAGGTATCGAGGAAGTATTTCTGGAGCTCGGCCACCACCGGCCCCTCGATCTGCAGATGGGTGTCGCGCCAGCCGGCCTCCGGCGGAGTCCCTTTTTTGCCTTTGCGGGGGCGTGAGAAGGAGCCGTTCGAGTAGGACTCGCTGATGTTGATGCCGCCCAGAAAAGCGATCTTGCCGTCGATGACCAGTAATTTACGGTGGTCGCGGTTATTCAGCAGCCATGCCTTGTTCTTGCGCAGCTTGGCCGGGTTGACCGGATTGAACTCAAGCAGCTGGATGCCGCCGGCGCGCAGGCGCTCAAAGAATTCCGTCGGGGTGGTGAGGTTGCCCACGCTGTCGTAGATCAGGTTGACCTGAACCCCTGCCGCCTGCTTTTCCAGCAGCAGCGCAGCGAAGCGGGAGCCGATCTCGCCATCCTCGAAGATGTAGGTTTCCAGGTTGATGTGATCGCGCGCCTTCCGGATGGCGGAAAACATGGCTTCGTAGGTGGCGGGGCCATCCTGCAGCAGCAGGGCCCGGTTGCCCAGCACCAGGGGGCTGTCGCGATTGATCGCCTCTTCCAGGGCAAGGTGTTTCTGCAGGATGTCGCGGGAGCCGGATTCGCTTTTGAGGTTCTTCAGGATGGCTGAGCTGGTGCCTGTCGGAACCGGCCCGCGCGCGGTCTCGAATTTCACCGGCGCGGCACGCGCAGGCGGATCGATCCGGCTGGTGTCGGGCAGCGTGGCGCACGCCGCAAGCGGGAGGATCCCGCAGGCAGCGAAGAATCTCAGCACGCCGGCAAAGCTCAGCGTGGGGCTGCCCTTCGGGGCGGCGTGGAGGGAGAACGCGTTCGCGGTGACGCATGTGCTCTGCATGGGTGACGATGCCTGCGGTCTACAGCGAGCGATCCGACGCCGCGCGGGAGCGGTCGCTGGAGACCAGATGCCTGAACAGCTGACTCCCGGAGGACAGGGAATAGGCCAGCGCCTGGCGTGCCAGCAAGCCGGCCAGCACGGATCCCCCCAGCGCGCGCCAGGGTTTTCCGTGGACCAGCCAGGCCCCGATCAACGCTGCGCCGGACAAGGTGGCATAGGGATGCTGACGCACCATCTGGCGCGCGAGGGGGACGGCCATGCGCGCGATCACGCCGATTTGTCCGAGTGCGTCGTCCTGTTGCTGTGCCAGGCGCAGGCGTACGGCCTCGCGTTTCAGTTGCAGCCGAGTTTCGGCATCGGTTGCCGTGTCCGCAGCGGAGGCGTCCGCTGCGGGCGTATTCGTGTGTGTTTCTGATTGTTGTTCTGCATTCATCATTCTGGTCTCCGCAAATCCGTTTCCAGTAACTTCATGTCCTGCGTGATCTGTTCACGCACGCGTAGAAACGAAGCGTGCTCGCGAGGGATGTGCATGAGCAGCCACCATGCTGAGAGCGCTCCCACGACGGGAAGCGCAGGGACCACCCACAGCAACCAGTGTCCGTTTTCGGTGACCGCGTAGAGCATCAGCGCGACTCCGATGAACAGGACAGCCAGGAGTCCGCAGCCTGCCAACGCCAGCGAATAACCGAGCCGTCGTTTTTTTGACGTCCACCAAGACGATGCATCTTCGTGAATGAGCTCGCCATAAGCGCTGGCGTAGGTGTGCAGCAGACCGGGTTCGCTCAGCAGCACACGGAGCAGGGGGGGCAGCATGGATTAACGGCGCCTCGTCTTGAACGGACGGTTCAATGATGGCGGTGCTTGCCGATCGCGCCGGCCAGCATTGCGATGGCCGCACCGGCCGCCGCGGCCATCATCAGCGATTTCAGCGGCTGCTCCTGGACGTAATGGGCCGCCTGATCCGTGGTATGGGAAATGGCCTCACGCGCACGGGCCGCGCCTTTATGGATCGCCTCGCTGCCATGGGCCGCGAGGTCCTCGGCGCCTGCGCGCGCTTCTTCGAGCGAACGGCGTGCATGCTCGGCCGCCGTGCTCTCGCTGCCGGTGGGGGAAGGGTATTTTGCGTTGGGCATCGTTTCCATTTGAGATTCTCCAAAAAAGACAGGGTTGGGTGTCGGCAGCGAGCGCCGCCGACATGGAAACAGCTTAGTCAGCGCAATCAGTGGACTGTAGGGGACGGAGACGCATCAAGCTGTCCGCAAATGCGTTGATCGGATGTAGGCGGCCTCTGACACAGGCGTGGCGACGTCATGCCGCGACGATGTGATGACTCCGTACCGTGTGGCTGATCGTATCGAGGCGCTGTCCTACAGAAAAAAAGCGCAGGCTGGGTGAAGATGCTTTGGCCTTGCTGAGCGATCGGGTCGCATCCCGAAGAACGCCGGGCGACGCGGAAGCTGTAGGCAATGTCCGACAAAAAACTCGTCGGTGGCTGATGGTGACGGAATGTCGGGCGTTTACGCTGTAATCAATTGCTGCCGTGCCCCTGTGTCATGCCCAGCATTTGTGCTTTATCCGTTGTTTGCCGGTTGCGTATCGAGCGTGGCCATTTTTCAAGCATTTTTCAAGGAGATCTGCATGCTGTACTACGCGCTTGTTTTTTTTATCATCGCCATCATTGCCGCCGTGCTGGGTTTCTCGGGCCTGGCGGCAGGCGCTGCCGGCATTGCCAAGATCCTGTTCGTTGTGTTTCTGGTGATTGCAATTGCCACGTTCGTCGTGAACCTGCTCAAGGGACGCTAGCGTCCCGGTGCTAAAATCGGACCCCACCGGATTGGCTGGAGATGCACATGATTCAGGTTGCTATCGTGGACGATCACCAGATCGTCAGAACGGGTTTTCGCGAGCTGCTGAGCGAAGATTCATCCATCGAGATTGGCTTCGAGGCATCCAATGGCGACGATGCGCTCGATAAACTGCGCACCTCGAAGTGCGATGTCCTTCTGCTCGACATTTCATTGCCGGGCAAAAGCGGCGTCGACGTCCTGCGCATGGTGCGACAGCGCCACCCCGAGACCCGGGTGCTGGTGTTGAGCGGTTTTCCCGAGGAAAGCTATGCGCTCGCGATGATCAAGAACGGGGCCAATGGCTATCTCTGCAAGGACTGTGACCGGGACGAGCTGCTGCGGGCGATCCATATGGTCTCGACCGGCCGGCGCTATGTGTCGGCGCGAACCGCCGAGTTGCTGGCCGATGAAATGAGCGGCGAGCGCAGCGGCGTGCTGCATGAAACCCTGTCCGACCGCGAACTTCAGGTGTTCTTGCGACTGGCGCGCGGCGAGTCGGTTTCGGACATTGCCGAACAGCTGCACCTGAGCGTCAAGACCATCAGTACCTATCGCTCTCGGGTGACCGAGAAGCTCAGTATTACAAGCAATGCAGAATTGGCGACGTATGCATTACGACACGGACTCATCACGGAATAAGTCATCCCGTTCAATCCAGAACCACAACGCGGCGAATTTCCAAGAAGGAATGCGCCATGACGCTTCCATGTTGAAAGTATTTTTAATCGAAGACTCTGCGCTGTTGCAGGAACTGCTCGCCGGCATGCTGACCGAGCTGGACGGCGTGGAGTATTGCGGATGCGCCGACGGCGAGAGCGAGGCATTGACCCGGATCGCCGAAAACCCGGTCGACCTGGTGATCATCGATATCGAACTGAAGCAGGGCAGCGGCATCGGCGTGCTGGACGCATTGCAGACCGATTCTCCCCGCTATGGCCGGCCGCGCAAGGCGGTTCTGACCAATTACGCGCATGCCACCATGCGCAAACGTTGCGAACGGATCGGCATGGATGCCTTTTTCGACAAGTCGCTGCAGATCAACCAGCTGATCGATTACGTCGTCGATGCGGCACGCGAAAAACGGGCGCCCTGACCGGGCTTGCCAGCCGCACTGCGAGGGTCAGGCAGGCAGGGTCACATGAAGCTTGACGCCGGCACCGGGGGCGGTGTGGATGTCGAGCTGCCCCCCATGGGTGAAGACCCGGTGCTTGATGCCGGCCAACCCGTGGCGGGCCACCCGGGGAGATTTCGGGTCGAAGCCGATTCCGTCATCCTCGATGGTCAGATCGATGGTATTTGCCGTGGTGCGAAGTGACACGGATACCCGGTGCGCCTGCGCGTACTTGCGGATGTTGGTGAACGCTTCCTGGACAATGCGAAACAGGCTGAGCGAAACCGCTTCGGTGAGCTCGGGTTCGGTCTCGGGCAGATTCACCGCCACCTCCACTTCGTCGATATTCCTGAATTCCTCGATCAGCGCCCTGAGCGCCTCGATCAGGCCCAGGTCATACAGCAGCGCGGGCCGCAGGTCGTTGGTGAACCTGCGCTTGAGCGTGATGCCGCCCACCAGGTTCTCGCGCAGGCGCGTCAGGCGCTGCGAAATCACAGCCTGCACCTCGGGCGGCAGCGTGCGTTCGATCCAGTCGGCATCCAGTTTGGCGGCGGTCAGCAGCGCGCCGAGCTCGTCGTGCAGTTCGCGCGCCAGGTGCAGTTTTTCGGCTTCGCGCACATCGGTCAGGTAGGTCGCAAGATTGGTCAATTCCTCGGTGCGCGCGTGGACTTCGCGCTCCAGCCGTTCGTTCTTGGCGGTCAGCAACTGCTGGATTTTCTCCAGCAGTTCCTGCTGCTTCTGCCGCTGGGCAATCGACAGCACCAGCAGCAAAAGCGAAGCGATGGCGAGCAGCACCGTGCTGACCCGCGCGTTTTCGAAGCCTTTCACCGACCGCCGGACATCCGCCACGCTTTGCGTAAGCAGTTGCGTCTTGATCAGGTTGTGCTGGCGCTTGTAGTCTTCCATGATCTGATCGGACCTGTCGAACCAGGCTTTTTCCAGCACTGCGCCGCGTTCGATGTGCTGCACCGCGAGAGCGATGCGCCGGGAAACCGTGTCGGCCTTGATGATGAGGTCGGCCGTATGCGGGATGTCCTTGTGCTGCTGCTCGATGGCCCGCAGGGTGTCATTGATTTTTGCAGCAAGCTCGCGATACGCGGCGAGATCGCCGGCGTCGTGCGTCAATGCGTAGCCGCGGGCCGTGGTTTGGGTCTCCAGGAGCAGCACGTTGAGGTCGTCCAGCTGATGGGCCTGCTCGCTCGACACCCCGAACTCGTTCAGCGCATCCAGCCCGGCCGAGGCCTGCATGTAGCTCGCGACCAGGATGCCGATCAGGAGGGCCATGCCGGCCGACAGGAAAAGATGGGTGCTGACGTTCGAGCCGTCGTGCCAGCGCGAGGCGAGACGACCCGGGGAAGCAGGAGATGGTTTCGACATGTTCAGGTTTCGCTTGGGTTTTCAGGAGTATGCAAGATTTCCCGGAGCTTGAATGCAGGAATCATCCGACAGGCCAATCCGTGCTGTCTGACAGACCCATGATGCACTGCACCCTAGGATATCTCTACCCTGCAGCGCCGCCAGCGGCCGCCGGAGCGGGTCGATCCAAATTTTGAATCTCAGGAGAACATCATGAAGACGCTTTTCACTTTGTTAATGTCTTCCGCTTTCGTCGTGTTGGCAGGCTGCAATACGGTGGCGGGCGCAGGCAAGGATATCGAACGCGGCGGCGAGAAAGTCCAGGACACTGCCAAGGACGTCCAGCAAAAACTGTAATCTTTTTTGATTTTGAGGGTCCGTGGCACGGCGTCTGTCCCGGCGCCGTGCATTTTTTTATTCAAGCGTGCAGCGCGGGCCCCGTCCGCGTCGGTGGGCGCCGTGTCAGCGCGCGGCGCTGATGCCGTTGGTCGGGTCCTTATGGATTCTGTCGAGTAAGCGGATAACCCTTCGGCAACAGCACCCACATGCGGCCGGGCTGCTTCATTCGGCCGGCGAGCACGCCGGCCGTTTCGCCAAAACCCCAGAAGAAATCGGCGCGCACGCCGCCGCGGATGGCGCTGCCAGTGTCCTGTGCCATGACCAGCCGGTTCAGCGGTTCCCCCGAGTCGGGCTGAGTGGTGGCAAGAAAAACCGGCGCGCCCAGCGGGATGAAGCGCGGGTCGACGGCGATCGAGCGGCCGCCGGTGAGCGGCACGCCGAGCGCGCCGAGCGGGCCGGCAAGGCCATTGGGGAGTTCGCGGAAAAACACATAGCTCGGGTTGCTGGCCAGCAGTTCGGACAGCTTGCCGGGATTGCGTGCCCCCCAGTCCTTGATGCCCTGCATCGATGCCTGCTCCAACCGGAGTTCGCCGCGCTCGACCAGCAGCTTGCCGATCGACTGATACGGATGGCCGTTCTGGTCCGCATAGCCGACCCGCAGGTGGGTGCCGTCGGGCAGCTCGATGCGTCCCGATCCCTGAACCTGCAGAAAGAACAGGTCGACAGGATCCTCCGCCCAGGCGATCGGCTTGCCCTTGAAGCCGTTGCCGGCCTCGATGTCCTTGCGCGCGGGGTAGGGCACCACCTTGTTGCCGACCAGCCGCCCGCGCAGCCGCAGGTTCTTCAGCTCGGGGTAGACGCTCGCCAGATCCACGCTGATCAGGTCGTCCGGCGTGGCGTAGAGCGGATGGCGCGCGCGATCGGTGCGTACGCGGTCGCCCTTCAGCAGCGGTTCATAGTAGCCGGTAACCAGCCCTTCCTCGCGGCCGTCTTCCGTGGTCGCCAGGTACGGTTGAAAGCGCTGCTCGAAAAATGCGCGGGCAGCGGCGTCATTGGGCGCCGCCATTGTTTTTGCCTCGGCACAGACGGCCTGCCACGCGCTGCGCCTGGCCAGCGTGCTGCAGCTTTGCAGGAATGCCGTCCAGCTCTCGCCGACCGCGTCGTCCTGCCAGAAGGCGACGTCCGTCCAGGCCGCCGGCTTGAGCAGCGGGTAGTTGCCCTCCGGTGTGGGGAGCGGCGCGGGCGGCTGCGCAGGGCCCGGCGTGGGCGCAGGGCGCGGCGCCGGGAGGGGCGCTGGCGCCCGCTCGGGGCGTACCGCAGGCGGCAGCGCCGCACAGGCCGACAACAACAGGACGAACAACCACGGACTTGCACGCAACAGCATCACGGGAGAAGATGACCAAAATCAGAATGACGCGTCGAGTATAACAACGGGAGGAGGATCGAATGGATAGCCAGGGACTGGGCTGGTTGCTGCTGGAGGCCGGGATCGCGCTTGGACTGTTCGTGTTCACCGTGTGGTGGACGATGAAAAAATAAGACGGTCAGGACCGCGTCCTGTCCTTTGCAGCGCACTTGAACCCAATCCGCATGACTCTATGAGGCTCCACCATGGCAGGACAACCTGAAATCACCAACATGGCGCTGTTCTGCGATTTCGAGAACATCGCGCTCGGCGTGCGCGATGCCAAGTACGCCCAGTTCGACATCAAGAAGGTGCTGGAGCGCCTGCTGCTCAAGGGCAGCATCGTGGTGAAGAAGGCGTACTGCGACTGGGATCGCTACAAGGAATTCAAGGCGACCATGCACGAAGCGGCGTTCGAGCTGATCGAGATTCCACACGTGCGCCAGTCCGGCAAGAACTCGGCCGACATCCGCATGGTCGTCGATGCGCTCGACCTCTGCTACACCAAATCGCACGTCGACACCTTCGTCATCATCAGCGGCGACTCGGATTTTTCCCCGCTGGTGTCGAAGCTGCGCGAGAACAACAAGCACGTGATCGGGATCGGGGTGAAGGACTCGACCTCGGACCTGCTCAGCGCCAACTGCGACGAGTTCATTTTCTATGACGACCTGGTGCGCGCTCAGGAAGCCAAGAAGAAGCGCAGCGAGAAGAAGGCGCCGGCCGCGAAGCCTGCTGCCCGTTCAGCCAAGGGCGCCGGACTCAAGACCGAGGAAGACCGCCGTCACGGCGCGCTCGATTTCCTGGTGGAGACGGTCGAAGCGCTGATCGCCGAGCGCGGGACAGACGAGAAGATCTGGGGCTCGATGGTGAAAAGCACCATGCAGCGCCGCCGTCCGGGGTTTACCGAATCGGCCTATGGCTACCGTTCATTCAGGGAGCTGGTGGAAGATGCGCAGCAGCACAAGCTGCTGGCGATGGTGCGGGACGAAAAGGCCGGGCAATACACGATCCGGCTGGCGCAGGCTGAGGACTGACAGGCGGCTACTTAATGCCGCTTAATGCAGCACGCGAGGCATCGACAGCGTGAACACCGGAATCTCGGCGTCGAACTTGTTGCCGTCTTCGGCCACCATCTGGTAGGTGCCGCGCATGGTGCCGACCGGCGTTGCCATCGCGGTGCCGCTGGTGTACTCGAAGCTTTCGCCCGGCCGCAGCAGCGGCTGTTCGCCGACGACGCCGAGGCCCTTGACCTCCTGGGTGACGTTTTCGGCATCGGTGATGATCCAGTGGCGCGAGATCAGCTGCGCCGCCACGGTGCCGGAGTTGGCGATGGTAATGGTGTAGGCGAATACGTAACGGTCGGCCGAGGGATCGCTCTGCTCGGCCAGATACGCCGTATTGACGGTGATGCTGATTTGATATTTCTTGCCTTCGGCCACGGGTCTGCTCGACGGAATGGAATCCGCGGAGTGTAACGCAAGGGCGTGTCAGACTGTTAAAATGCCCAGGTTTTCCCCACATTCCCGGAGCTTCCCATGACTTACCGCATCGCCCCGTCCATCCTGTCCGCCAACTTTGCCAAGCTGGGCGAGGAAGTCGACAACGTGCTCGCTTCCGGCGCCGACATCGTCCACTTCGACGTGATGGACAACCACTACGTGCCCAACCTGACCATCGGCCCGCTGGTGTGCGAAGCGCTGCGCAAGCACGGCGTCACCGCGCCGATCGACGTCCACCTGATGGTGAAGCCGGTCGACCGCATCATTCCCGATTTCGCCAAGGCGGGGGCGACCTACATCACCTTCCACCCGGAAGCCTCCGAGCACATCGACCGGACGATTGGTTTGATCAAGGAAAACGGCTGCAAGGCCGGCCTGGTGTTCAACCCCGCCACCCCGCTCGACGTGCTGGAATACACGCTGGACAAGCTCGACATGGTCCTGCTGATGAGCGTGAACCCCGGCTTTGGCGGCCAGAAGTTCATCCCCTACGTGCTCGACAAGGCGCGCGCCGTGCGCAAGATGATCGACGACCGCGGCCTCAAGGTGAACATCGAGATCGACGGCGGCGTCGGTCCCGCCAACATCGCTGAAGTCGCGCGCGCCGGCGTCGATACCTTCGTTGCTGGCTCCGCCGTGTTCGGCGCCGCCAAGGACAGCGATCCGCAGCGCTACAACAGCATCATCGCCGCGATGCGCGCGGAACTGGCGAAGGTCTGATTTTTAGGGGCGAGGAGACAGGATCTAGGGGTTAGGGGGCCTTTGTGCTTCGCGCCTCTAGATCAGCGCGGCCAAAGGCCGCACGTCCCCTAACTCCTAGCCCCTAACACCTAACTCCTAGAAAAAAATGAACTTCCCCCTCCCCATCAAAGCCGTCGTCATCGATCTCGACGGCACCCTGCTCAATACCGCGCCGGATCTGGCGCACGCCGCCGAGCTGATGATGGCCGACCTCGGCCGTCCCTGCCCGTCGCTGGAAACGATTTCCACCTACATCGGCAACGGCGTGTCGCGGCTGGTCAAGCGCGTGCTCACCGGCGACATGGATGCCGAACCCGATGCGGCGCTGTTCGCGCAGGCGATTGCTGCCTATCAGAAGCACTACGGCGAACACGTGTCGCTGCATTCGCGCCCTTTTCCCGGCGTGGTCGAGGGCCTCGATGCCTTCAAGGCGATGGGCGTGCATATCGCCTGCATTACCAACAAGGCCGAGCAATTCACCGTCCCGCTGCTGAAGGACACCGGTTTGTTCGATTATTTCGAGCTGATCCTGTCCGGCGACACGCTGCCGAAGCGCAAGCCCGACCCGCTGCCGCTGCTGCACGCCTGCGAGGTGTTCAAGGTCGCGCCTACCGAGCTGCTGCTGATCGGCGATTCGCTCAACGACACCCAGGCCGCGCGTGCCGCCGGCAGCCCGGTGTTCTGCGTGCCCTACGGCTACAACCGCGGCCGTCCGGTCGCCGAGCTCGATCTCGACGCCGTGGTGGCGACGCTGGCTGAGGCGGCGAAGATGGTGGTGAAGGCGTGAGGTTAGGGGCTAGGATCTCGGATCTAGGATTTAGGGCGCGCGCCGTTGGCGCGCGATGGTGACGGTCGCTCATCGCTCCCTAGCCCCTAATTCCTAACTCCTAGCCCCTAGCCAAAATGACTGAACAAGATTTCTTCGACCTCGTCCGCCAGGGCTACAACCGCATCCCGCTGGTGCGCGAGTTGCCCGGCGACCTGGAAACGCCGCTGTCGGTGTACCTCAAGCTGGCCAACGCGCCGTATACCTATCTGCTCGAATCGGTGGTGGGCGGCGAGCGCTTCGGCCGCTATTCCTTCATCGGCCTGCCGGCGCGCACGGTGTTGCGCGTGCGCGCCCGTCTGCTGACGGTGGAAACCGACGGCCGCGTGGTCGAGGAGCACAGCCTGCCCGATCCGCTGGTTTTCATCGCCGAATTCCAGGCGCGCTTCAAGGCGGCGCCGGTGGCCGGGCTGCCGCGCTTCACTGGCGGCCTGGCCGGCTACTTCGGCTACGACACCATTCGCTATATCGAGAAACGCCTGTCCCCGGACTTCAATAAGAAGCAGCTGCGCAAGGACGACGTGCTGCACACGCCGGATATCCTCTTGATGCTGACCGAAGAGCTGGCGGTGTTCGACAATCTGGCCGGCAAGCTCTATCTGATCACCCACGCCGATCCAATGCAGCCCGATGCCTATGCGCAGGGCCATCTGCGCCTGCGGGCGCTGGCCGAACAGCTGAATGCGCCGGTGCAGCTGCCGCCCGAGCCGGCGGTGAGCGCGGCCGAGCCCGCATCCGAGTTCGGCGAGGCCGCATTCAAATCGGCGGTGCAGAAGGCCAAGGACTACATCGCCGCCGGCGACGTCATGCAGGTGGTGCTGTCCCAGCGGATGACGCGGCCGTTCAGCGCTACGCCGCTGTCGCTGTATCGGGCGTTGCGCAGCCTCAACCCGTCGCCCTACATGTTCTATTACGATTTCGGCGGCTTTCACGTAGTCGGCTCCTCGCCCGAAATCCTGGTGCGGCTGGAGGGCGACACCGTCACCCTGCGGCCGATCGCCGGTACCCGGCCGCGCGGGCTCACGCGCGAGGACGACCAGCGTCTGGCCGAGGAATTGATGGCCGATCCCAAGGAGTGCGCCGAGCATCTGCAGTTGCTGGACCTGGGTCGCAACGACACCGGGCGCGTCGCGGTGACCGGTACCGTCAAGGTCACCGAGAACATGCAGATCGAGCGCTACTCGCACGTGATGCACATCGTCTCAAACGTCGAGGGCCGGTTGAAACCTGGCCTCACTGCGCTCGACGTGCTGCGCGCCAGCTTTCCGGCCGGTACCGTGTCCGGCGCCCCCAAGGTGCGGGCGATGGAGATCATCGACGAACTCGAGCCCAGCAAGCGCGGCATCTATGCCGGCGCGGTCGGCTACCTCGGCTTCAACGGCGACATGGACCTGGCGATTGCGATCCGCACCGCAGTGGTCAAGGACGGCATGCTCTATGCCCAAGCCGGCGCCGGCATCGTCGCCGATTCGGTGCCCGACAATGAATGGATGGAAACGCTGAACAAGGCGCGCGCCGTGGTGCGTGCGGCTGAGCTCGCGCAGGCGCGCTTCGGCGGGGAGGTGGCGTAATCATGCTGCTGATGATCGACAACTACGACAGCTTCACCTACAACCTGGTGCAGTATTTCGGCGAACTCGGAGAGGACGTCCGGGTCGTGCGCAACGACGAGATCGACCTCGCCGGCATCGCCGCGCTCAAGCCCGACCATATCGTCGTCTCTCCCGGCCCGTGCACGCCGAATGAAGCCGGCGTGTCGGTGCCGCTGATCCGCGAATTCGCCGGCAAGGTACCCATCCTCGGTGTGTGTCTGGGCCACCAGAGCATCGGCCAGGCCTTCGGCGGCAAGATCGTGCGGGCGAAGGAACTGATGCACGGCAAGACCTCGATGATCCATCACCTGGATACCGGCGTGTTCAAGGGCCTGCCGAATCCCTTCCGCGCCACCCGCTACCACTCGCTGGTGATCGAGCGCGAAACGCTGCCGGACTGCCTCGCCATCACCGCGTGGACTGAGGACGGCGAAATCATGGGCGTGCGGCACAAGTCGTTGATGGTGGAAGGCGTGCAATTCCATCCCGAATCCATCCTTACCGAACACGGCCACGCCATGCTCGCCAACTTCCTGAAGGAACGCGCGTGATGCAGCACAAGGACTTGCTGACACTGGTCATCGAACGTCACGACCTGCCGCACGATGTGATGGTGACGGCGATGCGCGCCGTGATGGGCGGCGTTTGGACGTCGGCGCAGGTCGCCGGTTTTCTGATCGCGCTGCGCATGAAGGGCGAGTCGGTGACCGAGATCGCCGCCGCGGCCGAAGTCATGCGCGAGCTATCGACCAAGGTCCCGCTCGAAGGTGTCGACCATCTGGTCGATACCTGCGGCACCGGCGGCGACGGTGCGCACACCTTCAATATTTCCACCGCCGCCGCTTTCGTCGCGGCTGCCTGCGGCGCGCGGGTCGCCAAGCACGGCGGGCGCTCGGTATCGTCCACCTCGGGCAGCGCCGACGTGCTGGAGGCGCTGGGCGTCAACGTCAACCTGAGCCCGGACAAGGTCGCCGACGCCGTGAAGACACTGGGCGTCGGCTTCATGTTTGCGCCCAATCACCACAGCGCGATGAAACACGCCGCACCCGTGAGAAAAGAGCTGGGCGTGCGCACCCTGTTCAACCTGCTCGGTCCGATGACCAACCCGGCCGGCGCGCCCAATCAGGTGCTGGGCGTGTTCAGTCGCGAACTGACCGGCACGCTGGCGCGGGTGCTGCAGACACTGGGCAGCCGCCACGTGCTGGTCGTCCATGCGGAAGAGGGGCTGGACGAGATCAGCCTGGCGTCGCCCACCTACGTGGCCGAGCTGAAGGAAGGCCATGTGTCCGAATACGAACTCGAACCCGGCGTATTCGGCTTGCCCCAGGTGGCGGCGAGCGCGCTGGTGGTGAATGGCACCGACGAGGCGGTCGAGATGCTGCTGGCGGCGCTGGAAAACCGCCACGCCGGCGCGGCCGCGATGGTTGCGCTCAATGCGGGCGCGGCGGTCTACGTGGCTGGCCGCGCTGCCAGCCTGGCCGACGGAATCGCCCAGGCGCAACACGCGATCGCCAGCCTGGCGGCGCGCGACGTTCTGGAGCACTATCGCCGCTTCAGCCAGTCATGAGCGGGCACCCAGCATGAGCGACATCCTGGAAAAAATCCTCGCTACCAAGCGCAGCGAGATCGACGAAGGCATGGATACGGTACCGCTGGGCGAGATGCGGGCGCGCGCCGAAGCCGCGCCGAAGCCGCGCGATTTCGTCGGCGCGTTACGCGCCAGACTCGCTGCCGGGAAGCCTGCGGTGATTGCCGAAATCAAGAAAGCCAGCCCGTCGAAGGGTGTGATCCGCGCCGATTTCCGGCCCGCCGAGATCGCCGCCAGCTACGAAGCGGGCGGCGCGGCCTGCCTGTCGGTGCTGACCGACCGCGACTATTTCCAGGGCAGTGCCAAGTACCTGATGCAGGCGCGCGCCGCCTGCAGCCTGCCGGTGCTGCGCAAGGATTTCATCGTCGACCCCTATCAGGTCTATGAAGCGCGCGCGATGGGGGCGGACTGCATTCTGCTGATCGTCGCTGCGCTGGAACTGCCGGCGATGCAGGCGCTGGAGGCATTGGCCCACGAGCTCGGCATGGCGGTGCTGGTGGAATCGCACAATGCCGACGAGCTCGACGCCGCGCTGCAACTGGCGACGCCGCTAATGGGCATCAACAACCGCGACCTGCGTACCTTCGAGGTGAGCCTCGACACCACGCTGGCCTTGCTGCCGCGCATCGGACCCGAGCGCATCGTCGTCACCGAATCCGGCATCCAGTCGCCGGCCGACGTCGCGCACCTGCGCGGCCATCAGGTCAACAGTTTCCTGGTCGGCGAAGCCTTCATGCGCGCCGACGATCCGGGCGCCGAGCTGGCGCGGCTGTTCGCCTGAGCGGGGTCAGGGATCAGGGACCAGGAAAAACCGGGTCTTGAATCTTGCATTTCGCGGGTCAGCGCTTGCCGCCCAGCAGGCTGCCCAGCACGCCGCGCATGATGGCGCGGCCGACCTGGCTGCCGATCGAACGGGCGGCGGATTTGGCCATGGCCTCGACCGCGCCCTCGCGGCGCCCGCCGCGTCCACCCAGGATGTCGCCGAGTACGCCGCCGCCGCTGGCCGCGGGTTGCGCGGCGGCCTTGGTCTGCTGCTTGGCCGCGGCTTCCGCAGCGGCCGCCTGCGCAGATTGTTCAGCGCGCGCCTTCAGCACTTCATGGGCGGACTCGCGGTCCACGGTTTTGTCGTAGACCCCGGCCACCAGCGAGGTCTGCACCAGCCGCTGTCGCTGCGCGTCGGTGATCGGACCGATCTGTCCCTGCGGCGGCACGATGTAGGCGCGCTCCACCATGCCCGGACGGCCCTTGGCGTCGAGGAAAGACACCAGTGCCTCGCCGACGCCGAGTTCGGTGATGACGGTCGCTTCGTCCAGGTCCGGATTGTCGCGCATGGTTTCGGCGGCGGCGCGGACGGCTTTCTGGTCGCGCGGCGAGAACGCGCGCAACGCGTGCTGTACCCGGTTGCCGAGCTGCGACAGCACCTTGTCGGGCACGTCGGCCGGGTTCTGGGTGACGAAATAGACGCCGACGCCTTTTGAGCGGATCAGCCGCACCACCTGCTCGATTTTTTCCACCAGCGCATCCGGCGCGTCGGAAAACAGCAGGTGCGCTTCGTCGAAGAAGAACACGAGTTTGGGCTTGTCGAGGTCGCCTGCCTCGGGCAGGTTCTCGAACAGTTCGGCCAGCAGCCACAAGAGCAGCGTCGCGTACAGCTTAGGCGACTGCATCAGCCGGTCGGCGGCGAGGATGTTGATGACGCCGAGTCCGCGGTCGGTCTGGATCAGGTCGTCGATATTGAGCATGGGCTCGCCGAAGATCTGCTCGCCGCCCTGCGATTCGAGCGCCAGCAGCCCGCGCTGGATCGCGCCGATCGACGCGGAAGACACATTGCCGTACTCGTTGGTGAACTGCTTCGCGTTGTCGCCGACGAAGGCGAGCATGGTGCGCAGGTCCTTCAGGTCGAGCAGCAAGAGGCCGTTGTCGTCGGCCACCTTGAACACCAGGTTCAACACGCCGCTCTGGGTATCGTTGAGGTCGAGCATCCGGCTCAGCAGCAGCGGCCCCATGTCGGAGACGGTGGCGCGCACCGGATGGCCGGCCTCGCCGAACGGATCCCACAGCGTGACCGGGTAGCCCTGGTGCACGAAACCTTCGAGCTTGAGCATTTCGACCCGCTCGGCCACCTTGGCGTTGCCGCCGCCTGGCTGCGAAATGCCTGACAGGTCGCCCTTCACGTCCGACATGAAACACGGCACGCCGATGCGCGAGAAATGCTCGGCCAGCGTCTGCAACGTGACGGTCTTGCCGGTGCCGGTGGCGCCGGTGACGAGGCCGTGGCGGTTGGCCATCTGCGGCAGCAGATGGAGGTCTGCGCTGGCAGTGCGGGCGATCAGCAAGGGGTCGGTCATATTGGCTCCTGATGGGTGTTGGACGGATTCTAGCGAGTTTGACGGCGGCGGCGATCGCACAATGAATAGAAGCGAGTGCTAATGTTCGGGCTATCATCGCGGCTGAACGCATCAGGGGAATACGGTGGCAACAGAACAGCAGCTACATGAAATCGTGATCGTCGGTGGCGGCGCCGGCGGGCTGGAACTGGCGACCCGTCTGGGCGACAAGCTGGGCAGGAAGAAGCGCGCGCGCATCACGCTGATCGACGCCTCGCCTTCGCATATCTGGAAACCGCTGCTGTACGAAGTCGCGGCGGGCAGCCTCGACTCCTACGCCGAGCGGCTGGAATATCTGGCGCAGGGGCACTGGCACGGTTTCACCTTCCGCCTCGGGCGCATGGACGGACTCGACCGCGCGCGCCAGGCGATCAGCGTCGCGCCGACGCTGGATGAAGCGGGCGTCGAAATCATTCCGCGCCGCCGCTTTCATTACGACACGCTGATCATCGCAGTCGGCTCGGTCGGAAACGACTTCGGCGTGCCGGGGGTGAAGGAACACTGCATCATGCTCGATACCCCCGAGCAGGCGCGCGAATTCCATCGCCGCCACATCAACGCCTGCCTGCGCGCCAATACCCAGGCCGCGGCGGTCGCGCCCGGCCAGCTCACCGTCGGCATCGTCGGCGCCGGCGCCACCGGCGTCGAACTCGCCGCCGAACTGCACGACACCACGCGCGAACTGTCGGCCTACGGCATGGACAATATCGAGCCCGACAAGAGTCTGAAGCTGCTGATCGTCGAAGCGTCCGACCGCATCCTGCCGGGGCTTCCGCCCCGCCTGTCGGCCGCCGCCGCCGAGCGCCTGGCCGAGCTGGGGGTGGAAATGCACACCAACGAGCGCATCGTCGAGGTGCGCGCCGACGGCATGCTGACCGCCGACGGCAAGCTCATTCCCGCCAGCATGATGGTGTGGTCGGCCGGCATCAAGGCGCCCGATTTCCTGAAGGACATCGACGGTCTGGAAACCAACCGGATCAATCAACTGGTGGTGCGCCCGACGCTGCAGACCACGCGCGACGACAACATCTTCGCGTTCGGCGATTGCGCCGCCTGCGCGATGCCCGACGGCAAGGGCTTCGTGCCGCCGCGCGCGCAGGCCGCGCACCAGCAGGCCAGCATGCTGGCGAAGTCGATCTGTCGCCGCTTCCGCGGCCAGTCCCTGCCCGAGTATGTCTATCGCGATTACGGTTCGCTGGTCGCGCTCGGCCGTTTCTCCACCGTCGGCAACCTGATGGGCGGGCTGTCGGGTGGCAGCATCATGATCGAAGGCGTTCTGGCGCGGCTGGTGTACTGGTCGCTGCACAAGATGCACGAGATCGCGCTGCACGGCTGGTTCAAGACTTCGCTGACGACCTACGCCCACTTCATCAGCACGCCGACGCGGGCGCGGATCAAATTGCACTGACTTGGCCATTGTTTGCTCGGAGCCTGTCGAAGGGCGCTCTACGTTGTAAAGAGGTGTTTGCAGGACTGCTGACCGTTGGCCGGGGGTTGCCCGGCGGCAAGTTACTTTTCTTGTCTCGCCAAGAAAAGTAACCAAAAGAAGGCGACCCCGACAGTCCCGAATTCCCGAAGATCAAGCGCGTCGGGTGGGCGGCAAAGAACTCGCCCCGCCTTTGATGTTTTTAATTTGTTTTTTGTGGGCGGGGCTCAAACACCTTTGCCGCTGATCCACCCGACACACTTGATCTTCGGCGGGCCTGTAAGGGGAGGAACGTCAAAACCAGGGCGGTGATGACGGGACGGCTTGTGTACTTGGGTGAGCCCCACTGCGAAGCACTCGACCCGGGTCGCGACGGCTGCTCATCGTTGAACTGGTTTTGACTTTGCTCCCCTCTCAGTCCCGCCGGAAATTGAGCCTGCCGGGCGGATCAGCGGCAAAGGTGTTTGAGCCCCGCTCACCTTCGAAAACCAAAAAAAGCGGGGCGAGTTCTTTGCCGCCCGTCCGGCAGGCTCAATTTCCGGGGTTTGGGGGATGAGCGGGGTCGCCTTTTCTTTGGTTACTTATCTTTTGGCGAGACAAAAGAAAGTGACTAGCCGCCGGGCTACCCCGGCCAACGGCCAGTAACCCAGCGAACACCTCCACTACTCGCTTCGAGATGCGCGAACAGTGCGAGCTCAGTCGTTCCATAGCCACGCCGCCCCGCGCACGCCGCTCGAATCACCGTACTTCGGCGGCACCATCCGGGTGTCGACCCGGTCGGAAAACACATAGCGCGGCCACAGCCGCGGCACGGTGTCGTAGAGGCGCTCGATGTTGGAGAGTCCGCCGCCCAATACAATCACGTCAGGATCGATCAGGTTGATCACCCCGGCCAGCGCGCGCGCCAGCCGCTCTTCGTAGCGCGCCAGCGTGGCGCTGCAGGGGCCGTAGCCGGCGTTCGCCAGCTGCACGATTTCGTGTGTGGGCAGGTCCTCGCCGCCGTAGCGCACGTGGTCGGCGGCGAGCGCGGGGCCCGAGAGCCAGGTTTCGATACAGCCCTTCTTGCCGCAATAGCACGCAGGCGCGGCCTCGAGTTCGCGCGGGGTCGGCCACGGGTGAAGGATGGCCTCGCCGGTGGCGGGGTGCTGGCCGGTAGGAGCACGGTCGGACGGCGCAGCGGCAAACTGGAAGTAGGGCAGCGGCGAGTGCCCCCATTCGCCGGCGATGGCGTTGGCGCCGCGCAGCAGGTGGCCGCGCGCCACCACGCCGCCACCGACGCCGGTCCCGAGGATCACGCCGAACACGGTATCGGCACCCGCGGCCGCGCCGTCGCTGGCTTCCGACAGCGCAAAGCAGTCGGCGTCGTTGGCGAGCCGCACTTCGCGGTTGAGCGCGCGTTCGAGGTCCTGCTGCAGCGGCCGGCCGTTAAGGCAGGTCGAGTTGCAGTTTTTCATCAGGCCGGTCGCGCGCGAGATCGCGCCGGGGGTGCAGATGCCGATGCTGCCGGTTTGCCCGAGCTCGACCTCGGCTTGATGCACCAGCGCGGCGACCGCTGCCACGGTGGCGAGGTAGTCGTTTTGCGGGGTGGGCACGCGGCGGCGCAGGATTTCCCGGCCGTCGGCGTCGAGCGTAATCAGCTCGATTTTGGTGCCGCCGAGGTCAATGCCGAAACGTAGAGTGGGGGCCACGGTGTAAAATCTCCGGCTATTCAATTTGCGTTGGAATCAACATGGCAGGACATTCGAAGTGGGCCAACATCCAGCACCGCAAGGGGCGCCAGGATGCCAAGCGCGGCAAGATTTTCACCAAGCTTATCAAGGAAATCACCGTGGCTGCCAAAATGGGCGGGGGCGACCCCGCGATGAACCCGCGCCTGCGGCTGGCCATCGAGAAGGGCAAGGCCGAGTCGATGCCCAAAGACAATATCGAGAATGCGATCAAGCGCGGCACCGGCCAGCTCGAAGGCGTGAACTACGAGGAAGTGCGCTACGAGGGCTACGGCATCGGCGGCGTCGCGGTGATGGTCGACTGCCTCACCGACAACAAGACGCGCACCGTCGCCGACGTGCGCCACGCCTTCGTCAAGCACGGCGGCAACATGGGCACCGACGGCTGCGTCGCGTTCCAGTTCAAGCACTGCGGCCAGATCATCCTGGAGCCGGGCGCGAGCGAGGATGCCGTGATGGAAGTCGCGCTCGAAGCCGGCGCCGACGACATCATCCCCAACGACGACGGCTCGATCGAGGTGCTGACCTCGCCCGATCCCAAGGCCTTCGAGGCGGTGAAGGAAGCGCTGGAGAAGGCCGGGTTCAAGCCGGCGGTCGCCGAAATCACCATGCGGCCCGAGGTCGAGACCGAGCTGACCGGGGACGACGCCGCGAAGATGCAGAAAATTCTCGACGCGCTCGATTCGCTCGACGACGTGCAGGATGTCTACACCAACGCGGTGTTGCCGGAGTAAGCCTTGCCTGCTAGAGTGGTCAGAATGAAATGACCACTTGGAGCCGTCATGGAATTGCCCGCAACCGAATTCAAGGCCAAATGCCTGGCCTATCTTGACCAGGTGGCGCAGACGCACGCCCCCATCACGCTGACCAAGCATGGCCGGCCGGTCGCCCGGCTGGTGCCGATGGACGAGGCCGAACCGGTCCTGTTCGGCCGCCTCGCCGGAACGGTGCAGGTCCGCGGCGACCTGGTTGCCCCGGTCGATGAAACCTGGGAAGCCGATGTCTGAGAACGGACTGGTGATCGACACCCATGTCTGGCTGTGGCTCGAAGCCAACCCCGACCGCTTGGGTGAACCGGCACGCGCGCGCATCGAACAGGCCGCGCGGGCGGGAAAACTGTGGGTTTCGGTGATGTCGGTGTGGGAGATTGGGATGCTGGTGGCCAAGGACCGTATTCGTCTGTCCATGCCAGTGGACGAGTGGGTGCGCCAGGCGTCGGCCACGCCCGGGATGCAAATGCTGGGCGTGATTCCGGAGATTGCGCTGGAATCGACGCGGCTTCCCGACGCCCCCCATGGCGATCCCGTTGATCGCCTGTTGATGGCAAGTGCGCGACTTCACAATCTCACGCTGGTGACAGCGGACGAGAAAATTCTGGCCTATGCCGGGCAAGGGCATTTGAAGGCGTTGAAAGCGTGAGCGGCATGCGCATCCTCGGCATCGACCCCGGCCTGCGCCTCACCGGGTTCGGCGTGATCGAGCAGACCGGCCAGAAGCTGGCCTACGTCGCCAGCGGCGTGATCAAGAGCGGCGAGGGCAGCCTGCCGCAGCGTCTCGGCGTGCTGTTCGCCGGCATCGACGAGGTGATCGCCACCTGGCAGCCCGACACCTGCGCGGTGGAAATCGTCTTCGTCAACGTCAACCCGCAATCGACACTGCTGCTCGGTCAGGCGCGCGGCGCCGCGATCTGCGCGGCCGTGTCGCGCGAGCTGGTGGTGGCGGAATATACGGCGCTGCAGATCAAGCAGGCCGTGGTCGGCCACGGCAAGGCCGCCAAGGAACAGGTGCAGGAAATGGTCAAGCGGCTGCTGACGCTGCCGGTGGCGCCGACCGCCGATGCTGCTGATGCGCTCGCCTGCGCCATCACCCATGCGCACGGCAGCCGGCTCGGCGCACATTCCACCGCGGGATATCGCGTAAAGGGCGGGCGGCTGGTATGAACAAGGAATCCCGATGATAGGCAGAATTACCGGCACCCTAGCCGCCAAGCAGCCGCCACAGGTGCTGGTGGACGTCAACGGCGTCGGCTACGAGATCGACGTGCCGATGAGCAC
>DAHWJK010000308.1:0-2379 GCA_027344185.1 Thiobacillus sp.
CAACCGAATTTAGGGAAGATTCAACTCAGCTTCATATATTCACGATACCACTCCACCCACTTCCCGATTCCATACTCCAGCGTCGTCGCCGGCTTGAAGCCGGTGTCGCGGATCAGGTCGTCCACATCCGCGTAGGTGGCCTGCACGTCGCCGTCCTGCATCGGCAGGAAGTTCTTTTTCGCGGTCTGGCCAAGCGCGGCTTCGATGGTGCCGATGAAATCCATTAGCTGCACCGGGGTGTGATTGCCGATGTTGTAGATGCGGTAGGGCGCGTGGCTGGATGCCGGGTCGGGATTCTTGTGGTCGAAGTCGGGGTTGCCCTGGGGGATGCGGTCAAGCACTTTGACCGTGCCGTCGGCGATGTCGTCGATGTAGGTGAAGTCGCGCATCATGTCGCCGTGGTTGAAGACGTCGATGGTGCGGCCTTCCAGGATGGCGCTGGTGAACAGCCACGGCGACATGTCGGGCCGGCCCCACGGGCCGTAGACGGTGAAGTAGCGCAGGCCGGTGGTGGGCAGGCCGTAGAGGTGCGAGTAGGTGTGCGCCATCAGCTCGTTGGCCTTTTTGCTCGCGGCGTACAGGCTCACCGGGTGGTTGACCGGGTCGTGGGTGGAGAACGGAATCTTGGTGTTGGCGCCGTAGACGCTGGACGAACTGGCGTAGACGAAGTGCTTGACGCCGTGGTGGCGGCAGCCTTCGAGCAGGTTGGCAAAGCCGACGATGTTGGATTGCACGTAGGCGTGCGGATTCTTCAGCGAGTAGCGCACGCCCGCCTGCGCGGCGAGGTTGATGACGGCGTCGAAATGGCCCTTCTCGAACAGGTCCTCCATCACCATGCGGTCGGAGATGTCGTCCTTGAGGAAGCGGAAGTTGGGGTAGGGCTTCAGTTGCTCCAGCCGCGCGAGCTTCAAGGCCGGATCGTAGTAGTCGTTGAGGCTGTCGATGCCGACAACTTCATCGCCGCGCTTCAGCAGGATCTGCGCGACGTGCATGCCGATAAAACCGGCGGAACCTGTAACCAGAACTTTCATTTAATGTCCCCGGCGGTTTCAGAGAAGGCTAACTTGCGCCGTGCGCAAGTTAAGTGAACAGCGCGAACGGCCGGAACTAAAACCGGCGGCGCCGGTGAGCAGGATTTTCATTTTGTCTCCTCCAGGGTCGCAGCGATTCTAGCACCGGCCGTATGCCGGCCGATGACACGTGGTTTGGGCGCAGGCCCTGCCGCCCTTACAATCCGGCGATGTTCAAAATCCGTCTGATATTTGACTGGACGCTCTACCGCCTGGCCCTGCTGCTGGCTGCGCCGTTGATTCCGCTGCGGCTGCTGTGGCGCGGTCGGCGCGAGCGGGGGTACTGGCGGCACTGGGGCGAGCGGCTGGCGCTTGGGCCGGCGCCGGTGACGGACCCGCTGTGGATCCATGCGGTGTCGGTCGGCGAGATGCGCGCGGCGCAGCCGCTGATCGACGCATTGCGCACCGCGCATCCGGACACCCCGGTGCTGCTCACCTGCATGACGCCGACCGGACGCGCCACTGCACAATCCCTGTACGGCAGCTTCGCGACCATCGTCTATCTGCCCTACGACTACGCCTGGGTGGTGCGCCGCTTCTTGCGGCTGCTGCAACCACGCGTCGGCATCCTGATGGAAACCGAGCTGTGGCCCAATCTCATCCGCGCTGCCGCGCAGGCAGACGTGCCGCTGGTGCTGGCGAATGCGCGGCTGTCGGCGCGTTCGGCGCGCGGCTATGCGCGGCTGCCGGCGCTGACGCGGGCGTCGCTGCAGCGGATCGACAGCATCGCCGCGCAGACCGAAGCGGACGCCGCGCGCCTGCTCGGGCTGGGCGCAGCGTCGGTGCACGTCACCGGCAATCTCAAGTTCGACATCGCGCCGCCGGCCGATCAGCTCGAACGCGGCGCGGCCTGGAAAGCGGCATGGGGCATTCGCCCGGTGTTGCTGGCGGCGAGCACGCGCGAGGGCGAGGAGCTGCCCTTGTTGCGCGCCTTCAGGGACACCGCGCCGGGCGGCGTGTTGCTGGTGCTGGTGCCGCGTCATCCGCAACGCTTCGATGCGGTGGCAGCGCTGGTCGAGTCGACGGGTTTGCCGTATCAGCGGCGCAGCGCGGCGGAGGGAACGGCATTGAATCCAGACACGCGGGTGCTGCTGGGCGACAGCCTGGGCGAGCTGTTTGCATATTACGCGGCGTGCGATGTCGCCTTTGTGGGCGGCAGCCTGGTGCTGCTGGGCGGGCAGAATCTGATCGAGGCGGCGAGCGTGGGGCGGCCGGTGCTGGTGGGGCCGCATACTTTCAACTTCGAAGAAGCGACCCAGCGCGCGATCGATGCGGGCGCTGCGCTGCGGGTGAACGACGCCGCCGACCT
>DAHWJK010000314.1:0-6487 GCA_027344185.1 Thiobacillus sp.
TAGTCGATCAGCGTCGGCGGCGGCTCGCCGGGCTTGCGCCCCGACAGGTGCCGCGAGTAGTTCTCGATGCCCTTGCAGAAGCCGAGTTCGTGCATCATTTCGAGGTCGAAACGGGTGCGCTGCTCCAGCCGCTGCGCCTCGACCAGCTTGCCGTTGGCGTAATACCACTCCAGCCGGTCGCGCAGCTCGACCTTGATTTTCTCGATCGCTCTTAAGGTCGTCTCGCGCGGCGTCACGTAATGGCTGGACGGGAACACGGTGAAGCGCCCGACTTTCTGCAGGATCTGCCCGGTCAGCGGATCGAACAGGTGCAGCGTCTCCACCACGTCGTCGAACAGCTCGACGCGGATCGCGGTCTCGGCGTGTTCCGCCGGGAAGATGTCGATGACGTCGCCGCGCACCCTGAACACCCCGCGCTTGAATTCGACGTCGTTGCGGTCGTACTGCATCTGCGTCAGCCGCGTGATGACGTCGCGCTGGGTCATCTTCTCGTTCTCGCGCAAGAGCAGGATTATGCTGTGGTAGTCGGAGGGGTCGCCGATACCGTAGATCGCCGACACGGTGCAGACGATCACGGTGTCGCGCCGCTCCAGCAGCGACTTGGTCGCCGAGAGCCGCATCTGTTCGATGTGCTCGTTGATGCTGGAGTCCTTCTCGATGAACAAATCGCGCGCCGGCACGTAGGCTTCGGGCTGGTAGTAGTCGTAGTAGGAAACGAAATACTCGACCGCGTTTTCCGGGAAAAACTCGCGCATTTCGGAATACAGCTGCGCCGCCAGCGTCTTGTTGGGCGCCATGATCAGCGCCGGCCGGCCCGTCTGCGCGATCACGTTGGCCATGGTGAAGGTCTTGCCCGAACCGGTCACCCCGAGCAGCGTCTGGTAGGCGAGGCCGTCCCCGATGCCCTCGACCAGATGCGCGATCGCAGCCGGCTGGTCGCCGGCCGGCGGAAACGGCTGAAACAGACGGAAGGGGCTATTGGGGAAGGTGACGAACACAGGTAAAATCGCGCGGCTCAAACCCATTGATAGTAGCACTTCCGCCCCCTGCGGATGCTCTGAAGGAACCACTGTGGAACTCTCCCGCCGCGTACAGGCCATCAAGCCCTCGCCCACCCTGGCCGTCACCGCCCGCGCCGCTGCGCTGAAGGCGACCGGCCGCGACATCATTGGCCTCGGCGCCGGCGAACCCGACTTCGACACCCCGCAGCACATCAAGGACGCGGCGATCGGCGCGATCAACGCGGGCTTCACCAAATACACCGCGGTCGACGGCACTCCCGGCCTGAAGGCGGCGATCATCGCCAAGTTCAAGCGCGACAACGGCTTCGACTACACGCCCAGGCAGATCCTGGTCTCCTGCGGCGGCAAGCAGAGTTTCTTCAACCTGGTGCAGGCGGTGATCAATCCCGGCGACGAGGTCATCATCCCTGCGCCCTACTGGGTGTCCTACCCCGACATCGTCATCCTCGCCGACGGCAAGCCAGTAATCGTCGAGGCCGGCATCGAGCAGGGGTTCAAGATCACCCCGGCGCAGCTGGAGGCGGCGATCACGCCGAAGACCCGGCTGGTGGTCATCAACAGCCCGTCCAACCCCACCGGCGCGGTCTACACCGGCGACGAGCTGGCCGCACTGGGCGCCGTGCTGCGCAAGCACCCGCAGGTGCTGATCGCATCCGACGACATGTACGAGCACATCCGGCTCGACGACGTGCCCTTCGTCAACATCCTCAACGTCTGCCCCGACCTCTACGACCGCACGCTGGTGCTGAACGGCGTGTCGAAGGCCTATTCGATGACCGGCTGGCGCATCGGCTACGCGGCCGGCCCCGAAGCCATCCTGCGCGCGATGACCAACGTGCAGTCGCAGTCGACCTCCAACCCCACCTCGATCTCGCAGGTGGCTGCGGAGGCCGCGCTGAACGGCGACCAGGGCTGCATCACCCCGATGCTCGACGCCTTCAAGGCGCGCCATCGTTTCGTCGTCGATGCGCTCAACGCCATCCCCGGCTTCAAGTGCGTGGACAGCGGCGGCGCCTTCTACGCCTTTCCCGATGTGCGCCCCGCGATCATGAACCTGCTGGCGCGCGACATCATCGAAGCGCCGACCGACATCGCGTTTTCCGAATACCTGCTGGAGTCCGCCGACGTCGCCGTCGTCCCCGGCTCGGCTTTCGGCGCCGAAGGCTACATCCGGCTGTCGTTCGCCACCTCGCAGGCCAATCTGGACAAGGCGCTCAAGCGCATCGCCCAGGCGCTGGCCTAGCGTCCAGCCCGCCGCGCAGGTAGGCTAGCGACCATGCGCACTCCCGCCCTGCCTCCTCCGCGCGGCACGCTGTCCTGGCTGCTGCAGCTGGCCTACACCACCGCGCGCCTGTTCAAGCAGAACAGCCTGCAGAACCATGCCGCGGCGACTTCGTTCTATTTCCTGCTGTCCGCCACGCCGCTGCTGCTGCTGCTGAGCTACGCGCTGCAATTGCTGGGGCAGCTCGCCGAAAACTCGGTGCCCGCCAGCATCCTGATGGCTGCGCTCTACAGCCAGCTGCAACTCGACAGCCTGACCACGCTCGGCTTCATCCCGCGGCAGACCCAGCTTGCCGCCGGCGGCGTCGGCTTCGCCACCCTGATCCTGTCGTCGCGCGGGCTGGTGCATTCGGTCGAAGGCGCCTTCCGCGTCCTGTTCCCCAGCCCGGGCAGGCACAACATGGTGCTGTCGTGGGTGCTGCCGCTGATCATCCTGCCGGTGCTGTTCCTGCTGATGGGGCTGGCCGCGCTGGCGCAGGTGGCGCTGGACTTTCTGGGGCAGAACGATTTCATCGGCATCGGCAATGCGCGGGTGCTGCAGGCGCTCAACGCGCTGTTCGGTTTTTTCATGGTGTGGATGCTGCTGTTCGCCGCCTACTGGCGGCTGCCGCGACAGCATCCGCGCGCGCGCGTCGCCGCCGTGTTCGCGCTGCTGGCTACCGTGAACCTGGCGCTGCTGCTGGTGCTGTTCGGCGCCTTCTTCAAGCTGGAAAACTACAATAGCCTGTACGGCGCGGTCGGCGGCGTGGTGTTCGTGCTGATCGGCGCCTTTTTCGCCTTCCTGCTGCTGTATCTGTGGGCACAGGCGCTGTATGCCTACGGCAAGGCCGACATCACCGCGCTGGAAAAGCTGTTTCTCGGCGGCAGCGGCGAAGGCGCCAGCAAGCTCGAAGGCTTCGTCTTCGGCGACGCCCATCGCCTGCTGGAAAAATACGGCCAGGTTCATCCCCCCGGCCATATCCTGATCGAGGAAGGCGACGACTCGCGTACCGCCTATTTCCTCTATGCCGGCACCGCCGTGGTCTACAAGAGCACCGACAGCGGACGGCGCCATCTGGGCGCCCTCAACGAAGGCCAGCTGTTCGGCGAAATGGCCTATCTTTTGAACGAGAAGCGCACCGCCTCGGTGGTGGCCGAAACCGAGATCACCGTGCTGGCGCTGCCGCCGCTGATCATGGAGGAACTGATGCGCCACTCGGCCCCGCTGTCGCGCCGCATCATCGACATCCTGTGCCAGCGGCTGGAGCGGATGAACCTGGCGAACCCGGGCTGAGGATCGGATATACTGTATGCATATACAGTATATTTGACATCCGTCGTCGCCCGGAAAAGCCGGGGCGACGACGGCGTGTTCCCCCGGAGCACCCCATGGCCCTGCATTCGCTTTACGTCGACCTCAATTCCTTTTTCGCCTCGGCCGAGCAACAGCTGCGGCCCGAGCTACGCGGCCGTCCGGTCAGCGTGCTGCCCGTGATGGCCGACACCACCTGCTGCATCGCCGCCAGCATCGACGCCAAGCGCTACGGCATCCGCACCGGCACGCCGGTGTGGCAGGCCAGAAAACTGTGTAAAGACATCGTGTTCGTGCAGGCACGACCGGCCACCTACGTCGACATCCACCATCGCATCATTGCCGCCGTGGAGTCGTGCACCCCGGTCGGCGACGTGCTGTCGATCGACGAAATGGCCTGCGAACTGATGGGCAGCGACCGCCAGGAAGCCCAGGCCGTCAAACTCGGCAAAGAGATCAAGCAGGCGATCTACACCCAGGTCGGCGAAGTGCTGCACAGCTCGATCGGCATCGCGCCCAACCGCTTCCTCGCCAAGACCGCGTCCAACATGCAGAAGCCCGACGGCCTCGTCGTCATCCGCCAGGACGAACTGCCACAGCGGCTGTACGGCCTCAAGCTCGGCGCCCTGAACGGGATCGGCCGCGCCATGGAACAGCGCCTCAACCAGCTCGGCATCCACAGCGTCGAACAGCTCTGCGCTGCCAGCCGCGAAACCCTGCGCCACGCCTGGGGCGGCGTCGAAGGCGAGCGCTATTACGCCAAACTGCGCGGCGACGTAGTCGCCTCACTGCCCACCCAGCGCGCCAGCATCGGCCATTCGCATGTGCTCGCGCCCGAACTGCGCACGCCCGATTCCGCGCTCGCCGTGCTCTACCGCCTGCTGCACAAGGCCGCGATGCGGCTGCGCCACTACGGCTATTGCGCCGGCGGCCTCGGCCTGCACCTGAGCTATCTGAAGACCGCCGCCGGCCACGCCCACTGGGCCGACCAGGCCCGCTTCGCGCCGCACGCCGACACGCTCCGGCTCAACCCCGTGCTGGCTCAACTGTGGCAGCGGCGCCCGCCCGATCCCGGCCCCATCCTCAAGGTCGGCGTCATCCTCACCCATCTGGTCGAGCACAGCCAGGTCACGCGCGACCTGTTCGACCCCGACGACCAGCACGCGCCGCTCAACAGCGTGCTCGACCGGATCAATCAGCGCTACGGCCCCAATACCCTGTATTTTGGCGGCGCCCACCACGGCCGCGGCGCCGCCCCGATGCGCATCGCCTTCAGCCATGTGCCCGAATTGCAGGTGGAAAGTGACGGCTGAGACTTGACCGGAACGCCCGTCATCTCTAGAATGCGCGCTTCCCTATTCCCCGATAGCTCAGTCGGTAGAGCGACGGACTGTTAATCCGCAGGTCCCTGGTTCGAGCCCAGGTCGGGGAGCCACGAATTCATGCACTTAGGCCACCTTAGGGGTGGTCTTTTTGCGTTCGCCGGGTCTGTACAGGCCGCTCCAGGGGGCTCGATTAGAGTCTTTCGCTCATCCACACGTCAAAGGAATCGACATGCAGACAGACCAGGTTTTAAACCACTTGAAAAAACATGGTCAGCTTCTCGACCTGGAAATCGCCTCGGCAACCGGAATTGCACTGCCTCAGGTACGCAAGGCACTCGCCGACTTGATGGCACGCAAGGAAATATCCCAGTGCAGCGTCACCCACTTCAATGGCAACAAGCGGGTCGAGGGATTTCAGTGCAGGATTTCGGGCTATGTGCCGCCGGTGGCTCCAGGTCGCAAGGCCGGGAAAGCCGTTTCATCCGACTAGCAACGGGCAGCCATGCGGCCCAGGAGCCCAGCGGGTGATCCCTTCAGCGAGGGGTGATCCCAGTGGGTTTCAACCAATTCGAGAAGCAATACCCGTGACCAACGCACAACGCCGCGCCGCATGGCACGCCCGCCGCAAGGCTGAAATGGATTCCTTACGCAACGACACCCCGGCAGCGCCGTTACGTAACGACAGCAAGCCCGAGACAACGCCCAAGCCCAAGCCCGGGCCCGGCAGCGCGTTCTGCCCCCATGAGGCGGGTGCGTATTACCTGGCTTCGGTGCGTACGGTCGGCACGTTCAAGATGTTCGCCAAGGACCAGAAGCCCCCCGTTTACACCTACGGCATCACCACCGTTCGTTTCGAACTGAATCCCGACACCGGCACATGGATCTGGTTTGACGGCGAGAAAAATCAATTCCCGCGCAGGACCCACGATGGCTGGCGTATTGGCAGCAGGAAGCTGCACGCCACACGCGAAGGCGCGGAGGCCGAGGTTCAGCGCGAGATGGCCAAGAACGGCGACCGGGTGACCAAGGTACATGACCTGCCCGACGACCCGACTGCACTGAAAAAGATCCGTAGCGCCCACCACCCTGACCGCAATCCCGATGCCGACGGAGATCTCTATCAGGCGGTAGTCGAGAAGCTGGACCGGATGCGCACGCTAACCCTGCGAGCCGAAGCCTGACAGGGTTTTGATCCGAACCATGCAAGCGATTCAGCCCGACAACCCACTACACGGGGTCACGCTTGCACAGTTATTGAACGAATTGGTTTCGTTCTATGGCTGGGATGCGTTGGGGCGGAAAATCGAGGTCCGCTGTTTCACCCATGACCCGAGTATTGCGTCGAGCCTCAAATTTCTTCGTCGTACCCCGTGGGCACGGCAGCGTGTGGAATCGCTGTATATCAAAATGATTCGAGGCATGGGTAGCCCTTAGATTTAATGCGCGATTTACTTCTTTGCTCTTTTATTTTTAAGCATCTTTCCGATGATGGGGTCTTTCTGAAGATCTTCATAGATATTCGAAATCTTCGTTCGAATCATTTCCTCGGCCAAATAAGGAAACTGTTC
>DAHWJK010000325.1:0-13609 GCA_027344185.1 Thiobacillus sp.
TGCGTGAACGGCACCACGTCGCCGGTAGAAAAACCCATGGCTAACTCCTTGAAGAGGGATGACAGAATTGTGCACAGCATACTGCGCGACGTGGTACATCGTCCATCCCTTCTATATGAACATTACCGATCGGTAACACGCTGCGAGCGCCATTAGCGCGCGCCTTGGATTTCATTATTTATTTTCAAAAGACATGTCGATTCCGGCGGGGCCGGCTCGTCGTGGAGACAGCACCCCGGAATCCCACGGCGCTTGCATCGTTTACAGGAGACGCTCATGCGTTACATGATCATCGTCAAGGCCAGCGCGGAAACGGAAGCCGAAATCACCCCGGTGAACGCCGATTCCGAGATGCTGGCCGAAATGGCCGGCTACCATGAGCAGTTGATGAAAGCCGGCGTGCTGCTCGACTATGCGGGGCTGAAGCCCAGCTCGCAGGGCTGGCGCATCCGCTACGACGGCGATGCGCGCAGCATGATCGACGGCCCGTTCGCCGAAACGAAGGGATTGGTTGCCGGCTACACCCTGATCCAGGTGCCGTCGCGCGCAGAGGCGATGGAGTGGGCGCGGCGTTATCCCAATCCTGCCGGGCGCGGCAAGCCGGCGGAGATCGAGGTGCGGCCGCTGTACGAGCTGGATGATTTCGGGCCGTCGCCGGAGGTCGAGCGACTGAAGCAGGCGGCGCTAAGCGGCAATGCGCCCTGACGACGCATGTGGTGGAAAGCCCTGCCAACCCCTAACGAGGAGGCTGTAATGAAATTCATGTTGTTGATCGTCGAGCCGCGCGGCCAGCGCGGCACCCGCAGCGAAGACGAAGGCCGCGCGCTCTATGCCGAGATGGTCGAATTCGGCCAGGGACTCGCCGCGCGCGGCCAGCTGCTGGCAAGCGAATCGCTGCGTTCGGACAGCCACGGCGTTCGCATCCAGCGGCGCGGCGAGCAGGCCAGCCTGGTCGATGGCCCTTTTGCCGAGACGCGCGAAATGGTCGGCGGCTTCTTCCTGATCGAGTGCGACAGCCGCGACGAAGCCGTGCGGATCGCAGAGGCCTGTCCCGCCGCGCGCTTCGCCACCGTCGAGGTGCGCGAGTGCGCGCCGTGCTATGTCAAATGAAAGGAGTCCTGCAATGAACCCGGTCCCGAAGAACACCCTCTGCCTCTGGTACGACTGTGAGGCCGAAGCCGCCGCGCGTTTCTACGCCGCGACCTTCCCCGATTCGTCGCTGGATGAAATCTGGCATGCCCCGGCGGATTACCCGGGCGGCAAAGCCGGACAGGTGCTCACCGTGCGCTTCACCGTGCTCGGCATCCCCTGTATCGGCCTCAACGGCGGCCCGGTGTTCTCGCACACCGAGGCGTTTTCGTTCCAGGTCGCCACCGACTCGCAGGAAGAAACCGACCGTTACTGGAACGCCATCGTCGGCAACGGCGGCAAGGAAAGCGAATGCGGCTGGTGCAAGGACCGCTGGGGCGTGAACTGGCAGATCACCCCGCGCGCGCTGACCGACGCGATCGCCGACCCTGATCCTGATGCCGCCAAACGCGCGTTCGATTCGATGATGGCGATGCGAAAGATCGACATCGCCACGATCGAGGCGGCGCGCCGCGGCTGAGATTTCCGGATTCGAGCGGAATCGCGATACCGGGCGAAGCGCCATCATCCCTGAGAAACCCTTCATGAAAGTGACCGTTGAAACCACCGTGGCCGTGCCGGTCGATGTCGTCTGGCGCGCCTATACGACACCCGCGGACATCCTGCAGTGGAACGCCGCCTCGGACGACTGGCATACCACCGCTGCCAGCGTGGACCTGCGCGAAGGCGGCGCCTTCTCCTCGCGCATGGAAGCGAAGGACGGCAGCGAAGGTTTCGATTTCGCCGGGACCTACACCCGCATCGTGCCCGAGCGCCTGATCGAATATGCCTTCGGCGATCGCAACGGGCGGGTCGAGTTCGAGGCGCTGGGCGAGGCCGTGCGCGTGCGCGTCACCTTCGACGCCGAGACCACGTACCCGGTCGAGTACCAGCGTGCGGGCTGGCAGGCCATCCTCGACAATTTCGCGCGCCACGTGATGGCGCGCTGACGCAACAAGGAGCGATTCATGAGCCGTATCCGTGTGCTGGTGGGAACGCGCAAGGGCGCGTTCATCCTGACGTCCGATGCCGCGCGCCGCGACTGGCAGGTCACCGGGCCGTTCTTCGGCGGCTGGGAGATCTTTCACGTTGCAGGTTCGCCGGCGAACCCTGACCGGCTCTATGCCTCGCAGACCAGCAGCTGGTTCGGCCAGGTGATCCAGCGCTCCGACGACGGCGGCGCGACCTGGAACCCGGTCGGCAACGATTTCGGCTATGCCGGCGACCCGGGCACGCACCTGCATTACGACGGCACGCCGAAACCGTGGGCGTTCAAGCGCGTGTGGCATCTGGAACCCTCGCCGACCGACCCGGACACGGTCTACGCCGGGGTCGAAGACGCCGCGCTGTTCCGCTCGACCGACGGCGGGCAGACCTGGCAGGAACTGCCCGGCCTGCGCGAGCAGCAGGGCGCGAAATGGATGCCGGGCGCCGGCGGCATGTGCCTGCACACCATCCTGCTCGATCCTGTGCGCCCGGACCGGATGTATGTGGCGATCTCGGCGGCCGGTGCGTTCCGCAGCGACGACGCCGGCGTTTCGTGGAAGCCGGTCAATCGCGGCCTGCATTCGCAATACATCCCCGAGCCGGACGCCGAAGTCGGCCACTGCGTGCACCGCATCGCGATGCATCCCGCGCGGCCCGAGACGCTCTTCATGCAGAAGCACTGGGACGTGATGCGCAGCGACGACGCCGGCGAGTCGTGGTTCGAGGTCAGCGGCAATCTGCCCAGCGATTTCGGCTTCGCCATGGCGGTGCATGCGCACGACCCGGATACCGTCTACGTGGTGCCGATCAAGAGTGACTCGGAGCATTACCCGCCCGAGGGCAAGCTGCGCGTCTACCGCAGCACGGCGGGCGGCAACGCCTGGGACGCGCTGACCGACGGCCTGCCGCAGGAACATTGCTACGTGAACGTGCTGCGCGACGCGATGGCGGTCGACGCGCTCGATCCCTGCGGCGTGTATTTCGGCACCACCGGCGGCCAGGTCTACGTCTCGCCGGACGCGGGCGGCCACTGGCAGGCGATCGTGCGCGACCTGCCGGCGGTGCTCTCGGTGAGCGTGCAGACGCTGCCCTGACATGGCCGCCGGTTCCGACAGGCACACCGTTCGCGTCGTGCTGCCGTATCATCTTTACACGCTGGCGCGGTGCAGCGCCACCGAGGTCGCGCTTGACCTGGCGGGCCCGGTCACGCTCGCTGCGGTGCTCGATGCGCTCGAAGCGGCCTACCCCACGCTCGTCGGCGCCGTGCGCGACCGCGCCACCGGCCGGCGACGTCCGCTGGTGCGCTTCTACGCCTGCCAGGACGATCTCTCGAACACCGCACCCGACGCGCCGTTGCCCGACGCTGTCGCCGCCGGCCGCGAGCCGCTGCTTATCGTCGGTGCGATTGCGGGCGGCTGAATTGTACCCCCAGGAGAACGCATCCATGGTCAAGCAAATCTTCGTCAACCTGCCCGTGGCCGACCTGAAGGCGTCCATCGCTTTTTTCGCACGGCTGGGCTTCACCTTCAACCCGCAGTTCACCGATGAGACCGGCACCTGCATGGTCGTCGGCGAGAACATCTATGCCATGTTGCTCGCGCGCGAACGCTTCGCCGGCTTTGCGCCGCATCCGCCCGCCGATGCGCGCGCCGCTACCGAAGTGCTGCTGGCCCTGCAGCTCGACAGCCGGGAGGCGGTGGACGCGATGGTGCGCGAGGCGGTGGCGGCCGGCGGCAACACCTACAGCGCGCCGCAGGATCACGGCTTCATGTACCAGCACGGTTTTCAGGACCTGGATGGACACGTCTGGGAGGCGTTCCAGATGAATTCGCAGAAAGGAGACTGACATGGCGTATGTCGATGGCTACGTCCTACCGGTGCCGCTGGCGAAACTCTCCGCGTATCGCCGCCTCGCGCGCAAGGGGGGCAAGATCTGGATCGAGCACGGTGCGCTCGAATTCCACGAGTGCGCCGCCGACGACGTGAAGCCCGGCAAGCGCACCTCGTTTCCGCAGGCGGTGAAGTTGAAGGATGGCGAAACCGTGGTGTTTTCGTGGATCGTCTTCAGGCCGCGCAAGGACCGCGACCGGGTGAATGCGAAGGTGATGGCCGATCCGCGCATGGCTTCGATGGTGAACGCCGACCCCAAGGACTGGCCCTTCGACGGCAAGCGCATGTTCTGGGGCGGCTTCAAGCCCATGGTCAGTCTCGTGCGATGACGGCGCCGGCCGACGGGGTTGCCGACACGCTGGCGGCGATCTGGCATATCGAATCGGCGCGCGTGGTGGCGAGCGTCGCGCGGCTCACGCGCGATCTCGGCCTGGCCGAGGAATGCGCGCAGGATGCGCTGGTCGCGGCGCTGGAACACTGGCCGGCCGAAGGCGTGCCGGACAATCCCGCCGCCTGGCTGACCACGTCGGCGAAGCGGCGCGCGCTCGACGTGCTGCGCCACCGCACGCAGGCAGCCCCCAAGCACGCCGAGCTCGCGGTCGAACTCGACACGCAGCATGCGATCCGCGAGGCCGATTTCGCCAAGGCGGTCGACGCCGCGCTCGACGACGACATCGGCGACGATCTGCTCGCGCTGGTCTTCACCGCCTGCCACCCGCTGCTGTCGGCCGAGGCACGCGCGGCGCTGACCCTGAAGGTCGTCGGCGGCCTGTCGGTGGAGGAGATCGCGCGTGCCTACCTGAAGCCCGCCGCCACCATCGCGCAGCGCATCGTGCGCGCCAAGCGCAGCCTGGCGGAAGCGCATGTGCCCTTCGAGACGCCGCGCGGCGCGGAATTGCACGCGCGCCTGCCGTCGGTGCTGGAAGTGCTCTATCTGATCTTCAACGAAGGCTACGCCGCTACCGCCGGCGATGACTGGATGCGCCCCAGTCTGTGCGAGGAGGCGCAGCGGCTGGGACGCGTGCTCGCCAACCGCCTGCCGGACGAGGCCGAGGTGCAGGGCTTGCTTGCGTTGATGGAAATCCAGGCGTCGCGGCTGGCCGCGCGTGTCGACGCATCGGGTCAGCCGGTCCTGCTGCTGGAACAGGACCGCGCCCGCTGGGATCGGCTGTTGATCCGCCGCGGGCTGGCGGCGTTGGAACGTGCGCAGGCCCTGCCGGGTCCGCTCGGCGCCTACACCCTGCAGGCCGCGATCGCCGCCTGCCATGTCCGGGCATCTGCTGCCGCCGAGACCGACTGGGTGCGCATCGCCGCGCTCTACGACGCGCTGGCGCAGGTCGCGCCGTCTCCTGTGGTGGCGCTCAACCGCGCCGTCGCCGTCGGCATGGCGTTCGGCCCGGCGGCGGGGCTGGAACTGGTCGAAGCGCTCGCCTCCGAGCCCGCGCTCAAGGCCTACCACCTGCTGCCCGCGGTGCGCGGCGACTTGTTGGCGAAGCTCGACCGGGTCGAGGAGGCGCGTGCCGAATTCGCGCGCGCCGCGCAGCTGGCGCAGAATGCGCGTGAGCGGGCCTTATTGCTGGCGCGGGCTGCGGGAATGGGGGTGAACGACAAGCCGTGAGTGCCTGTCCATCTTCGCTGCACCGTGGGCCAGGCAAATCGATTCAATCACGCGTCCGGCCGGCTCAAGCCGCTTCCTGGGGCCGCATCTGCCGGCTGTAGAGAAACTCCAGCACCTGGCTGCGCAGCTGGTGGTATTGCGGGTCGTGCGCCAGCTGCAGGCGGTCGCGCGGGCGCGGCAGGTCCACCGTGAGGATTTCGCCGATGGTCGCGGCCGGCCCGTTGGTCATCATGACAATGCGGTCGGACAAGAGCACCGCCTCGTCGACGTCGTGGGTGACCATGATGACCGTGCTCTTGGTGGTGGCGACGATCTTCATCAGCTCGTCCTGCAGGTGGGCGCGGGTGAGGGCGTCGAGCGCGCCGAAGGGCTCGTCCAGCAGCAGCACTTTCGGTTCCATCGCCAGCGCGCGGGCGATGCCGACGCGCTGTTTCATGCCGCCGGAAATTTCGCCCGGCAGCTTGGCGGCGGCGTGGGTCAGGCCGACGAGTTCCAGCGCGGCGGCGGTGCGCGCCTTCAGTTGCTTCTTCGATTCGCTGCCGCCGAACACCTTTTCCACCGCGAGATAGACGTTCTCGAACGCGGTGAGCCAGGGCAGCAGCGAATGGTTCTGGAACACCACGCCGCGCTCGGGGCCGGGTCCCTTGATTTCCTTGTTGGCGAGCAGCAGCACGCCGTCGGTGGCGTCGAGGAGCCCCGCGACGAGGTTGAGCAGCGTCGACTTGCCGCAGCCCGAGTGGCCGATCAGCGCGACGAACTGCCCCTGGTCGATGTGGAGGTCGATGCCGGTGAGCGCGGTGAACTTGCCCTTCTTGGTGCTGAACACCATGCCGGCGTTTTCGATCTGGACGTAGGATTGCATGTCGTTTCCTTTCTAATGGTGAGGCTTAGGGGTCAGGATTCAGGGATCAGGATTCAGGGGAGGTGCGGCCTGCGGCCGCGCTTTTTTGAGAAGGCGCGAAGCGACATCCCCTGACCCCTGAATCCCGACCCCTGACCCCTATCACTCGTAACTAAACCGTTTCGCGATCAGCATCAGCCCCTGCTCCAGCAGCAGCCCGACGATGCCGACGACGAAGATGGCGATGATGATGTGGGCGACGTTGAGGTTGTTCCATTCGTCCCACACCCAGAAGCCGATGCCGACGCCGCCGGTGAGCATTTCGGCGGCGACGATCACCAGCCAGGCGACGCCGATGGCGAGGCGCACGCCGGTGAGCACGTAGGGCAGCACCGCGGGGAACAGGATCTTGGTGAAGACCTTGAATTCGGACAGGTTGAGCACGCGGGCGACGTTCATGTAGTCCTGCGGGATGCGCTGCACGCCGGCGGCGGTGTTGAGCACCATCGGCCAGATGCTGGAGATGAAAATCACCCAGATCGACGCCGGCTCGGCCTTCTGCAGCACCAGGAGGCCAATGGGCAACCAGGCCAGCGGCGACACCGGGCGCAGGAGGCTGATGATGGGCGAGAGCATCTGGTTGAGGAAGGTGAAGCGGCCGATCATGAAGCCGAGCGGAATGCCGATCGCGGCAGCCA
This sequence comes from Thiobacillus sp., assembly GCA_027344185.1. Classification (GTDB taxonomy): domain Bacteria; phylum Pseudomonadota; class Gammaproteobacteria; order Burkholderiales; family Thiobacillaceae; genus Thiobacillus. Next base: position 7,163 of record DAHWJK010000325.1, read on the forward strand.
GGCCGAAGCCGATACCGACGCGGTACAGCGAGTTGAGGATGTTCCACCCAATGCCCTTGTCGTTCGGCCCGTTGTCGTAGAACGGGTCGGAAAACAGCGCGACCGCCGCATCCCAGGTTTCGGCCGGCCCCGGGATCTTGCCGCCGCTGTTGGCGATCAGCGCCCACAGTGCGACGAACAGCGCCATGCCGAGCACCGGTGGAATGGTGGCCTTGACGCCGTTCACCACGACTTCGAGGAAGCGCTTGCCGCCTTCGGTCTCAAACAGCGGCGTGCGCCGCGTCGGCAGCACGGGTTCGTTTGCGGCGAGCTGCCCGGTTTCCGGCGCTGCCATGACCTCGGACAGACTTCGGTCGTTCAATGTGACTGCATTCATGTGCGTTCTCCTTGTGCCCCGGCGAAGCCGGGGCATGCGTCATCCTCAGGCCTTGATCTTGAAGCTGTCGGCATACTTCGCCGGATCCTTGCCGTCCCACACCACACCGTCGATCAGCTTGCTGCTGCGCATGTCGGATTTCGGCAGCGGCGTCTTGGTCATCGCCGCGGCCTGCTTGTAGATGTCGATGCGGTTGACCTTCTTCGCCACCGCCAGATAGTCGGGGTGCTCCTTCAGCAGGCCCCAGCGCTTGTGCTGGGTGAGAAACCACATGCCGTCGGAGAGGTAGGGGAAACCGACCAGGCCGCCGTTGTAGAACTTCATGTAGTTGGGATCGCTCCACTTCTTGCCTATGCCGTTGTCGTACTGGCCGAGCATGCGGTCCTCGATCGAGTCGAAGTCGGTGTTGACGTAGGACTTGGCGGAGATCACCTTGGCCACTTCCGAGCGGTTCTTCATGTCGTCGATGTATTTCGAGGCGTCGAGAATCGCCGCCACCATCGCACGCGCAGTGTTGGGATACTTCGCAACGAAATCCGCGGTGGTGCCGAGCACCTTCTCCGGGTGGTCCTTCCAGATATCCTGCGTAGTCACCGCAGTGAAGCCGATGTTGTCTTTGATCGCGCGTGCGCCCCAGGGCTCGCCGACACAGAAACCGTCCATGTTATCGACGCGCATGTTTGCGACCATCTGCGGCGGCGGCACGGTAATGACCTTGGCCTGGGTGAATGGGTTGACGCCATAGGCGGCCAGCCAGTAATACAGCCACATCGCGTGGGTGCCGGTGGGAAAGGTCTGGGCGAAGGTGTATTCCTTGGGTTCGGCCGCGATCAGTTTCGCCAGCGAGGCGCCGTCGGTCACACCCTTCCCCTTGAGTTGGTTCGACAGCGTGATCGCCTGGCCGTTGTGGTTGATCGACGCCAGCACCGCCATGTCCTTCTTCGGTCCGCCGATGCCGAGTTGCACGCCATATATCAGGCCATACAGCACGTGCGCGGCGTCGAGCTCGCCGTTGACCAGCTTGTCGCGGACTGCCGCCCACGAGGCCTCCTTGGAAGGCGTGATCTTCAGGCCATACTTTTTGTCGAATCCTTTGACCGAGGCCATCACCACCGAGGCGCAGTCGGTCAGCGGGATGAAGCCAATGCTCAAGTCGGGCTTCTCCGGCGCGTCCGAGCCGGCGGCCCAGGCGCCGCTGCGGACGCCAGGCGGCACCAGCGCCATCAGGGCGGCGGCGACGGAAACGCCGGTGGTTTTTTTCATGAAGTCGCGCTTGCTCGGGTCCTGCACGAGGGATGTGTCCTGGGTGTCACTCACGGTGGTTCTCCAAATAAAAAAGGCGTCGCCTCGGGGGCGGACGCCTTTGTCCAGTTGCGAAAGGGTGTTCGGTCACGCTTGAAGAAAGTCACATCATTGCGACTGTTCAGTGGCTGTGAAGCAACCGTTGTGCCAGCTCTGAAAGAGCCTTGTATTGCAAGGGGTTTGGGGAAACCCGTCGTGGGCGACCTGCAATCGGGCAGGATGTCGTGCCCTGGGGCGGTGCGGGTTTCGGCGCGTGCGCACCAATCAGGACACGGATGCTTCAGGTGGTTTTCTGCAGGATCTGGCGCGCGATATCCGCCAGCTTCAGTCCGCGGTCCATCGCCGCGCGTCGCATCTCGCGATACACCTCGGGTTCGGACGCGCCGGTCTGCTTGATCAACTGCGCCTTGGCCTGGTCGATCAGTTTGCGCTCGGAGAGTTCGAGGCGGGTCTGCTCGAGCTGGTCGTGCAGTGCCTGGAAGGCCTCGAAGCGCGACACCGCGACGTCGAGGATGGGGCGAATGCGTGCCGGGTCGAGTCCGTCCACCACGTAGGAGGTCACGCCCGCCTGCGTCGCCGCGCGGATCGCTTCGGCGCTGCCGTCGCCGGTGAACATCACGATCGGACGCGGACAATCCTGGTTCGCCACGCAGATGTGCTCCAGCGTGTCGCGATCGGGCGAGTCCTGCGCAATGATCACCACGTCCGGCCGCAAGGTCTGGATCTGCGCGTCCAGGCTGCGCGCCGAATTGAGCGTGGCCGCGACCACGCAGCCCGCCGCTTCCAGCGCGGGCACCAGCATTGCCAGCCGTTCGGGCTGATTTTCAACAATCAATACGCGCATCGGTTTATCAGGTTTAACCCGACCTCAAAAAAATGCGGCCTCCGGAGAGGCCGCCAAGTCGGAGGAGACTGCCTGAGCAACCTGACCTTGCGGTTTGGATACTCATTTAGGATATAGCAGGGGGCGTGCCAGCTTCGGGAATGGTTAATTATCAAATGCTTATGTGTTTTTAAAATGTACAGAATGCAGATGGGGGTGTCCTGTTGTGGTGCATTCCGCAGGGAACGGGCTCAAAACGGGGCATTCGCGGGAGCGCGATGCAGTCGCGTTCCTTTCCATTCAAAACTTTCTTTTGGGTTGATGGGTCAACCCGAATCCTTGAAAGAGACAAATGGAGACGTTATGAAGACGTTTATTCAGACAATGATGATGGCGCTAATCGGATTGATCGGAATCGCGGGCGCTGCGTATGCCACGGACATGCTGAATGTGTATGGCCCGGGGGGGCCCGCTCCAGCCATGAAGGAAGCCGCCAGCGCTTTCGAGAAAAAAACCGGCGTCAAGGTCATGGTTACCGCAGGCCCTACGCCGGAATGGATCGAAAAGGCCAAGTCGGATGCGGATGTGATCTACGGCGGATCGGAACACATGACGACCGATTTCGTCGCTGCGATGGAGGGGCGCATTCACGAAGCCGAGGTCTTGCCGCTGTATCTTCGGCCTTACGCGATTCTTGTGCGTCCGGGAAATCCCAAGAAAATATCGGGCGTTAAAGATATTCTCCGACCCGGCGTCAGGGTCCTTGTCGTCAATGGCGCGGGCCAGACGGGTGCGTGGGAAGACATGGCGGGTCGAAAAGGCAATATCGAGACGGTCAGAAGTTTGCGCAAGAACATTGTGGCCTATGCAAAGAACAGCGCAGAGGCTCGCCAGAAGTGGATCGACGAGGCCGGGATAGACGCGTGGCTCATCTGGAACATATGGCAGGTGGCCAACCCCGATCTGGCGGAGGTGGTCAAAATCGAGCGCGACTATGCCATTTATCGAGACACCAATGTCGTTCTCACGACGCAGGGGAAAACCAAGCCCGCCGCCCAACAATTCGTGGACTTTCTGGCTTCCCCCGAGGGGGCCCGCATTTTCCGGAAATGGGGCTGGATGGCCTGAGCTTGTCGGCGAGCGAGAAGGCACGGATCGTCTGGTCAGGAACGTGGGCAGCGCATATCCGGCGTCAGCTTCATCCACCGAATCAGCCAGGCCTTCGCCCGCTCGCGCGCATGCCGCGCGGCGATCTTTTCTTCCGGCCACTGATCGGGGCGAAAGTCGAAGGCGCGTCGCGCGATCGGGTAGACCTGGTACTCCGCCGGCACGCCGCGCTCCAGCAGGGCGTAGAACGCCCGTCCGCCGTTGGTGCGGCGCAGTTCGTAGTCCTGCTCGCCGATCAGGAACAGGATGGGGGTGGTGATCCGGGCGATTTCGGGTGCGACGCTGAACAACTGCTCGGGCTCGGGCGCGTTGGGGTTCTGCATGTGGCCGTAGTAGCTGACGATGGCGGCGAGGTCGCCGCCGCGCTTGTCGGCGAGCCGGATCGCGTAATACGGTCCACGCGACAGGCCGACGATGCCGACCTTGCCCTTGCACACGTTGGGCAGCGATTTCAAATAATCCAGCCCGGCTTCCACATCGAGCTCGGTGTCGGGATTGTGTGCCGAAGGCCAGCGTTCGATGAAGCGGCCGCTCTGCCAGTCGGGCGCGACGACGAGAAAACCCTGCTCGGCGAGTTCGCGCACGTGGGCCTGTTCGTCGCCCGCATAGCCGCGCTTGGCGTGGATGAACAGCACAGGCGGGAAGGGGCCCTTGCCTGCCGGGGTGGCGATTTCGACCGGGACCGGGGAGCCGTCGGCGGCCTTGATCTCGGTGCGGCGGAGTTCAACCGCCTGGGTTATGGTGGGCGCAAGCACCGCCGATGCTAAGATTGCGCCCGCAATGGCGAGTCGTTTCATGGTGCGTTTCCTGGAATTTGGGCGACCCCCATTTTAGGCCCATGTGCCTGTTTTCCTGACGGCCATAAAATACCCATCCGCTGTGCAAGGCGGACGGCTTGCAAGCTTGAGGGACCCCCGACGCGTGAACGCGCCCTTCGACGAACCGACGATTCCCCCTGGACTCAGGCGTCCGCTGGCGGCCATCTGGATTTCGTTCGGCCTGCATGCCGCGTTGATTGCCCTGGTGCAGGTGGCGTCGCCGGGAACACCGGAGGGCGGGGGAACGGTCATCGAGGCGCGGCTGGAACAGGTGGCGGCCGCCCCGCCCGCGCAGGCTGTTGCGGCCGCACCGACGCTGGCGCCCGCCGAAACCGAGACGGCGCTGCCGGCCATCGAGGCCGCGCCACCCGCCGTGCCGCCTGCCGTCACGCAAGCGGAAGTTCCCGCGCCGGCCGGGACGCCCACGGCATCGCCCGCTGCGATCAGCAGCCCGGTCGACCTCACCTACTACAGCACCCGCGAAGTCGATGTCCCGCCGCGCGCCCTGCATGACATCGTGCCGGGCTATCCGGAAGCGGCCGAGCGCGAGGCACGGACGGGCACGGTGCGCCTGCGCCTGAAGCTGGAAGCGGATGGTCGCGTCAGCGACGTCGAGGTGATCGGCGCCGATCCGCCCGGCCTGTTCGAGGAATCGGCGCGCGCGGCGTTTGCCGCGGCGCGTTTTTCGCCGGCCTACCGGGGGGGCAAGCCGGTGCGCGTGGAGATGATGATCGAGGTGGCGTATGACCTGGAAAACCGTCCCGAGTAGCGCGGCTTCAGCGCGCTGACAGCGGCGCGGCCAGCCCCTGCAGAATCGGGCAGTCCGGACGATGGTCGCCATGGCAGGCCTGTACCAGCGTCACCAGTGTGGCGCGCATCTCCGTCAGCGCGGCAATGCGCGCGTCGAGGTCGGCGATGTGCGCGGTGGCCAGACGCTTGACGTCGGCGCTGGCGCGCGCGGGATCGTCCCACAGCGACAGCAGCTGCCGGATCTGCTCCAGCGAAAAGCCCAGATCGCGCGCGCGGCGGATGAAGCGCAGCAGATGCGCGTCGCGCGCCTGGTACTGCCGGTAGCCCGCCTGCGTGCGGCTGCTTGCGCGAATCAGGCCGATGCTTTCGTAATGCCTGATCATCTTGGCCGACACCCCGCTGACTTGCGCCACCTGGCCGATGTTCATTGCCGGTCTCCCGTCGGTCGCCAGCGCTTCAGCAGCAGCGCGTTGCTCACCACGCTGACGCTGGAGAAGGCCATCGCCGCGCCGGCGATCACCGGGTTGAGGAATCCCAGTGCCGCGAGCGGTATCCCCACCACGTTGTAGATGAAGGCCCAGAACAGGTTCTGCCGGATCTTGGCGTAGGTGCGCTTGGAAATGTCGATGGCGTCGGCGACCAGCGCCGGATCGCCGCGCATCAGCGTGATGCCGGCGGTGTGCATCGCGACGTCGCTGCCGCTGCTCATCGCGATACCGACGTCGGCGGCGGCCAGCGCCGGCGCATCGTTGATGCCGTCGCCGACCATCGCCACCGTGCGGCCCTCGGCCCTGAGCGCGCCGACGTGCGTGGCCTTGTCGGCCGGCAGCACTTCGGCGAGCACCTGGTCGATACCGAGCGTGGCGGCCGCTGCACCGGCCGCGCCGCGGTTGTCGCCCGACAGCATCACGGTGGTGATACCGAGCGCTTTCAGCCCGGCCACCGCGCGCGCCGCGCTCGGCTTGATCGCATCGCCAAAGGCCAGCAGGCCGAGCACGTGGCGATCCGCTGCGCGCGCCAGCCAGGACACGCTGCGGCCGGCGGCTTCCTGTTCATTCGCTGCGGCGTCGAGCGCGGCGGTGTCGACGCCGTTCTCGTTCATCAGGCGACGATTGCCCAGCCACCAGGTTTCGCCCGCCACCTCGCCGGCGATGCCGCGCCCGGGCAGCGCCTGTTGCGCACGCGCAGGCTGCGGCGGGATCGCGCGGGCC
>DAHWJK010000334.1:0-16020 GCA_027344185.1 Thiobacillus sp.
CGTTAAGAAAGCCCCAGAAACAATGGGGTCAAACACCATATCCCTATGTTTAGACAATGAGTGTCAAGCCGCCTGCGCCAGCGTGAAATCCACGCGCACCTTGTCAAAGGGACACACAATTTTTCCGCTCTCGGTTTTCTCCAGCAGCCCGGTTTCCAGCAGGACATGCACATCGCGGTGCACAGACTTGACGTCCCGCTCCAGCCTGCGGGCAAGTTCGCGCAGACTCATTTCGCCGGCGCCGCTCATGGCTTCCAGTACACCCCAGCGCTTGGGGCTGATTTCGGAGAACAGCAGTTCGGGACTGGCGTAGCTGAAGGTGGATTGCTGGGCGCGCCCGGACTGGGCCGCTTGGCGTATGCCTTTTGCGCCTGCCTTGAGGGCGACCTTCCAGTCTGAATTGATTTCAATGATGGCGGTTTTCATTTAACTCTCTTTTCAACCTCTGCCATGAAATCATCTAGCAGTTGGTCGATGGAAGCGAGGCCGCCGACGAATGCTCTCAAGCAGCCGCCCGCTCCGACCAGGGCACGATTTATTTCTGCACCTTTCCGAGTCGAAGGCATTGCCGCCTTCAAAATCACCCATCACCACAGTACCTGGCATTCAAACTCCGCGAAAACCGGGTCCAAGGTCACCAATACCGCTTTTTCCAGATTGGCCTGTGCGGCCAGGATGCGATCGAATGGGTCGCGATGTGCATTGGAATACGCACCCGCTTTCAGACTGTGCATATAGTCGATGGGCAGGTGCTCGAAGCCGTCCGCCACCACCAGTTCGTTGAAACGATCCAGCGCCTGCGCGGCATGGGGCAATTTGCCGAGCCGGTATTTGGTGGCGATTTCCCATGCGCTGGCTGCGCTGACCAGAACCTGATTTTCCGCATCGGCGATGGCTTGCCGGGATGTGGCGGAAAGTTTTGGATCGTCGGTCCACCACCACAGCAATGCATGCGTATCGAGCAGGAGCTTCAAGGTTTTTCCCAGGCGTCGAGTTCGGCGTCGGGCAGGGGCTCGAAAAATGCCTCGTCGATGTGGCCGGCAAGCCGGCCAGGTATACGCCGGATTTTTTCCCGCGGGCCCAGCGGCACCATGCGCGCATAGGGCTTGCCGGCTTTCGACAGGATGATTTCCTGGCCGGCGTGCGCCTGCTCCAGCAAGCGGGAAAACTGGGTTTTGGCTTCGTGAACATTCACCGTGATCGCCATGGCAAATCCTTATGGACTAACTGGTGGACTAAGTCTAGCCGCGCAGAGCGCTCCCTGCAACCCAGCGCCACCACCGAGCTTGATTAAATTCGACTCGCCGTCTGCCGCATCACATCCGCAGCAAAGCGCATCGCCATCTTCACCGGCATCGGTAGCGGTGCGCCGCCGTGGTCGATGGCGGTCTGGGCGTGCTGGGCTTCGTCGGTTTTCATTTGTTCGACGACGGCGCGGCTTTTGGCGTCGGCTTCGGGCAGCTTTTGCAGGTGGCCATCGAGGTGGGCTTCGACCTGGCGTTCGGTTTCGGCGAGAAAGCCCAGGTTCCATTTGTCGCCCAGCATACCGGCGATGACGCCCATGCTGAAGGCGCCGCCGAACCACAGGGGGTTCAACAGGCTCTTGCGGCCGCCCAGTTCGTTGATGCGCGTTTCGCACCAGGCGAGGTGGTCGGTTTCTTCGCGCGCGGCGCGTTCGAGTTCGGCACGGACCTGCTCGTTTTTCGTGGTGAGCGCCTGGCCGGCGTAGAGCGCCTGGGCGCAGACTTCGCCGACGTGGTTGACGCGCATCAGCGCAGCAGCCTGGGCGCGCTCGGCTTCGCTCAGCTCGGCTTCGGGGCCGGTGCCGGGATAGGGGCGTGCGGCGTGGGGGCTTGCAAAAACGGTGCGCAGGCCGAGGTCGAAGGTGGTGATGAGCTGGTCGAGGCGGTTCATGGTGTTGGCCTTTCGTTGTTTAGCGTGCGCGGACGTGCGTTGCTGAATTGCTCCGGCTGCGCCTCGCAATGACGGATGGCATGTCCGGAGGCAATCATTTCACGTAGTAGTTGAAGTTGCTATAGGCGGCTTCGGCAACCTTGAACCACTGGAACTGGGTGTCGCGGAACAGCTTCCAGGAACGGTAGAGGGTGGCGAAGTCGGGATTGGTTTTTGCTTCGGCTTCGTAGAGCTCGAAGGTGGCACGGCGCGCGGCGAGCATCACGTCCTTGGGGAAGGGATGCAGCTTGACGCCCTGCCCGGCCAGGCGCAGCAGCGCGGGCGGGTTCTTGGCGTCGTATTGCGCCAGCATTAATTGATTCGCTTCGGCGGTGGCGACTTCGAAGGCCTGGCGATAGGCCTCGGGCAGCGCTTTCCACGCGGCCTGGTTGACGTAGAAACTCAGTTGCGGCCCGCCTTCCCACCAGCCGGGGTAGTAGTAGTGCTTGGCGATCTTGTGGAAGCCGAGCTTCTCGTCGTCGTAGGGGCCGACCCATTCGGCAGCGTCGAGCGCGCCGCGTTCAAGCGCAGGGTAGATGTCGCCGCCGGGCAGGGTTTGCGGCACAGCGCCGAGCTTGGCCATGATCTGGCCGCCGATGCCGGGGATGCGCATCTTGAGGCCCTTGAGATCGGCCATCGACTTGATCGGCTTTCTGAACCAGCCGCCCATCTGGGTGCCGGTGTTGCCGCCGGGAAACTGCACCACGTTGTATTTGGCGTAGAGCGTGCGCAGCGCCTCGATGCCGCCGCCGGCATACATCCAGGCGTTTTGCTGGCGCGCGGTGAGGCCGAAGGGCACGGCGGTGTCGAACGCGAGCGCAAGGTTCTTGCCGACGTAGTAATAGCCGGCGGAGTGGCCGCATTCGGCGGTGCCGTTGCCGACCGCGTCGAGCACCTGCAGGCCGGGCACCAGTTCGCCGCCGGCGAAGACGCGGATCTGAAACTTGCCGCCGGTGAGTGCGGCGATGCGTTTGGACAAGGTTTCGGATGCGCCGTAGATGGTGTCGAGGCTCTTGGGAAAGCTCGACGCCAGCCGCCAGCGGATGGCGGGCAGCGCGGCCGATTCCCCGGGCGCGGCCTGCGCCGCGGACAGCGGCAGCAGGGCAGCGGCGCCGGCGCCGCTCAGAAAGTCTCGTCTTTGCATGGAGGGGCTCCGTTTTGGCCGATTATACGAGGCCGCCGCTCCCCGCGGAGGCCCAGGCGCCGCATGTTAAAATTGCCGACTTTTCCAGCCCGCCCATTTGCCATGTTCAACCGCCAAGACACCCTCGCCAAGACCGACCCCGACCTGTGGGCCGCGATCCAGAAAGAAGACCAGCGCCAGCAGGACCACATCGAACTGATCGCGTCGGAAAACTACACCAGCCCGGCGGTGATGCAGGCGCAGGGTTCGCAGCTCACCAACAAGTACGCCGAGGGCTATCCCGGCAAGCGCTACTACGGCGGCTGCGAATACGTGGACATCGTCGAGCAGCTCGCAATCGACCGGGTGAAGGCGCTGTTCGGCGCCGAGGCCGCCAACGTGCAGCCCAACTCCGGCTCGCAGGCCAACCAGGCGGTGTTCATGGCCTTTTTGAAGCCCGGCGACACCATCATGGGCATGAGCCTCGCCGAAGGCGGCCATCTCACCCACGGCATGGCGTTGAACATGAGCGGCAAGTGGTTCAACGTCGTCGCCTACGGCCTCAACGAGAAGGAAGAGATCGACTACGAGAAAATGGAAGCGCTTGCGCGCGAACATAAACCCAAATTGATCATCGCCGGCGCCTCCGCCTACGCGCTGCGCATCGACTTCGAGCGCTTCGCCAAGATCGCGAAAGAAATCGGCGCGATCTTCATGGTCGACATGGCGCACTATGCCGGCCTCATCGCCGCGGGCGTCTACCCCAACCCGGTGCCGCATGCCGACGTGGTCACCTCGACCACCCACAAGACGCTGCGCGGCCCGCGCGGCGGCATCATTTTGATGCGCGCCGAGCACGAGAAGGCGATCAACTCGGCGATCTTCCCCGGCCTGCAGGGTGGCCCGCTGATGCACGTGATCGCCGGCAAGGCAGTGGCGTTCAAGGAAGCCTCGTCCAAGGAATTCAAGCACTACCAGGAGCAGGTGATCGCCAACGCGCTGGTAATGTGCAAGGTGCTGGTCGAGCGCGGCCTCCGTATCATTTCCGGCCGTACCGAGAGCCACGTCTTCCTGGTCGACCTGCAGCCGAAGAAGCTCACCGGCAAGGAAGCCGAGGCGCTCTTGGGCCGCGCCCACATCACGGTCAACAAGAACTCGATTCCGAACGACCCACAGAAGCCCTTCGTCACCAGCGGCATCCGCATCGGCACCCCGGCGATGACCACGCGCGGCTTCAAGGAACTGGAAGCCGAACAGCTCGCCCATCTGATCGCCGACGTGCTCGAGGCGCCCAACGACGAGGCGGTGATGGAACGCGTGAAGAGCGAAGTAGCGAAGCTGGTGGCGAAGTTTCCAGTTTATGGCTGAGAGGGATCAGGGGTCAGGGAATGCTGCTTCGCATTTTCCTGATTAGCGCGGCGAAGCCGCACAAAACCCCCTGTCCCCTGTCCCCTGTCCCCTGACCCCTGAATCCTGATCCCTACCCATGAAGTGTCCTTTCTGCGGTTCTCTGGATACCCAGGTCATCGACTCCCGCGTCAACGAGGCGGGTGACGCGATCCGTCGTCGGCGCCGCTGCGCGGCCTGCGAGAAGCGCTTCACCACCTGGGAAACCGCGGAGCTGCGGCCGCCGCAAATCGTGAAGACCAACGGCACCCGCGAAGATTTTTCCGAAACCAAGCTGCGCGAAAGCTTCCGCCGCGCGCTGCACAAGCGCCCGGTGCCGACCGAGCTGGTCGATGCGGCGGGCGAGCGCATCCGCCAGCTGCTGCTGACGCGCGGCGCGCGCGAGGTGCCAGCGCGCGAGATCGGCGAGCTGGTGATGCACGAGCTGAAGAAGCTCGACAAGGTCGCCTACATCCGCTTCGCCTCGGTTTACAAAAGCTTCCAGGACCCCGACGATTTCCGCGACGTGCTGCAGGATCTGGAACACGCACCACCGCCGCATGGCGTGGACGACCTGTTCAAATAGTCCATCCTTAAGGCTTTCTTAATTTTCCTGGCAGCATACTTTTCGTTTTCATCACATCTAAGGAGGAAACACGATGCTGTACCGCTTGTCCGTCATTGCCCTGTCCTGCCTGAGCCTCTCTGCCTTCGCCGAAGGTCCTCACTGGACCTACGAAGGTCAGCACGGCCCCAGCCACTGGTCCGAACTCGACAAGCGTTTTTCCGAATGCAAGCTCGGCCATGCGCAGTCGCCGATCGATATCCGCGGCGCCAGGCTCAAGGCCGACGCTCCGGATCTGGCATTCGCCTACCAGGCCACACCGCTTGCCATCATCAACAACGGTCATACGGTGCAAATCAACGAAACCGGCGCGGGCACCCTGACGATCGGCGGCCATGCATATAACCTCGCGCAATTCCATTTCCACACGCCGAGCGAGGAACGCATCCAGGGCAAGGCCTACGACCTTGTGGCCCACCTGGTGCACAAGGACGACGCCGGCAAGCTGGCCGTGGTCGCCATCCTGTTCAAGACCGGGCGCGAAAACGCGGCGCTGAAGACTGTGTTCGACAACATGCCTGTCGCCGCCGGCCCGGAACACAAGGTCGCAGACGTGCAGTTCAACCCAGCCGATCTGCTTCCCGCGAAGCACGGTTACTACCATTTCCAGGGATCGCTCACCACGCCGCCCTGCTCGGAAGGCGTGGCCTGGTATGTCCTGAAAACGCCTGTCGAGGCCTCGCGGGCGCAAATTGGCCTGCTGCACAAGATTTACGAGCACAACGCCCGCCCCGTACAGCCCTTGAACGGCCGCGAAGTGATCGAGCACCTTTGATCCGTTCAAGCCCGGCACGGGCTGAACGATTGCAGACGCCCTCGCCGGGGGCGTTTTTGCTGGGCCGATTCCGAACGCAAGCCCTGCCCCCGCCCGCGGAATTGGCCGGGAACCTGATCGGCACGCAGCCAGCCGTGCTACTGTTCACGCGGTCTCAAAATTTGCACGCCCGGAGATGAAATTTTCCGCTGCTGATTCCCTGCATATGGCACGCGCGCTGCAGCTTGCTGCGCGCGGCCTTTTCACTACCAGCCCCAATCCGCGCGTCGGCTGCGTCATCCTCAAGGATGGCCGTGTCGTCGGCGAGGGCTGGCATGCGCGCGCCGGAATGCCGCACGCCGAGATTCATGCGCTGAAGGCCGCCGGCGACGCCGCCCGCGACGCCACCGTGTACGTGACGCTGGAGCCCTGTTCGCATCACGGCCGCACCCCGCCCTGCGCCGAGGCACTGGTCAGCGCCGGCGTGGCGCGCGTAGTGGCGGCGATGCGCGACCCCAACCCGCTGGTGGCCGGCAGCGGCCTCGACATGCTGACGCTCGCCGGCATCCGCGCCGAAGTCGGGTTGATGGAAGCCGAGGCGCGCGCGCTCAACCCCGGCTTCGTGTCGCGCATGACGCGGCACCGGCCGTGGGTGCGGCTTAAAACCGCCTCCACCCTGGACGGCAAGACCGCGCTCGCCAACGGCGCCTCGCAATGGATCACGGGCGAAGCGGCGCGCGCCGACGTGCAGCGCCTGCGCGCGCGCGCCTGCGCGATCCTCACCGGCAGCGGCACCGTGCTCGCCGACAACCCGCGCATGACCGTGCGCAACCTGGATATCGGCCGGCAGCCCTTGCGCGTGATCGTCGATTCCGAACTCCGCACGCCGGCAAACGCGGCGATTCTGCCTGCGCTCGTCGTCTGCCACCGCGCTGAGCCCGGGGCGCGCGCCGCACTGGAAGCCGCCGGCGCGGAAGTGGCCGAACTGCCCGGCGCGGATGGCCGCGTCGACCTCGCCTCGCTCTTCGCGCTGCTGGCGCAGCGCGGCGTCAATGAATTGCACGTGGAGGCCGGCGCAGGCTTGAACGGCGCGCTGCTCGAAGCGAATCTCGTCGACGAATGGGTCGCCTACGTCGCGCCCATGGCGGTGGGCGATGACGCGCGCGGACTGTTCGACATGCCGGCGCTCGCCGCGCTGAAGAATGCCGCACGCTTCAGGCTCGCCGACGTGCGCCAGCTCGGCGGCGATCTGCGGCTGACGCTGCTGCCTGCGTGAGCGGATTCAAGGATCATTTTTCTTCGGCGTCCGACCGCTACGCCGCCTTCCGTCCCGACTATCCCGCCGTACTTTACGACTGGCTCGCCGGCCTGTGCACCGAGCGGGACACCGCCTGGGATTGCGCCACCGGAAGCGGCCAGGCGGCAGTGGGACTGGCGGCGCATTTTCGCCGCGTGATCGCGACCGACGCCTCCGCCGAACAGATCCGTCACGCTATGCCGCATTCGCGGGTTGAGTATCGCGTTGCGCCGGCCGAAGACAGCGGACTTGCAGAGGACAGCGTCGATCTCGTCAGCGTAGCGCAGGCGGCGCACTGGTTCGACCTGCCGCGCTTTCATGCGGAAGCGGCGCGCGTGCTGAAGCCCGGCGGCGTGCTCGCACTGTGGGGCTATGGTCGCCTGGTGCTGCCGAACGAAATGGATGCGCCTTTACTGGATTTTTACCGTTACACGGTGGGCCCGTACTGGCCGCCGGAACGCACGCTGATCGACGACGGCTACCGCGATCTGGATTTTCCGTTTCCTGAAATGCCGGCGCCGGCATTCTCGATCGACGTCGCGTGGAGCCTGGACCGCTTGCTGGATTATGTATCCACCTGGTCGGCCGTGCGGCGCTACCAGGCCGAACGCGGCGGCGATCCGATTACGGTGTTGCGCGCGCAGCTGGCGGCTGCGTGGGGCGATCCTGCAGCGCCACGGCGCTTGCAGTGGCCGCTGTTTTTGCGGGTCGGTCGCCGGTCATGAAATAGTCGATCAGGTCCCGCACCGGGCGGATCTCGCTGCCGAAGGGCAGCGGCTCCGAACCGCGGAAGAACAGGCCCTTGTCGACCTCGCCCTTGAGCGCGGCGACCAGCTGCTGGTCGATGCAGAACTGGCCGGCGTGCGCGATGCCGTCGCGCAGGCCGCATTGCGTGAGGCAATGCAGGCCGGCGGCGCAGCGCTTGGGATCGGCTTTGGCGCAGGTCTGCAATTTCGCCTCGCGCTTGAGGTAATTGGCAAGCCACGGGGTTTTCACCGCGCGCGCAGGCAGTCCCGCCACGCTCATGAAGGTGACGATGTCTTCGGGCTTCGCCTCGGCCAGCACACGCTTGAAGTTCGGATGCGCATCGCCCTCGAGGGTGACCGCGAAGGGCGTGCCGATCTGTACCGCCGAAGCGCCGAGCGCGAGTGCCGCCACCAGCTTCTCGTGGCTGTTGATGCCGCCGCCGACGATGACGGGGATCTGCCCGCGCGCAATGCCGAGCTCGTCGAACAGCTTGAAGATGCCGGGCAGCACTTCGGCGAAGTCGAATTTTTCGTTTTTCAGATCGGCCGGGTTGGGCGCGCCGAGATGGCCGCCGGCGTAGCGCGGATGCTCGATCACGATGGCGTCGGGCAGCCTGCCCTTCCTTATCCACTTCTTCAGCACGATGGCGACGCCGCGCGCGTCGGACAGGATGGGGATCAGCGCGACCTCGGGGTAGCCGTCGGCCAATTCGGGCAGGTCGAGCGGCAGCCCGGCGCCCATCACGATCGCCTGCGCGCCCGACGCGCAGGCCTGGCGCACGTACGCCGGGTGCGCGTCGACCGCCTTCATCACGTTGACCGCAACGAGACCGTGACCGTCGGCAATCGCCAGCGCCGCCTTGATTTCACGGTCGAGCGCAATCAGATTGAGGCGATTGAGTTCGTCGCGGTCGCGGCAGCGCTTGCCCGCCTCGACCAGATCGGCATGGTGATGCCTGAGATCGATGCTCGCGATGGTTCCGATGCCGCCGGCGTGCGCCACTGCCCCCGCCAATTGATGCGCAGAGATGCCGACACCCATGCCGCCCTGCACGATGGGCAGCAGGGGGTGGCCGCGGAGGCTATAGGAAGGAGGCATCGTCATGGCTGACCCTGCTCGTCGAATGAAGACGCATTATAGCAATTAGGACCTTCTTATCCTTGTTTAACGGCTGTGCAGTCAGGGTTGATCGCGCGCGGGTGGTTCACCCGCACCCCCTAAACGCCTACAATGCACGGTCCTTCACGCTGCATGCGCTCTTTATTCATGTTCACCGGCATCATTCAGTCCATCGGCCGCATCCACGAATACGAAGCCCGCGGCGCCGACGCACGCATGGTCATCACCGGCGGCGGGCTGGACTTTTCCGACGTCGCGATCGGCGACAGCATCGCGGTCAACGGCGTATGCCTGACCGCGGTGGCACTCGCGCCGGACCGCTTCACCGTCGACGTCTCGGCCGAGACGCTGCGTGTCACCGAAGGCTTCACGCCGGGTGCCGAGGTCAATCTGGAAAAGGCGCTGCGCCTGGCCGACCGCCTGGGCGGCCATCTGGTGAGCGGACACATCGACGGCGTCGGCACGGTGCACCGCTTTGCGCCTGTGGGCGAATCGCACCTGCTGGAAATCGACGCGCCGGGCGAGCTTGCGCGCTACGTCATCCGCAAGGGTTCGATCACGGTGAATGGCGTGTCGCTGACGGTCAATGCAGTGGAGGGCGCGCGCTTCGCGCTCAACCTGATTCCGCACACGCTGGACATGACGACGCTCAAGCAGCTGAAAGCAGGCAGCCGCGTCAACCTGGAAGTCGACATGATTGCGCGCTACGTCGAGCGCCTGGCTCAATTCACAAACGTCATCGACAAAGATTAAGGAACACGCACTGATGAGCCTCGCCTCCACCCTGGAAATTATCGAAGAGCTGAAAGCCGGCCGCATGGTCGTGCTGGTCGACGAGGAAGACCGCGAAAACGAGGGCGATCTCGTGATGGCGGCCGAGCATGTGACGCCCGACGCGATCAACTTCATGGCCCGCTACGGCCGCGGCCTGATCTGCCTGACGCTCACCGACGACCGCTGCCGCCAGCTCGGCTTGAAGCAGATGGTGAGCGACAATCAGACCCCGCACGGCACCGCGTTCACCGTCTCGATCGAGGCCGCCGAGGGCGTGACCACCGGCATTTCGGCCGCCGACCGCGCGGTCACGATCCGGGCCGCGGTGAAGCGCGACGCCAAGGCCACCGACATCATCCAGCCCGGCCACATCTTCCCGCTGCGTGCGCAGCCGGGCGGCGTGCTGGTGCGTGCGGGGCACACCGAAGCCGGCTGCGATCTGGCGGGACTCGCCGGTCTGGTGCCCGCCTCGGTGATCTGCGAAATCCTCAAGGACGACGGCACCATGGCACGGCTGCCCGATCTGGTGCCGTTCGCCCAGGAGCACGGCCTGAAGATCGGCGCGATTGCCGACCTGATCCACTACCGCAGCCAGACTGAAAGCCTGGTCGAACGCGCCGCCGACCGCCTGATCCAGACGGTGTACGGCGCCTTCCGCCTGATCGCTTATCGCGACAAGTGCGCCGGCGAAACCCACCTGGCGCTAGTCAAGGGCGAGATCCATGCGGACAAGGAAACCCTGGTGCGCGTGCACGAACCCTTGAGCGTGATGGACTTTCTCGACGTCACCGGCGGCGGCCATTCGTGGCCGATCCTGGGCGCGATGGAGCGCATCGCCGAATCGCAGTCGGGTGTGGTGGTGCTGCTGCATCGTCCGGAAACCGCCGACGCGTTGCTGGACCGCATCAACCCGCCACCGGTCGACAACCGTAAATACGACCTGCGCGACTACGGCATCGGCGCACAGATCCTGCGCGATCTCGGCGTCGGCAAAATGCGGCTGCTGGCCAGCCCGCGCAAGATGCCTGCAATGGATGGTTTCGGGCTGGAAGTCACCGGCTATTCTGAAAAAGCATGATCCTCTGAGAAGAAAGGGACACACCACATGGGCACCACCGACAACATCTCCGAACTCGATCCCGTCTACCAGGGCGCAGGCCTGAAAGTTGGCATCGTCATGAGCCGGTTCAACAGGAGCATTTGCGAGGGCCTGCTGTCGGCCTGCGAGATCGAGCTGGCCCGGCTGGGCGTCGTCAAGGAGGATGTGCTGCTGGTCGACGTGCCCGGCGCGCTCGAGCATCCGTTGGTCCTGCAGAAAATGGCGCAGTCCGGCAAGTTCGATTCCCTTGTCGCCATCGGCGCCGTGGTGCGCGGCGACACCTATCATTTCGAAGTGGTGTCGAACGAATCCGCGCGCGGCATTCTCGACGTGCAGCTGGAAACCGGCGTGCCCATCGCCAATGCCATCCTCACCGTCGACACCGAGGAGCAGGGCCACCACCGCATGGCCGAGAAAGGCCGCGACGCCGCGCGCGTGGCGATCGAAATGGCCAATCTGCTGAAACGACTCTGACATGGCCGGCTCCCGCAAAGTCGCGCGCGAGTTCACGCTGCAGGGCGTATACGCCTGGCTGGTGGGCGGCGCCGACGTCACGCTGATCGCCGCCAACCTCAAGGACGACGAGCAGTTCAAGCGCGCCGACGAGGACTACTTCCGCACCCTGCTCTACGGCGTGCTGAAGGAGGAAGACCTGCTGAGCACGCACATCACCCCCCTGCTCGACCGCCCGCTCGCCGAGCTTTCGCCGGTCGAGCGCGGCATTCTGCTGATCGGCGCCTACGAGCTGCTGCACTGCCCCGACGTGCCCTGGCGCGTCGCCATCAACGAAAGCGTCGAACTCGCCAAGAAATTCGGCGGCACCGACGGCCACAAGTACATCAACGGCGTACTCGACAAGCTGGCGCAGGATGTGCGCGCGGTGGAAATCGAGGCGGCGAAAGGCAGGGGTTAGGATCTAGGATTTAGGATTTAGGATTTAGGGGCTAGAGATCAGGGGAAAGCATGCGGAAGTTTCCGAATTCATCCAGCGCGACGCAGCCGCACAAAACCCCCTAGATCCTGGCCCCTGGATCCCAGCCCCTAAATATGGAATTCGACCTCATCGCCAAACACTTCACGCGCGCCACGCCCGGCGCGGTGCTGGGCGTGGGCGACGACTGCGCGCTGCTGGCGCCGTCGCCGGGCATGCAGCTGGCGATGTCGACCGACATGCTGCTCGAAGGCCGCCATTTTTCGCCGCAGGACAGTCCCGCCGGGCTCGGCCACAAGTCGCTGGCGGTGAACCTGTCCGACCTCGCCGCGATGGGCGCGACGCCGCGCTGGGCGACGCTCGCGATTGCGCTGCCGGAAGCCAACGACGCCTGGCTCACCGCATTTGCGCGCGGCTTTTTCCGCATGGCCGATCAGCATGGCATCGAGCTGGTCGGCGGCGACACCACGCGCGGCGCGCTGACGATCTGCATCACGGTGATCGGCGAAGTCCCGCCAGGGCAGGCATTACGCCGCGACGGCGCACGGGTCGGTGACGACGTCTGGGTGTCCGGCACGCTCGGCGCAGCGGCCCTGGCGCTGGCCTACCGCCAGGGCCGGCTGTTCATGGAGCAGATCGACGCCGCCAAGGTGCTGCCCGCGTTGTATCTGCCGACGCCGCGGGTCGAACTCGGCATCGCACTGCGCGGCATTGCCAGCAGCGCGATCGATATTTCGGACGGCCTGCTCGGCGATCTGGGCCACATCCTCGAACGCTCGCAGGTCGGCGCCGTCGTCGAATTCGCCGCGCTGCCAATGCTGCCGGTGGCGCAGACCTACCTGCACGAGAACGTCGCCCGCGACTGCGTGCTGGCCGGCGGCGACGACTACGAGCTCTGCTTCACCGCGCCCGCAGAACAGCGCGATACGGTGCTAGCCGCCGCCCAGTCCGCCGGCGTGGCGGTGGCGCGCATCGGCTGCATCACCGCCGAACCGGGGCTGGCGGTGATCGATGCCGACGGCCAGCCGATCCCCATCGATCACACCGGCTATGACCACTTTGCAGCCTGATTTCAAATTCGTGTTCGCGCATCCGGCACACTTGATCGCGTTCGGCTTCGGCAGCGGACTCGTGCCGAAAGCGCCGGGCACCGCCGGCACCTTGCTGGGGCTGCCTTTATTCTGGGCGATCATCCGCATCGCACCCGATCTGCCGAACCAGATCATTCTGCTGATCGCCATGTTCGTGCTCGGCATCTGGGCCTGCGGCCGGGCCGGCCGCGCGCTGGGGGTGGCCGACCATGGCGGCATGGTGTGGGACGAGATCGTTGCCTTCGCCCTGGTGTTGCTGTTCACTCCGGCTGGCGTGGCGTGGCTCGTGCTGGCATTTGCACTCTTTCGCCTGTTCGATATCCTGAAACCCTGGCCGATCCGGCTGGCCGATACGCGCGTCAAGGGCGGCTTCGGTGTGATGTTCGACGATCTTCTGGCGGCGCTGTATGCAATCGCCGTCATCAAAGGAGTGCAATGGCTCGTGTAAGCGACGAAGAACTGCACCAGCTCGCCACCGAACTCGGCGACAGGCTGCGCGCGCGCGGCTGGATGCTGGCCACTGCAGAATCCTGCACCGGCGGCTGGGTCGGGCAACTGCTCACTTCGCTCCCCGGCAGCTCGCAGTGGTACGAGCGCGGCTTCATCACCTATGCCAACGCCGCCAAGGTGGAGATGCTCGACGTGCCGCAAGCGACGCTGGAAGCCCACGGCGCCGTGTCCGAGGAAACCGCCATGGCAATGGCCAGCGGCGCGCTGAAGCACAGCCACGCCCAGGCCGCGCTCGCTATTTCCGGCATCGCCGGCCCCGGCGGCGGCACCCCGCAAAAGCCGGTCGGCTTAGTCTGCTACGGCTGGGCGCTGGAAGACGGCACCGTCATGTCGTCCATCTGCCGCCTCGACGGCGACCGCGAGGAAATCCGCTCGCGCGCCGTGGCGGCGGCGCTGCGGGGCTTGATCGAGCTGGTTGGCTAGGGGTCAGGGGTCAGGGGTCAGGGGTCAGGGGTCAGGGGTCAGGGGTCAGGGGTCAGACAAAAGTGTAGTGCGCCCCCGTCCATTGAATAGCGCGGCGTAGCCGCACAAGGCCCCCTGAATCCTAGCCCCTGAATCCTGACCCCTAACCAAACGCCCACGCCGCGAACGGCTCGATCTCGTCGCGATTCAGCAGCATCAACTGATAGGCGTTCGGATTCAGTGCATGGTCCGGCGTGGTGTCGACGTTGAGGCGCTGCAGCACATAGCCGAGCAGCGCGCGCCGCACCTTCACCACGATGACCGCTCCGCTCGCGCCGTAATCCAGCAGCAGGCTCTCGCGCCGGTCCGCATCGAGCCCGGCATGCGGCGCCAGGACGAGGCTGACCGATTCCACCCAGTCGTCGTCGTACTGCTCGCCAGAGTCGGCAGACACTTCCAGGCAATGCGCCTCGACGATGCGCGACAGCACGAAATCGCGGAAATCGCAGGTGTCCTCGCTATACGCCCGTACATGCCAGCGCAGCCCGGTGTTGACCAGCGTGTGCGGTTCGAGCACGCGCGCCGCGCCGCGCTCGCGGCTGGATAGCGAGCGGTAGCTGACGCGCAGCTTGCGCCGGGCGTGGATGGCACGGGTGATCTGCGCCAGCGTGTGCGGGCCCGGCAGGCGCGCCGGCAGCGGCAGCGACGCAGTGGGCAGGCCGTAGATCAGTTCGTTTCCGTAGGGGCCGTTGGCCACCGCCAGGTTCGCGGCAATGACCGGCAGCGCAGCCTCGGGCGCAAGGTCGGCAAACACGGCGGCAAACCCCTCCCCCGGCACGAAGCCGAACACGCTGTGGTTGTAGACGAGGTTGCCGGGCGCCAGATCGCCGTACAGCTTGAGGTCCTTGGTCGCGGCCGGGTCGGACAGACCAAAGGCGCGGGCGACGTCGCTGCGCGTGACCACCCCGGTGTACCAGGCCATCAGCTCGATATATTGCAGCCGCTGGCGCGTCGCCCATTTCACGTCCAGGCGCATTTTTTCCTTTGAAATCATCGCTCGCTCCGCTCGAGCCCGTGTTGCCGCATTATAGGGCGGGCCGCACCAAATACAATATATCAACTATTACTTTATATGTAGGTGATATTTTTTATTGACATTGTCAGGAATACAACCTACAGTTCGGCCATCGTAACCCTGAGGAGAGACACCATGGCCACCGCCGCCGCACTGACCGAAGACAAGAACAAGGCGCTCGCCGCCGCACTTTCGCAAATCGAGAAACAGTTCGGCAAGGGCTCGGTCATGCGCCTGGGCGACCACGACGTCTCGCGCGATATTCAGTCCGTCTCCACCGGCTCGCTGGGGCTCGACATCGCGCTCGGCGTCGGCGGCCTGCCGCGCGGCCGCGTGGTTGAAATCTACGGCCCGGAATCGTCCGGCAAGACCACGCTCACCCTGCAGGTGATCGCCGAAATGCAGAAAATGGGCGGCACCGCCGCCTTCATCGATGCCGAACACGCGCTCGACCCCAATTACGCGCAAAAGCTCGGCGTCGACGTCGACAACCTGCTGGTGTCGCAGCCCGACACCGGCGAACAGGCACTGGAAATCGCCGACATGCTGGTGCGTTCCGGCTCGGTCGACGTGGTGGTGATCGACTCGGTCGCCGCGCTCACGCCGAAGGCCGAGATCGAGGGCGAGATGGGCGACTCCCACATGGGCCTGCAGGCAAGATTGATGAGCCAGGCGTTGAGGAAGCTCACCGCCAACATCAAGCGCACCAATACGCTCGTCATCTTCATCAACCAGATCCGCATGAAGATCGGCGTCATGTTCGGCAACCCCGAAACCACCACCGGCGGCAACGCGCTCAAGTTCTATGCCTCGGTCCGCCTCGACATCCGCCGCATCGGCGCGATCAAGAAGGGCGACGAGATCGTCGGCAACGAAACCAAGGTCAAGGTCGTCAAGAACAAGGTCTCGCCGCCGTTCAAGGAAGCCTTCTTCGACATCCTGTATGGCCAGGGCATCTCGCGCGAAGGCGAAATCATCGAACTCGGGGTCGCCCACAAGTTCGTCGACAAGTCCGGCGCCTGGTACGCCTACAACGGCGAGAAAATCGGCCAGGGCAAGGACAACGCGCGCGAATACCTGAAGGAACACCCGGAAATCGCCCACGAAATCGAGGCGAAAATCCGTGCCGCCGTA
>DAHWJK010000335.1:0-4050 GCA_027344185.1 Thiobacillus sp.
GTCCGACAGCGGCCCGGTCCACAACTGGGAAGCGCCCCAGCTCAGCCCGTATACCCCGGTGACCCAGCCGACCTGCACCAGGCCCAGGCCGTGGCCGTGGAGGTACAGCGGAAACAGCACCCACAGCAGCGTGTCGGCGACCTTGTTGGCCACGCCTGCCTGGCACAGCGCAGAGAACGTGGGGTGCCCGAAGGACACGTAGGCGAACACCTGGCGCGATGTGGGGTGCTCGGCCAGGCCCTCGGCGAAGCGCGGTCGCGGGCCTGAGTGCGTGCCGCTGGCATGGCGATGGCGCTCGGCGCGAGCCCACGGCAGGGTCTCGCGCACGAACAGCAATGCCGTGACCAGAGCCAGCGCGATCACGCCGCTGGCGAAGCCGAGCAGGGCGGCGCGCGGGCCGTACAGCTGCGCCATCCAGGCGGTGGCCAAGCCCGCCAGGCCGACCGCGGCATAGCCGGCGAACTCGTTGACGCCGGTTGCCAGGCCCCGCTGCTCGGCGCGCGTGATGTCCACCTTGCTGGTGACGGTCATGCTCCACGCGAACCCCTGGTTGATCCCCAGGAAGAGGTTGGCTGCGACGATCCACCACCAGGACTGCGCGAAGAAAATCAGCAGTGGAATCGGGATCGCGGCTACCCAGCCCAGAACCAGCACGGTCTTGCGCCCGATGCGCTCGGACAGGCGCCCGGCGACAAAGTTGAGCGAACCTTTGACCAGCCCGAAGGAGATGACAAAGGACAGCAGATACAGGAAGGAGGTTCTTGGTACCCCGAAATCGCGCGCTGCGACCACCGGAAGAACCGTTCGCTCCATGCCAATGACCAGCCCGACGAAGAAAACCTGCACCGCCTGCCAGACGAACTGGTGCAGATTGACACGGATGCCTTGCAGGTACACGTCGTGCGGCGACGAGGTGGCTGGATGATTCATGCCGCGACGTTGGCCGCGACGATGCGGTCCATGTTGGTCGGACGAGGCGGGATCTCGGCGGTAAGTTGATCCACAAACGCTGCGCGCGACAGGCCCAGCATCGGATTGAAGCGCTTCTCGAAGGCCAGGGTCGACGCCGGCTTGCCCGACAGCCCGGCGCCGCACGCGCTGCCCGCCTGGTGCCCGGGGTACATCTCCATCTCGCCGGGCAGACTCAGCAGCCGGGTGTGCAGCGAGTCGTACAGGGTGCCGGCCATCTCGCGCTCGCGCCCGGCCAGGTCCGGGCGGCCGACGGCGCCGACGAACAGCGTGTCGCCGGTGAGCACGAACCACGGCGCGTCGCCGCGTCGCTTGTCGGTGACCAGCAGGCACATGCTGTCGGGCGTGTGCCCGGGAGTGTGCAGCACCCGTACGGTGACGTTGCCGACGCCGATGATCTGCTCGTCGTGCAGGGCCTCGAAGTCGAAGTGCACGAACTCGCGCGCAACCTCATGCAGGCAGTACGGCACGCCGACCCTGCGCGCAAGGCTCCTGCCTCCGCTGAGGTGGTCCGCATGCACGTGGGTGTCGATCACATGGGTGATCTGCGCGCCGACCATCTTCGCCTGCTCGACGAACCAGTCCTCGTCGCCAGCGACCACGTCGACCGCGATGGCCTTGCCAAGGCCAGCGCAGCCAAAAAGGTAAGACAGGCTGGAGTCGCGCGTGGGTAGTTGCTTGAAGAACATGGCGTGACCTCGATCAGATGGTTTCGTGTTCCAGCGGCAGCCCGGCGGCCCGCCATTCGGGCACGCCGTCGGCACACTTGCGCGCCCGCAGTCCATGGCGCGCGAGCAGCGCCACGGCGGCGTCGGACATCACGCAAAACGGCCCGCGGCAGTACGCCACGATGTCCTTGTCGCCCGGCAGTTCGCGAATCCGGGCTTCCAGTTCGTCCAGCGGGACCGAGCGCGCGCCGGGGATGTGCGCCGTGCGGAACTCCGCTTCCGGGCGAACGTCGAGCAGCACCACGTCCCCGGCGCGCACCTTGTCGAGCAGCGAGCGTGCGCTCTCGGGGGTCAGGTCCTCGGGCCCGGCAACCAGGCCTGCCATGGCGAGTTGCAGCTCGGCCAGATGGGCTTGTGCCAGTTCGCGCAGGCTCACCCACAGGTCCGACACGTCGGAGTCACTGAGCCGATGGATGCGGCTCTTGCCGTCACGCCGCGCATCGACCAGCTGCGCCTCGCGCAGCACGCGCAGGTGCGCGCTGGCCAGCTTGACGTCAATGTCGGCGGCCTGCGCCAGCGCGTCGACCGACTTCTCCCCCTGCGCAAGCAGTTCCAGAAGCTCCAGGCGTTTGGGACTGGCCAGCGCCGCGCCGATGCGCGCGACTTGGGCGTAGAGGTGGCTTTTGAGGTCTCGGGATGTCATGCGAACATTCTAACGGTTCCGCGAATGAATGCGAGATGAGTACTTTCCCGGGTGACGTGAGACCCGACGCGCCGTGCTCCATGGTGAGCACTTCCAGCATCAGCGCGCAGGGGGCAACGCCGTGGACCGCCACAGCCAGGCCGGGCAGCGCACAGCTTCCGGCAGGGGGATGGCTCAGCCCCCAGGAGCCGCGCGCGAGCGGCTATGACGCGCAGCAGGACAGCAGCTCCACGTCCTTGCTGAAGGTCTGTGCCGCAAGCTTCAGGCCCTCGACCATCGTCAGATACGGGAACAACTGGTCGGCGAGATCCGGCACCGTCATGCCGGCACGGATCGCCAGCGCCGCCGTCTGGATCAGCTCGCCGGCTTGCGGCGCGACCGCCTGCACGCCGAGCAGACGCCCGCGGCCCTGCTCGACGACCAGCTTGATGAAGCCCCGGGTGTCGAAGTTGGCAAGCGCGCGCGGCACGTTGTCGAGCGTGAGCGTGCGGCTGTCGGTCTCGATGCCGGCGAGCTGCGCCTGCAGCTCGCTCAGGCCCACGGTGGCGACCTGCGGATCGGTGAACACCACTGCCGGCATGGCGCTCAGGTCCAGCGTCGCGGCGCCGCCGGTCATGTTGATGGCGGCGCGCGAACCGGCGGCAGCGGCCACGTAGACGAACCGAGGCTGGTTGGTGCAGTCGCCGGCGGCGTAGATGTCCGGCGTGCTGGTGCGCATGCCGGAGTCGATCTCGATGGCCCCTTGCGGGTCCACCGCCACACCGGCCGCCTCGAGACGAAGACTGCGCGTGTCGGGTGTGCGGCCGATGGCCACCAGCAGCCGGTCGGCGCGCAGTTCGCCCCGGTTGCTCGTCAACACGAACTCGCCGTCCATGTGCGCGACCTCGCTGGCCTGCGTGTACTCCAGTACCTCGATGCCCTCGGCGCGCAAAGCCGCGGTGAGCGCTTCGCCGATGGCCGGGTCTTCGCGGAACAACAGCGTGTTGCGCGCCAGGACCGTGACCTTGGCGCCGAGCCGGGCGAAGGCTTGTGCCAGTTCCACGGCCACCACCGACGATCCGATGACGGCCAGGCGCCGGGGGATGGCGTCGCTCACCAGCGCCTCGGTCGAAGTCCAGTAGGGCGTGTACGCGAGCCCGGGGATCGGCGGCACCGCGGCGCTCGCTCCGGTGGCGATCAGGCAGCGGTCGAAGGCGACCACCTGCTGGCCACCGTCGGCGAGCCGCACCGCGAGATGCCGGGCGTCCTGGAAGCGTGCTTCGCCAAGTACCACGGTGATGGCCGGTTGAGCGTCCAGCACGTTCTGGTACTTGGCCTGGCGCAGCAAGTCGACGCGAGCTTGCTGCAGCGCCAGCAGGGGACCGCGTAGGATTGCCGGTGACGCCGCCTGGATGCCGTCGTCGAACGGGCTTTGGCGACGCAGGTGGGCGATGTGCGCAGCCTGGATCATGATCTTGGACGGTACGCAACCGATGTTGACGCAGGTACCGCCGAGAGTGCCGCGTTCGATCAGCGTCACCCGCGCACCGCGCTCAACGGCCTTCAGCGCCGCCGCCATGGCGGCGGCGCCGCTGCCGATCACCGCCACGTGTGGGACGGGGGCCGGAGAACACGAGTCATCAGGGGTGCAATGCGCGCAGTTCGACATGGGGGAGATGGGTTCGGAATGTTCAAGAGTCTGCTTCTCGGCCTACTGGGTCAAGGCTCTGG
>DAHWJK010000012.1:0-2785 GCA_027344185.1 Thiobacillus sp.
CGGCTGGGTCAGTCTCGCCCTGCCGCAGCCCACCGACTTTTTCAAACTGGTGCCGATCGTGTCTGTCCCGGCAGACGATGCGGCCCGCGTGGAAGGCGCCGCCACGCGCCGGCGCGACGGCTTCGACCTGACCGACAGCCGGCCGGGGCTGCGCGAGACAATGGATCAGGTGCACTACTGCGTCTATTGTCACGACCACGGCGGCGATGTGTGCTCGCACGGATTCCCGGCCAGGGAAGGCGAGGGCTTCCGCGCCAACCCGCTCGACGTCTCGCTGTCCGGCTGCCCGCTGGAGGAGCGCATCTCGGAGGCCCATACGCTCAAGCGCGACGGCTACACCCTGGGCGCGCTGGCGATGATCATGCTGGACAACCCGTTGTTGCCCGCGACCGGGCACCGGATCTGCAACGACTGCATGAAGAGCTGCATCTACCAGAAGCAGGATGCGGTGAACATTCCCGAGATCGAGACGCGCATCCTCACCGACGTGCTGGCATGGCGCTGGGGCTTCGAGCTCTATTTCACGCTTACGCAATGGAATCCGCTCAAGCGCGCGCGGCCCTACCGACTGCCGTATAACGGTCGCAATACCCTGTGCGTCGGCGCGGGTCCGGCCGGTTTCAATCTCGCGCAGCATCTGCTCCAGGAAGGCTTCGGCGTGGTCATCGTCGACGGCCTCAAGATCGAGCCGCTGCCGCCGGAATGGTGCGACGCCGACGGGCGGCCGACGCAGCCGGTGGAGCATGTCGAAGACCTCTACCAGCCGCTGGATACGCGCACCTCCTCAGGCTTTGGCGGCGTCGCCGAATACGGCATCACGGTGCGCTGGGACAAGAACTTCCTGACGCTGATCCGGCTGGTGCTTGAGCGCCAGTCCACGTTCCGCGTCTACGGCGGCATCCGCCTCGGCGGCACCATCACCCTGGAAGACGTGCCGGCACTCGGCTTCGACCATGTGACGCTGGCGACCGGCGCCGGCCGTCCCACCGTGCTGCCGGTACGCAACAACATGGCGCGCGGCATGCGCCAGGCGAGCGATTTCCTGATGGCGCTGCAGCTCACCGGCGCGGCCAAGCGCGACAGCCTGGCCAACCTGCAGGTGCGCCTGCCGGCAGTGGTGATCGGCGGCGGACTGACTTCGATCGATACCGCGACCGAAGTGCAGGCCTATTACATCCGCCAGGTAGAGAAGGTGCTGGCGCGCTGGGAGGCGATCGGCGAAAGCCGTTCCGGCCTGTTCGATGCGTACGAGCAGGGCGTGCTGGACGAATTTCTGACGCACGGCCGCGCGGTGCGCGCCGAGCGCGAACGCGCACGAGAGATGGGCGAACTGCCCGACTTCACGCCGCTGATCCGCGCCTGGGGCGGCGTCACCGTCGTCTACCGCCGCGCCATGGCCGAATCGCCGGCCTATCTGCGCAACCACGAGGAGATCGCCAAGGCGCTGGAAGAGGGCATCTACTACGCGGAACGGCTGGAGCCGACCGAGGCCGTGCTCGACGAACACGGCCACGTGCAAGCGCTGCGCTGCGTGCATACGGAAAGCGGCGAGACGGCCACGCTGCCGGCGCGCGCGGTGCTGGTGGCCGCCGGCAGCATTCCCAACACCGTCTACGAGCGCGAGCATCCGGGCAGCTTCGAAATGGACGGCAAGTATTTCGCCGCCTATCGCATCGACGATGCCGGCGAAATGGTGCAAGTGTCGTCCGCCGGCCACAACAAGTCTGCGCAGCCGGGGTTCTTCACCTCCTACCGCGCGGGCAGCCTGCGCGTCTCCTTCATCGGCGACACCCATCCCTGGTACCACGGCAGCGTGGTGAAGGCGATGGCGTCGGCCCAGCATGCGGCGCGCGACATCGCCGCGCTGCTGGGGCGCGATTCGCAACTGACGGCCGAGTTCGACCAGGGCGCATTCGAAACCTTCGCTGCGGCGCTGGATGACGCGCTGTGGCCAGAGGTGGTTGCGGTGGAACAGCTGGCGCCGCATCTCACCAGCCTTACCGTGCGTGCGCCGCAGGCGACCAAGCACTGGCTGCCGGGGCAGGTGTACCGGCTGCAGAACTTCGAGCGCCATGCGGAACGCGTGGCTGGCCAGATGCTGGCGATGGAGGGCATGGCCATCGACGGCGTGCACGTGGACAAGGCGCGCGGCGAAGTGCAACTGCTGATCAACAGCGTCGGCGTGTCGAGCCGGATCGCCGCATCGCTCAAGCCCGGCACGCGCGTGATCCTGATGGGGCCGACCGGAACCGGCCTGCCGGTGCCGGAAAATTCGACGCTGACGGTGGCGGGCGGGCATTCCGCCGTGACCAGCACCGTCGACGGCGCGGCGATGTGGCGCGCGGCCGGCAACCGCATCGTCTTCATCGGCCACTTCCGCGATGCGGAACGGGCGCGGGCCGTGCAGCGCGTCATCGAGATTCTCACCGACCAGGCGATCTGGGTACTGGACGAAGGCCCGGCGCTGACTCTGCGGCGGCAGCAGGATGCCTGTTTCGTGCATGGACTCGACGAGTTTCTGCAGTCCTGCACCGAGATGGACGCGCCTTTTGCGGATTGGGTGCGCCAGACCGACCAGTTCATCCCGCCGGACCGTCCGGAATCGATGGAGCCCTTTCGCAGGCTGTTGCGTTCCGAGCTGAAACCTTTCTTGAAACCCGGCTTCGATGCGATCGCGGCGGTCAACAGCCCGATGCAATGCATGATGAAAGAGGTATGCGCCCAGTGCCTGTGCCGCCATGTGGACAGCACGACCGGCGAGCCGTCGAAATTCGTCTTCTCATGC
>DAHWJK010000013.1:0-9861 GCA_027344185.1 Thiobacillus sp.
CTCCTTCATTTGAACAAGGCCGCCACTGCGGCGGCATCGAGCACATATTCGTGGTTGCAGATGTCGTCGTGCACCCGGATTTCGCCCTGCTCGGCGAGGATGGATTCGCATTCCGCGCGCCCCACGCCATGCAGCATCGCATGGATCTTGGCCGGATCATACGGGCAGTGATAGTGGACCGGGCGCGGGTCGTAGACGCGCACGTCCTCTTCGGGGAACAGGCGCTCGATCAACTTGATCGCGCCAAGACCGAGCAATTCGTCCGGGCGCACGGTGTCGGCCAGGATCTGCAGCCGGTTCCAGCCGTCGGGGTCGCGCGCCTCCGCGCCCGGCAGCGCCTGCAGAAACAGGCCCGCAGCGGTTTCGCCGTTGGCCGCCAGCCACAGCCGGGTCGGCGTCTGCTCGGACTGTTCCAGGTAATGCTCGAACACCGCAGCCAGCGTCTCGCCCTGCAGCGGCACATGGCTCTGATAGGGCTGGCGCATGCCGGCAGCGTCGAGCGTCAGCGTCAGCGCGCCCGCGCCCAGCAGTTCCGGCAGGCTGCCGGCTGCCAGTGCGGCCGGCGCGCGCGCCATGCCGCGCAGGCGCAAGTGTTCGTCGCAATCCATCACCAGCAGCGACACCTCGCCTTCGCCGCGCAACTGGAAGGTGATCCGCCCCGCCTGCTTGAGGTTGGCGGTGATCAGCGTGGTGACACCCGCCAGCTGGTCCAGCAGTTCGAGCACGGGTTCGGGGTAGGCGCGGCCTGCGGTCATGTCCTGCCAGGCATCGCCCAGCTGCACCCAGGCGCCGCGAATGTCGAGCTGCTCGAACAGGAAGCCGCGCACCCGGCTGGGCTGCGTGCCGGCGGCGCTCAATTGAGCTGCACCCGCTCGCCCCAGGGCACGGTGCCCTTGCCCTTGACCAGCCAGACCACCGGGTAATTCGGCGGCAGCTTGGGGAAATCGCCCTCGGCATCGGTGAAATACACCAGCATGTTGGGGCTGCGGTTTTCCCGTTCGACCCAGTCGAACACCGGGCGGAAATCGGTGCCGCCGCCGCCCGCAATCTCGGCCGGCAGCTGCATCGTGTCCCACGGCTCGAATTCCCACGGTGCGGCCTCGGCCACGTGGTTGTCGCACGCGAGCAGGGTGATGCGGGCGCGCACCTGGCCCTTGAGCGCGTCGAGTTCGCTGACGAATTCGCGCAGCTCGTCGTCGCTGATCGAGCCGCTGGTGTCGATCGCCGCGACGACTTCGATGCCCTCGCTCGACAGCCGCGGCAGCAGCGCATCGCCTTCGCGCCGCGACGGCCGTCGCCACGAGTAGTCGTCGCGCTGGTTGACCGCAAAAAAGCGTGCCAAGAGCGCGCGCCACGGTAGGCTGGGCGCCAGGAGGCCGTCGACCCAGCGCATCATCGACTGCGACAGCTTGCCGGCCTGGCGTGCGGCCTGGGCGGCGGCGGCGAGCCGGTTCTTCCACTGCTCGGCCAATTCCTCGCGTTCACTGGGCGACAGTTCGTTCGGCTTCTGCGAAGCCTGGCTGCCGCTGCCCTCTTTCTCCTCGGCCTCGCTCTGGCCTTCCAAACCCCGCCCGCCCGACTCGCCGGCCTCGGGGTCATCCTGGCGTTCGTTCTCGTCGGGGCTCGCGCCCTGCTCGTTGTCGCTGTCGAACAGGTGCTGGTCGAAGGATTCTTCAGGCGTGTCCTCGGGAATCAGCGGGTAGATTTCTTCCGCCGACAGCGTCATGAAATTCTGGTCGGCGAGGATGCCGTGCAGCGGCGGCTTCAGGCCTTCCTCGATCAGGATCAGGTTCACCGCGTGGTCGCAGGCCACGTCCCAGCGCCGCTTCACCCGGTGATTGCGGCGATGCGGATGGCCCATCGCGCAATGCATCGCCTCGTGCGCCAGCACGAACTGCGTCTGCGCCAGCGACAGGTTTTCGACGAACTTGGGATTGAAATAGAAGGCCTGCGCATCGGTGCCGGTGGTGGTGCACCACTCGCCGCCCGGCTTCAGCGGCAGGTGCATCACCAGCGCGCCGAGGAAGGGGCGCTCCATGATCAGTCGCGTGCGCGCGGCGGCAAGCTTGGTGAGGATGGGTTGGAGCGCGGCGTCGTTGGCTTCAGCCATTGGCTTAATGTTCGTACAAGACGAGGTCGGTGATGCTGTTGGCCCATTCGGCAAACGCCGGCACCGCGAACAGCGGACGGCCCACCGAACGGTGCAGGTCGGATACCAGCATCACGCCCATCTCGCGCTGTGGGAAACGCTGCGCGTATTTGAGGATGTTGCCGTATACCGCTGTCGCATTGCCGCTGTCGGCCGCCTGCAGTGCTTTGCGGACCAGCGCGGCAGCGACGCCGTACTGCAGGTCGATGCCCTCGGGCACCTCGGCCGCTTCGCCGGCGAGGATGGCGTCGATGTCCGGCATCTGCGCCATGTTGTCGACGAAGGTCTTGAGTTCGAGTCCGGCCGATTGCCCCACGCAGGCCACCAGCGAGTCGGCCAGCAGCGCGGTGCGGTCGAATTTCTGCAGCGCGCGGTGCGCGTATTCCCACGAGCGCGGGCTGGGGAAAGCGATCGGCGTGTGCGCCGGATCGAAGCTGAACAACAGGTCGGGACGGAAGCGCAGGAAGGCGATCACGCGCGGATCGATGTCCTCGCTGTGCGCCCAGTCCACCCAGTCGTCCAGGTTCACCTCGACTTCGTAGTGGGTGAAGCGGTTGGCCAGCGGCGCCGGCATCGCGTAGGTGACGCCGCGGTCGCCCTGGCGGTTGCCGGCGGCGAAGATCACCCAGCCGTCCGGCACCTGGTATTCGCCAAGGCGGCGGTCGAGAATCAGCTGGTAGGCCGCGGCCGAAACCGTCGGCGGCGCCGAGGTGATCTCGTCGAGGAACAGGATGCCGGCCGGGCCGTGGCGCGCGGCATCGGGCAGCACCGAGGGAATCGACCATTCGACCAGCTGGCCGTTGCGGAACGGAATGCCGCGCAGGTCGGTCGGTTCCATTTGCGAGAGGCGGATGTCGATCAGCGGCACACTGTGCTGCAGTGCGATCTTGGCGACGATCTGCGACTTGCCGACGCCCGGCGGGCCCCACAGCATCACGGGCGTGTGGTGGCCGTCGGCGGCGCTTTCGAATTCGCGGTCGAGGATGGTTTCGATATGGGAGGGACGCATGGGCTTTACAACAACATGGAGTGAAGCCAAATGATAATCGCTCACGTCCCCGGGTTCCACCCGTAATGCGCAGGCGGGTTAGTCAAGTCACCTCGCCCTTGCTTGCAGCAGGGGGATTTTGTTACTGTGCAGCGACTTGGACTGGATGGATGCAGCATGAATTTTTGCAGTGAATGTGGCAGCGCCGTCGTGCTGCGCGTACCGACCGGCGACCATCTGCCGCGTCATATCTGTAGCGATTGCGGCACCATCCATTACCAGAACCCGAAGATGGTGGTCGGCTGCATTCCGGAATGGGAAGACAAGGTGCTGCTGTGCCGCCGCGCGATCGAACCGAAGTACGGCCTGTGGACCCTGCCCGCCGGTTTCATGGAAAACGGCGAAACCACGCTGGAAGGCGCAGCACGCGAAACCTGGGAAGAAGCCGGCGCCCGCATCGAGATCGGCGGGCTGTATACCCTGTATAACCTGCCGCACATCAACCAGGTGTATTTGATGTTCCGCGCCCAGTTGCTGGATCTGGATTTTCAGCCCGGGATCGAATCGCTGGAGACGAAGCTGTTCACCGAAGCCGAAATTCCCTGGGACGAGATTGCGTTTCGCACCGTACGCGCCACGCTGGAACAGTATTTCAGCGACCGCCGCGCCGGTTCATTCGACTTCCACTTCGGCGACATCCGCACGCGCTGAATCAGGCCTGTTAACGCGTATCTCGCGGCTGCGGCAAGGTCGATTCGGGATGCACCCCGCGAAGCGGAACGCGCCGCGGTGCCGGGACAGCAAGCGGCTCGCGCCAAAGGAACATGCCCGAAGCGGCCCCGTCTCTGCGGGTTTGGCGCGAAATAAGCGTTAACAGGCCCTAGGCCGCGGCGGCGAACTGCTCGCGGCCGAGCACATCCATGCCGACCCGCAGCCAGCCTTCGTGGCTTTCCATGACTTCGCCCAGGCGCAGACGGTAGAGCATGTCGCCGTCGCGCAGCATCAGCGATGCGCCGAGGCGGTAGTGGGACTGCGGGATCAACAGGTTGCTGACGCCCTGGTCGGGATGCGTCAATGGCATGTACAGCGCCCAGGTCTTCTCCGGCACGCTGCCTTCCGAGGTCGGCTCGAAATGAATTTCCACCCGCCTGGGATGACGCGACAGGCGCTGCGCGCCGACCAGATGCTGGTCTTCCTCGCGGTTCCAGCGGATCGCCAGCAGTTGCCAGACATTCTCGGCCGGATCCCAGCTCACCGCCACCAGGCGCCCGTGCGGCAACGCCGTCGCCTCGGGCAGGGCAAAGCCCATGCCCTCCGGACTTTCGTCTCGCAGCATCCAGGGCTCGAGGCCCGAACGTGCCGGATCGCCGTCGCACTGCGCCAGCGCAGTCAGGATGTTGTCCATGCCGGCCGCCACCCACACGCGGCCGAACCGGTGGGTGCGCTGCAGGTTGCGCCGGATGCCGCCGCGTTCGATCAAACTGGCCACCTGCTGGGCGAGCCCGCCCGAGCCGTCTTCGGATGTGTCGGTTTGGAGCCCGCGCAGATGGGCGACCAGCGGACCCAGCGCCAGGTAACGCAGGCGACGGCCTTCCGCCCAGCCCGGTTCGAGCATGCTCGCCCCCTCGCTCTGCGCCAGGTCCACCATATGCGTGTGGACTTGCCGTCGCGCCGCTACGTCGGGCAGCGGCAGCGGTTCGAAGCGTTCGACCAGCTCGGCGATGGACTCGATTTCCTGGGTGCGATAGCCCAGCGGATGCACCAGACCCAGCAGCACCACCAGCGTGTATTCACGCGCGCAGTGGGTCGGTTTCGCATCGATCTGCACCGGTGTCAGCACATGGCCGTCGCGCTCGACCAGCCGGTAGATCTTGTGCAGCCGGCGCCACGCCGACGGCGACGGGCTGCGTGCCTGGTGATAGTCCCAGCGCATGGCCAGGCCGATATAGCGCAGCGTGCGCGCGGCAAAATCCGCCACATGCGGCTTGAGATCTTCGCTTCCCGGATTGCGGTAGGCGTGCTTCAGCATGTCGTACCAGGCTTCCGCCAGCAGCGACCAGAACATCCACGATTCGCGCCACAGCGCCTGGCGCGCGAGGCGAAATGACGCCTGGTTGCGCACATACTGTTCGACAATGCGTTCCTGCAGCGGCAGCCCCGCCTCCTCCAGCTTGAGCAGCGATTTCATGCGGCTGAGCGTCGCCGCAGCGTGTTCCGCGTTGAAGCGCTCAAGCCCCTGAACCAGCGCGTGATGCCGGTCGTAATCGGAATCGACAGGCAGGGTCTTCAACCATTTTTCGGTGCATTTCACCGAGGCAAACGGCGATCCGCTCCCGGCTTTGCGGCGGCGAGCGATCGTGGTCAGCATGTCAAAAAATTCGGGCATGGGACAACTCAATGGATGGCATGGCCTGTTGAACAGCACCATCTGTGCCAACCGACCGCGCGGCCAGACCGCATCCAAGGCATTGGTTTTACTGCCCCCCGCGCCGGGCCGTCTTCCGCCTCCGCGACAGGGATAACGAAAACCCGACACTTCTTGATGAAGCCGCGTCAACCCCTGCCGATGCGCTCACCCGCCGACAAAGCCTGGCGAACCCGCTACAATTCGCGCCGTGTGAACAGTGCAACATCGCGCAGCCCCAGTAATCAAGCGCGCCGTCCGCACACCGCACTTTTGTTCTCGACGCGTGCCGGAGCCAAAACCGGTCTCAGCATCGTGCAGATTTATTTTGGAAGCGTGGCAGAGTGGTCGATTGCACCGGTCTTGAAAACCGGCAACGGGAAACCGTTCGTGAGTTCGAATCTCACCGCTTCCGCCAGACAAGGGGTTTCTGCATGCGTGCGAAGCACGCGTGCTAAAACCCATCCCACAAGTTTGTGGAAGCCTCACACCGCTTCCGCCAGACAAGGGGTTTCAGCCTGCGTACGCCACGCGCATGCTCAGACCCGGACGCAGGGAACGGTGTTTTTCGTCGTGTCATGAGAAAATCGCCGCATGCCCCAGACCGCCCCCCTCACCCCCGTCAACCATGACCGCGACAGTGCGGGGATGACCTATGTCTATCCCGTCGTCTCGCGGCGGGCCGGCGGCGTGTCGGTGGGGATCAATCTCAATCCCAACAACGCCTGCAACTGGGCCTGCGTGTATTGCCAGGTGCCCGATCTGGTGCGCGGCGCAGCGCCGGAAATCGACCTCGCGCAACTCGAGACCGAGTTGCGCGCGATGCTTGCCGGCATCCTGCACGGCGACTTCATGCAGACACAGGTACCTGAGGGCGCACGGCGGCTGAACGACATTGCGCTGTCGGGCAACGGCGAGCCGACCAGCGCCAAGGTGTTTCCACAGGTGATCGATCTGATCGGCCGGGTGATGGCGGATTTCGCGCTCATCGGCAAGATCAAGCTGGTGCTGATCACCAACGGCAGCCTGGCCGACCGGCCGCGCGTGCAGGAGGGCCTCAAAAAAATGGCGGCGCTGAACGGCGAGGTGTGGTTCAAATTCGACAGCGCGACCGCGGCCGGCATGCGCGCGATCAACCAGACGCGCATCTCGCCCGACAGGCAGTTCGAGCGCCTGGCGGCGACGGCGCGACTGTGCCCGACCTGGCTGCAAAGCTGCGTGTTTGCGATGGACGGTGCAGCGCCTGCGGATACGGAACAGGCGGCTTATCTGGCCGCGATGGCGCGTATCCGGCAGGATGGGATACCGCTGCAGGGCGTGCTGCTCTACGGGCTGGCGCGGCCTTCGATGCAGCCGCAGGCCGGCCGTCTGTCCACGCTGCCGGCGGCTTGGCTCGACGCATTTGCTGAAAAAATTCGCGCCGCTGGGCTGCCGGTGAAGGTGTCGCCATGATCCACGGCATCGGCACCGACCTGCTGGACGCCCGTCGCATCCGTGACGGCCTCGCCCGCTTCGGCGAACATTACGCCGACCGCATGCTCGCCCCGGCCGAACACGCGGGCTATTACGCCAGCCGCGATCCGGCACGTTTTCTCGCCAAGGCCTTCGCCGCCAAGGAAGCGTTCGCCAAGGCCGCCGGCACCGGGCTGCGTCCGCCCGTCACGCTGCGCAACATCGCGGTACTGCGCGATCCACACGGCAAGCCGCATATCGAATGCGCGCCCGAACTGGCAACCTGGCTGGTGGAGCGCAGGATTACGGCGCACCATGTCTCGCTGTCGGACGAGGGCGACCTGGTCCTCGCCTACGTCATACTGGAGCACCCATGACGCCTGATATCCATACCGGAGCATCGATGACCCCACTTTTCATTCGGGAGCGTCGATGACGCTCGGCCCCCTGATGCTCGACGTCGCCGGCACCGAACTGACCGCCGACGACCGCCGTCGCCTCGGCCATCCGCTGGTCGGCGGCGTGATCCTGTTCACCCGCAACTACCGCGATCCGGCGCAGCTGGCGGCGCTCACCGCCGAGATCCATGCGCTCAAATCCGCGCCGCTGCTGATCGGCGTCGACCACGAAGGCGGCCGTGTGCAGCGCTTTCGCGAAGGCTTCACACGGCTGCCGCCGATGCGCGCCTTCGGCCAAATCTGGAACGACCACCCGCAGCGCGCCCGCGAACTGGCGCGCGATGCCGGCTATGTGCTGGCGGGCGAATTGCGCGCACACGGTGTCGACTTCAGCTTTGCGCCGGTGCTCGACCTCGATTACGGCGCCTCCTCGGTGATCGGCGACCGCGCCTTGCATGCCGACCCTCACGCCGTGTTCCAGCTGGGGCAGGCGCTGATGCTGGGCATGAAGGACGCCGGCATGGCCGCTTGCGGCAAGCATTTCCCCGGCCATGGTTTCGTCAAGGCGGATTCGCACGTCGATATCCCGGTCGACGAACGCACACTGGCCGACATGGCGATTGCCGACCTGGTGCCGTTCCGCCTGATGATCGAGGCAGGGCTCGCCGCGGTGATGCCGGCGCACGTGATCTATCCGCAGGTCGACGCCCAGCCAGCCGGCTTTTCGCGCGTCTGGCTGCAAAAGCTGCTGCGCCAGCAACTGGGTTTCGACGGCATGATTTTCAGCGACGACCTGTGCATGGAAGCCGCAGGCGTGGCCGGCGGCATCGTCGAGCGGGTGGCGGCGTCGCTCGACGCCGGCTGCGACATGGCGCTGATCTGCAACCGCCCCGACCTCGCCGACGAGGCGCTGGACCGCCTCCAGGTGGACTGGCCCGCGCCGTCCCGCGCGCGGCTCGCGCGCATGCACGGCCATCCGCATCCGCCGAGCCTGACCCAGTTGCGCGAGTCGACACGCTACGTCAACGCGTTGCATCACCTCGCCGGGCTGGGGCAGGATTCGGCCAGCCTCAACCTGCAGCCCGACCCGACCGACTACTGTGCACGCTCATAAGCACGACCACGACGCGAACCTCTCGCTCGAGCATGGCGAGACCCACACCCACCACCACGTCGGGCACGACGGCAACAGCCGTACGCTGATCATCGCCCTGCTGCTGACGCTCTCGTTCGCCGCGGTCGAAGCGGTCGCCGGCTGGTGGTCGGGCTCGCTCGCATTGCTGGCCGACGCCGCCCACATGGTCACCGACAGCACGGCGCTGGGGCTC
The DNA here is from genome assembly GCA_027344185.1 of Thiobacillus sp. Taxonomy (GTDB): domain Bacteria; phylum Pseudomonadota; class Gammaproteobacteria; order Burkholderiales; family Thiobacillaceae; genus Thiobacillus. The sequence continues at coordinate 8,720 of DAHWJK010000013.1, forward strand.
GCGGCGGCGGCGGCCTGGCTGGCGCGGCGGCCGCCCAGCATGCTGCATTCGTATGGCCTGGTGCGGACCGAGGTGCTGGCCGCCCTGTTCAACGGCCTGCTGATGCTGGGCTTGGTCGGCTTTATCGTGCACGAAGCCATCGACCGCATCGGCACCCCGCGCGAGATCGCAGGCGGCGCCGTCATCGGTGTCGCGGCGATCGGTCTCGGGGTGAACCTGGCGGTCGCCTGGGTGCTGCATCGCGGCGAGCAGACCCTCAACAGCCGCGCTGCGCTGCTGCATGTGCTGGGCGATGCGCTCGGCTCGGTCGCCGCCATCACCGCCGGGGTGGTGGTGGTGGCCACCGGCTGGACGCCGATCGATCCGCTGCTGTCGCTGTTCGTCGCCGCACTGATCCTGGTGGCCGCGCTGCGCCTGCTGCGCGAGGTGGTGCACGTGCTGATGGAGGGGGTGCCCCTGCATGTCCAGCTCGACGCCGTCGGCCGCGACCTGGCGGCGCTCGACGGCGTGCATCGGGTGCACGACCTGCACGTGTGGACGCTGTCGTCCGGCACCATCGCGCTGTCGGCGCACCTGGAAATCCGCAGCCTGGACGACTGGCCGGCCCTGCTCGCCGCCGCACGCCAGACCCTGGATACGCGCCACGGCATCCGCCACGTCACCCTGCAGCCCGAGGTGCCGGCGGCGGTGCCGCTGGTGCGCGGCCCTTATCCGCCGCCGACCTGATCTGCCGTGCCGGGTCGTTTGAGCCGCTCCAGCGCACCCCGCGAACATGACACAATACGGCTCCTGAACCGGACGCCGGCCTGCCGCCCGATGCACACGCTTTCCACCGATCCGCGCTTTGCCCCGCCGTTTCGCGCGGCCGGCGTGCTGGCCGGGGTGATCGCCATGCACGCCGTCATCCTGGGCCTGATCCTCGCGGCGCCCCGCACCCCGCCGGCACCGGTATTGCCGAGCCCGATCCATGTGCGCCTGATCGAAACCGCGGCTGAACCGCCCGCGCCTGTTCCGGCCCTGCCGCCGGCCGTCACGCCGCCCCGCCCGCCGCAGCCAGCGCGCGCGCCTTCGCCTCCCGTCGCGATAGCCCCCCCGACGGCACCGCAACCCGCCGCCGAGCCGGTGCCGGCCCTGCGCCCGGC
>DAHWJK010000015.1:0-24580 GCA_027344185.1 Thiobacillus sp.
CACGGCCGGGCGCGGATTGAAACGCGCCAAGCTGGACACGGCCGGCGCAATGGATATGCATCGCCCGGCCTCACGGCCGGGCGCGGATTGAAACAGGATATCGACGGCATCGCCATTGCTGGAAATACGCATCGCCCGGCCTCACGGCCGGGCGCGGATTGAAACCATGTCACATCACGCGCCAGGCTGCCAGCGGCAAGGCAGGAATCGGCAGCGCCCCCAGCTAAACCGCAAAGCCCGGGCTTCGCATCAGGTTGCCGTTGGCGCCTTTCCGGTACGGGGATGCACCTGTATGGTGGCCCGCATTTTCTTATCGGGGCTGCGGTTCCTGATCAGTGACGCAAGCGTCACTTTGTCCAGCTTGTCCAGATAAGCCGTCGTCGCCGACTGCAGCACGTCCTTGAGTGCACAAGCGGGCGAATACAGACACGTGTTGCCGGACGGGTCGAAGCATTCAGCCATATGGAAATCGGTTTCGGTATTGCGTACCACTTCTCCGATATTGATTTCGGCCGGCTCGTGATTCAAGCGCAGGCCTCCATTACGGCCACGTACTGTTTCGACCATGCCGGACACGCCGAGTTGGTGAACGACCTTCATCAGATGGTTTTTCGAAATACCATGCACGTCGGCAATTTCGGAAATCGTCACCAGCCGATCGCGGTGGGTAGCGAGATACATCAGGGTCCGCAGTGCATAGTCGGTATACGCGGTGAGTCTCATGATGACGTTATCCTCAGGCATAAGAACCGAGCCCGTGAACTGGCAGGTTCGTTCGCGGAAAATCAAATAATCATTATATATCTTTAAAAGTCGGCACTTGCGGCCGGTAATTTGCTCGTCTCATCGATACAAGCAGACCTCAGGATGATTTTATTTGCATCCAACAATACATGCATGTAAAGCACATCTTTGAGAGGTTTACTTTTCATCCATCCACCCTCATCAAGAAGGAAATTTGCAATGAAATCCACGCGCAAACTCTGGACCTGGCTGGCCATTATCTGTGTGCTCTCCTTCGCCGTCCTCGGCTGGGTTGGTACTGAGATTTACGTCAAGGCCCCGCCCATCCCGCAAAAAGTCGTCAGCGCCAGCGGCGACGTGTTGTATACGGCAGACCAGGTTCAGCATGGCCAGCAGGCCTGGCTGTCGGCCGGTGGTCAGCAACTCGGTTCGGTCTGGGGCCACGGCAGCTACCTGGCGCCAGACTGGTCAGCCGACTGGCTGCACCGCGAAGCCCTCGCACTGCGTGATATTTGGGCGCAGCGCGAATTCGGCAAGCCTTTTGCGCAATTGAACGTCGGGGAGCAAGGCCAACTGAACGGCCTGCTCAAGGTGGAAATGCGACGCAACAGCTACAACGCCGAAACAGGGACGATCACCTTGTCCGACGACCGTGCTGCGGCAGTGCGCCAGGTCGCCGCGCATTACAACGGCTTGTTCGGCGATGAAAAATCGCTGGATGCGCTGCGCGAGCAGTATTCGATGTCGCCCGGCTCGTTGCGTCTGGCGGACGATCGGCACGCGCTGACCGCCTTCATTTTCTGGGCATCATGGGCCGCCGCCACCGACCGGCCCGGTGAAACCGATTTGAGCTATACCAGCAACTGGCCGCATGAACCGCTGGTCGACAACACACCCACCGCGGGTGCAGGCATCTGGTCGATCGCCAGCGTGATCCTGATGATCGGCGCGATTGTCGGCATGCTCTTCTTCCACTCGAGGCATCAGGAAGCGGGCGATCCGACTCCGCCCAAAACCGACCCGCTGTTCGATCTGAAACCCACGCCATCGATGAAAGCCACCAAGAAGTATTTCTATGTGGTGATCGCGCTGATCCTGGCGCAGGTCGGCATGGGCATCCTCACTGCGCACTATGCGGTTGAGGGCAACAGTTTCTTCGGCATTCCGCTGGGAGACATCCTGCCGTTCACGGTCAGCCGCACCATTCATACCCAGTTTGCCGTACTTTGGATCGCCACCGCGTGGTTGGCCACCGGCCTCTATATCGCACCGGCCATTTCCGGCCATGGGCCGAAGTACCAGAAACTGGGCGTGAATGTGCTGTTCTACGCCCTGCTCTTCATCGTCGCGGGCTCCACCATCACGGGCTGGCTCGGCACGCTGCAGAACATCGGCACCGATTTCAGCTTCTGGGTCGGCAATCAGGGCCTGGAATTCACCAGCATGGGCCGTGTCTGGCAGATCCTGCTGTTCATCGGGCTCCTGTTCTGGGCCACCCTGCTCGGTCGCGGCCTCTGGCCGGCGCTGAAGAAACCGTCCGAAAGCCGCGGCCTGATCGCGATGGTGTTCCTGGCTGCGGTGTGCATCGGCGGCTTCTATGCCACCTCGCTGACCTGGACCCGTCTCACCCACTTCTCGATGGTCGAATACTGGCGCTGGTGGCTGGTCCACCTGTGGGTCGAGGGCTTCTTTGAAGTGTTTGCCACGGCCGTGATCGCCTTGCTGTTCACCCGCCTCGGCCTGATCCGTGCGTCGTCCGCCAACAGCGCGATCGTGATGGAAACCATCGTGTTCCTGTTCGGCGGCATCCTCGGCACCCTGCACCACCTGTACTTCACCGGCACCCCGACCGTCGTGATCGCCATCGGCGCCATGTTCTCGGCACTGGAAGTGGTCCCGCTGGCCATGATCGGCACCGAAGCCTATCGCAACTACAAGCGTTCGCAATCGGCACCCTGGGTGCAGTCCTACAAGTGGGCCATCCTGTGCTTTATCGCGGTGGGCTTCTGGAACGTGGTCGGCGCCGGATTGCTGGGCTTTTCCATCAACACGCCGATCGCGCTGTACTACATGCAGGGCATGAACATGACGGCTGCGCACGGCCACGCCGCCCTGTTCGGCGTGTATGGGATGCTGGGGATCGGCTTGCTGCTGTTCTGCCTGCGCGGCTTGAGCGACCGCCTTGCCTGGTCGGACAAGCTGTTGAGCCCGATGTTCTGGTTGCTCAACATCGGCCTGGCCATGATGGTGTTCATGTCGCTGGTGCCGGCCGGCATCTACCAGGCGTGGGCCAGCATCACCCGCGGCGTCTGGTTTGCGCGGTCGCCGGAAGTGGTTCACTCGACGCTGATGGAAACCCTTGTCTGGTTGCGGGTACCGGGCGACGTCGTGTTCTCGGTTGGCGTGCTGTTCCTGGCGCTGTTTGCCGTCAAGCTGCTCAGGGGCGGGAAGCGGGTTCCCGCACCGCTCATCGTCGGCGCGCCGCAACCGTACAAACTCTAAGCGGCGGCCGGAAGGCCTGCCTCAGAATAGACGCGGCTCGACCCGCCCGAGGCACGTTCTCGGGCGGGTCGAGCCGCGTCTGGCTGCAGCCCGCAACATCACCTCAACTGCGCCCGCTTTGCGCACCCTTCCGTACAATCGGCAATCGCACGCTTGAATCCCCCGCCCTCCGCGACGGATAATGCGGCATTGCGCCGGATCAGCCCATTTTGGAAACCTACCTCCTCATCCTCATTTCCACGGTGTTCGTCAACAACATCGTGATGGCCAAGATTCTCGGCCTGTGCCCGTTCATGGGGGTGTCGAGAAAACTGGAAGCGGCCATCGGCATGGGCCTGGCGACGGCCTTCGTGCTGACGCTGGCGTCCGGCGCAAGCTATCTGATCAACGAATACCTGCTCGGCACCGAGCTCTTTTACCTGCGCACGCTATCGTTCATCGTGGTGATCGCCGGCATCGTGCAGTTCACCGAGATGTTCATCCACAAGACCAGCCCGCTGCTGTATCAGGTGCTGGGCATCTACCTGCCGCTCATCACCACCAATTGCGCGGTGCTGGGGATTCCGCTGCTCAACGTGCAGGAGAACCACAATTTTGTCGAGTCTCTGTTCTTCGGCGCCGGCGGCGCGCTCGGCTTCACGCTGGTGCTGGTGCTCTTCGCCGGCATCCGCGAGCGGCTGGACACCTGTGACGTGCCGGCGCCGTTCAAGGGCACCAGCATCGCAATGATTACCGCCGGCCTGATGTCGCTCGCCTTCATGGGCTTCTCGGGTCTGGTCAAATAATGCTGACCGCAATCTGGGTGATGGTCGCCATCGCGGTGGTGATCGGCCTGGTGCTCGGCTGGTCGGCGATCCGCTTCAAGGTGGAGGGCAACCCGCTGGCGGAAAAGATCGACGCCATCCTGCCGCAGACGCAATGCGGGCAGTGCGGCTTTCCCGGCTGCCGGCCCTATGCCGAGGCGATCGCCAAGGGCGAGGCCGACATCAACCAGTGCCCGCCGGGCGGCGAGGACGGGGTAAAGAAGCTGGCCGAACTGCTGGGCGTGGAACCCAAGCCGCTCGACGAGACCCATGGCACGCCCAAGCCGAAATCGGTCGCCTTCATCGACGAGAACACCTGCATCGGCTGCACCCTGTGCATCCAGGCCTGTCCGGTCGACGCGATTGCCGGCGCCGCCAAGCAGATGCACACCATCATCGCCGCCGAATGCACTGGCTGCGAGCTGTGCCTGCCGCCGTGCCCGGTCGACTGCATCAGCATGGTGCCGATCGTCGAAGACCTGCCGCACTGGAAATGGAAGCATCCGGTCGTCATGCTCAAAGAGGTGCCATGAGCCGAACCCTCCACACCTTCAAGGGCGGTGTGCATCCGCCGAGCCACAAGGCCGAATCGAACACGCGACCGGTTCACGCCGCGCCCCTGCCCCGAAAACTGGTCATTCCGCTGCGCCAGCACATCGGCAACCCGGCCAAGCCGGTGGTCAGCGTGGGCGAGCGCGTGCTGAAAGGCCAGCTGATCGGCGCGGCGGACGGCTATATTTCCGCCGCGGTCCATGCGTCGAGCTCGGGCACCGTCACGGCCATCGGCCCGGCCCTCGTGCCGCACGCGTCGGGTCTGCCGGACGATTGCATCACGATCGAGACCGACGGCCTCGACGAATGGATCGCCCGCACGCCGCTCGACTACCGCGCGCTGGAGCCGTCCGAACTGCGGATGCGCTTGCGCGACCTGGGCCTGACCGGTCTGGGCGGCGCGGTGTTTCCGAGCGCGGTCAAGCTCGATCCCGGTGCACGCCACGACTGTCCCACGCTGATTCTCAACGGCGGCGAATGCGAACCGTGGATCACCTGCGACGACGTGCTGATGCGCACGCAGGCCGATGCCATCCTGCAGGGCGTGGCGGTGATGCGGCACCTGCTCGGCAGCACCGAGATCCTGGTCGGCATCGAAGACAACAAGCCCGAGGCGATCGCCGCGATGCGCGCTGCCGCCGCTGAAATGCAGTTCGCGGTCGAGGTGATTGCGGTGCCGACGATTTATCCCGCCGGCGGCGCCAAGCAGTTGATCGAGACGCTGACCGGCAAGCAGGTGCCCTCCGGCAGGCTGTCCACCGACATCGGCATCCAGGTCTTCAATGTCGGCACCGCCTACGCGCTGGCGCGCGCGGTGCACCGCGGCGAGCCGCTGATTTCGCGGCTGCTCACCGTCACCGGCCACGTGCTGCGTCCGCAGAATGTCGAGGCGCTGATCGGCACGCCGATGCAGGTGCTGGTCGACGTGGCGGGCGATCGCGACGGCACCACCGGCGTGCTGATGGGCGGACCGATGATGGGTATGCCGATGCCCAACCTGGAGGTGCCGGTGATCAAGGCCACCAACTGCATCCTGGTGAAATCGAAGGAACTGTTCCCGCCGCTGCCGAAGGCGCTTCCATGCATCCGCTGCACCCGTTGCGCCGACACCTGCCCGGCCGAACTGCAGCCGCAGGAACTGTTTCGGTTTGCCAAGGCGGGCGACTTCGGCCGCGCGCAGGAATACCATCTGTTCGACTGCATCGAATGCGGCTGCTGCAGCTATGTCTGCCCGAGCCATATTCCGCTGGTCGATTTCTATCGCTACGCCAAGAGCGAAATCTGGGCGCGCGAAAAGGAAAAGCGCGCCGCCGACCTGGCGCGCGAACGCCACGACTTCCGCCAGTTCCGGCTCGAACGCGAAAAGAAGGAAAAGGCCGAGAAACTTGCCGCCAAGGCGCAGGCCAAACGTGCGGAGCTCGCAGCCGCACCCGCGGCCCAAGGCGCAGTCCAAAGCGAGACCGATGCCAAGAAGGCGCTGATCGCCGCCGCGCTGGCCCGCGCGCAGGCGAAAAAGGCCGAGGTCGCGCCGAAGAACGTCGACCAGCTGCCGCCCGCGGCCCAGCGCGAGATCGAGGAAATCGAGGCACGCCGGGCTAAAATCCGCGAACTGGCGCGCCAGCCGCTGGAAACCGACGAGAACAAATCCTGATGGCCTCCCCTTTCATTATCGATCGCAGCAGCGTCACCCAGGTCATGGCCTGGGTGCTGGCCGCGCTGGTCCCCGGCATCGCGGTCTACGTGTGGCTGTTCGGACCGGGCATCCTGATCACGCTGACGCTTGCCACCGCGACCGCCCTGGCGGCCGAAGCGGCGATGCTGAAAGTGCGCGGCTATCCGGCCCAACCCTTTCTCACCGACCTGTCCGCCATCGTTACCGCCTGGCTGCTGGCGCTGTCGCTGCCGGCGCTGGCGCCCTGGTGGCTGATCGTCACCGGTACGCTATTCGCGATCGTCGTCGCCAAGCATCTATACGGCGGACTGGGGCAGAACATCTTCAACCCGGCGATGGTCGGCTATGCGGTGCTGATCGTCTCCTTCCCGGTGCAAATGACGCAGTGGCCGGGTCCGCTCTCGCTCACCGACGCCCCGCTCACGCTGGCGCAAAGCGCGAGCGTGATTTTCAGCGGCAGTATGCCGAAAGCCACGCTCGACGCGGTGACCATGGCCACCCCGCTGGACGCGCTGCGCACCGGGCTGTTGCAGCAATACACGGTGGACGAGGTGATGACGCAGCCGATCTTTGGGCACTACGGCGGCATCGGCTTCGAGTGGCTGGCCGGCGCCTTTCTGCTCGGCGGCCTGCTGCTATGGGCGCTGCGCATCATGAGCTGGCAGGTGCCGCTGGCTTTTCTCGCAGGCATCTGGCTGGCCGCCGGCTTCCTGCATTTCTTCGACGCCGGCCGCTTCGGCGCGCCGTGGTTCCACCTGTTTTCACCGGCGGTGATGCTGGGCGCCTTCTTCATCGCCACCGACCCGGTGTCGGGCGCGACCACGCCGCGCGGCAAGCTGGTCTTCGGCTTCGGCGCGGGCCTGCTCGCCATCGTCATCCGCACCTGGGGCGGCTATCCGGACGGCGTCGCGTTCGCGATCCTGCTGATGAACCTCTGCGTGCCGCTGATCGACCAGTACACCCAGCCACGCGTGTATGGCGAGACGAAAAAGACCAAGGTGCCGCCAGCATGACTCCACCGCTTCGAGCCGCGCTGCGTAACGCGCTGCGCACCGGCGTCATCCTGTTCGTATTCGCGGTCGTCGGCACCGCCGTGCTGGCATTCACGCATGACCGCACCGAGCCGACCATCACCCGAGGCCAGCTCGCCGCAAAACGCGCACTCCTGAGCCAGGTACTCCCCGCCACCCTGTACGATAACGACCTGCTGGCCAGCCAGCAAAGCGTGCCGCCGGATGCGCTGCTCGGCACGCGCCAAGCCTCCGCGCTGTGGCTGGCACGCCGAAGCGGCGCGTTCAGCGGCGTGGTGCTGGAAGTGGTTGCGCCCGACGGCTACAGTGGCAATATTGCCCTGTTGATCGGGATCGATGCCAACGGAACGGTCACCGGGGTGCGCGTCACCGCCCACCGCGAGACCCCGGGGCTGGGTGATTACATCGATCGCGCCAAAAGCCCGTGGATCGAGCAGTTTGTCGGCAAATCGCTGATGGACCCGCAACCCCGGGACTGGAAAGTCGCCAAGGACGGGGGCGCCTTCGACGCCCGTGCAGGCGCGACGATCACCCCGCGCGCGGTGGTCAAGGCGGTCAGAAGCGCGCTCGAATATTTTGCGCGGCACCGCGCGGCATTCGTCGCCCCCGCCCAAGGGGCCCAACCGGTGAAGGAGAAAAGATCATGATGACCCTGCTCGAATTCCGCAGTCTGTTTCAGAACGGCCTCATCAAGCAGAACGCCGGGCTGGTCCAGTTGCTGGGCCTGTGCCCGCTGCTGGCGATCAGCAACAACGTGGTCAATGCGCTTTCGCTGGGGCTGGCGACGACGCTCGTGATGGCGGCTGCCAGCGGCGCGGTGTCGGGTGTCCGCAATTTCGTTCCGCACGAAATCCGCATCCCGGTGTTCGTGCTGATCATCGCCGCGCTGGTCACGGTGATCGACCTGGCGATGAATGCCTTCGTGCATCCGTTGTATCTGGTGCTGGGGATTTTCATCCCGCTGATCACCACCAACTGCATCGTGCTGGCGCGCGCCGATGCCTTCGCCTCCAAGAACCGCCCGCTGCACAGCGTGGTCGACGCGATCGCAATGGGGCTGGGACTCACGATGGTTCTGATCGTGCTGGGCGCGATCCGCGAGCTCGCCGGCCAGGGCACCTTGCTGTCCGGCATCGATCTGGTGTTCGGCGAGTCCGCCAAAACCTTCGTCCTCCATGTGTTGCCCGGTTACCAGGGCTTTCTTCTCGCCATTCTGCCGCCCGGCGCCTTCATCGCACTGGGCCTGCTGATCGCCGCCAATAACGGGTACAAGGCGCGCGCCGAACGCCGCGTCCATGCCGCCGCACCGATGCCGGCATGAAACCGCCGCTGAAGCGGCGCGTGCCTAAGCCGCGCAATCCCTACGTGCCGCTGGTGCTTGCCCGCAAGGCCGGCGAACATGAAAAAACGCCGGGTGCCAAGCGCCAGGCCGAGAAACAGGCCCTGAAAAAGCGCCTCGCCGACCAGTGAGCCGGGCACGATGAGCAAGACCGCACCATGAATCCAGCCAAGCGCCACGAAATCTTCAGCCGCCTGCGCGCAGCCAATCCGCATCCCACCACCGAACTCGAATACACGACGCCGTTCGAGCTGCTGGTGGCGGTGGTGCTCTCCGCACAATCCACCGACAAGGGTGTCAACCTCGCCACGCGCCGGCTGTTTCCGGTGGCCAGGACGCCCGAGGCGATCCTCGCGCTGGGCGAGGCGGGGCTTACGGACTTCATCCGCACCCTCGGCCTCTACAAGAGCAAGGCGAAGCATCTGATCGCCGCCTGCCGCATGCTCATTGAACTACACGGCAGCCAGGTGCCGGCCGACCGCGCCGCACTCGAGGCGCTGCCGGGCGTGGGTCGCAAGACGGCCAACGTGATCCTCAATACCGCCTTCGGCCAGCCGACCATGGCGGTCGACACGCATATCTTCCGCGTGGCCAACCGGATTGGCCTCGCTCCCGGCAAGACCGTGCTGGAGGTGGAGAAGAAGTTGCTGAAGTCCATTCCCGCCGAGTTCCGCGTCGACGCCCACCACTGGCTGATCCTGCACGGACGCTATGTCTGCCAGGCGCGCAAGCCGAAATGCGGCGAGTGCATCATTGCCGACCTGTGCGAGTTCAAGGGCAAGACCTGGCCTGCCGCTGAAGAGGGAAAGAGGAAACGCGGCCCTCGAACCCTCTGATGGAACCTCTAACCGTTCGACTAAGCCCGCAAGCGGGCAAGTCGCTGTTTATCCCCAACCCTTCCCCGAACGGTGGAGGGGGCAAACGCCGCGCTGCGCGCGCCCAAACCGATTAGCGACTCATGTTCAATCCCAGCCGCGATCAGGTCCGCCAGTTTTTTTTCGACGTGTGGGCAAAATACCGTGCCGGCCAGCCGCTGGCAGGCGCGGAACAGCCGGCGCTGGAAGCGGTGCTGGCGCATCCCGAGTACCACGCGCTGCTCGACCAGCCGGAACGCCACCGGGAACGCGACTACCTGCCGGAGTCCGGCGAGACCAACCCCTTCCTGCATCTTTCGATGCACCTGGCGATCGCCGAACAGGTGTCGGTCGACCAGCCGCCGGGCATCCGCGCGCGCTACCAGGCATTGCTCAAGCGCTATGGCAATGCGATGGACGCCCAGCATGACGTCATGGACTGCCTCGGGGAAATGATCTGGCAAGCGCAACGCGACCAGACCGCATACGACCCGGCAGCCTACCTGCGCTGCCTCGATCGCAAGACCGGCCACGCCTGAACTGTCGAAATCCGCACTTCATTTTGTCGAAAACCTGTCGATAAACCCTTAGGACGCAGTTTTGCGCATTCCGCGCCCGTCCCGTGGTGTGCTTCCCTGTTCGTCGCAACGATTGGTCTGACCTGGCCCTGGGCCCGGTTGCGCGGAAAGCAGTGAAACACGCAGCGTACTGCAGTGCCTATGCTCCATCGAACGGGTTGATGAATGAAACAGCTTGAACAACTCAAACTCAGTGGCCAGCTGCCCACGCCTCGCGGTGTCGCGCTGGCCATCCTGACGATTTCGCAGCGCGAAAACGCCACGCTGGGTGAGATTGCACGGGTGGTGCAGACCGATCCGGCCCTGTCCGGCCGATTGATCAAGCTGGCCAACAGCGCTTCGCATATCGCACGTCCGGTGGTCTCGGTCCAGGAAGCCGTCGTGCGCCAGGGCATGGCCACGGTGCGCCACCTGGCCCTGGGGTTTTCACTGGTGGACCAGTACCGCGAAGGCGCCTGCCAGGCGTTCGACTACCAGAAATACTGGTCGCATTCGCTCTTGATGGCGCTTGGCATGCAAGCGCTCGGCATGCGGGTGCACGTGGCCGCGGTGGACGAGTTGTTCGTCTGCGGCCTGCTCGCCCAGGTCGGCAAGCTCGCCCTGGCCACGGTCTATCCCGAGGAATACAGTGCAGCGCTGACGGCGCAGAATACCCATCCCGCCCAGCCGGCCATCGAACATGAACACGCGCAACTGGCAATCGACCACATTGAACTTGGCGTCGCGATGCTGGCCGACTGGGGCCTGCCCAGGGTGTTTACCGGACCGCTCGCACACTACGAAGACGACGAAACCCCGAGCTACCCTCATGACTCGCGCGCCAACAGCCTGCTGCTGATGCTGCGCCTGTCGCACCGGCTGGCCGATCTCGGCCTGGCCAACGCCGACATGCGCCCCAAACTTCTGAAAGAGTGGATGAAGCTGGCGGTTGAACTCGACATTCAGCCGGATCAGGCCGGCGGCTTTATCGACGAAGTCATCACCCAATGGCGCGAATGGTCCGAACTGTTGAAGATTCCGGCCACCGTGCTGCCGTCGTTTTCCGAAATCTGCCACGGCCACCACCAGGACGAGAACGCGGTGCATTTCCATACAGCACCGCTGCGCATCGTGGTGGCCGACGGCAACGCCACCCATCGCCGCAACACCATGGCACTGCTGACCGAGGACACCGAGCACACGGTCTACCCGGCAGAAAACGGCACGGCCGCGCTGGCGCTGGCAATGGAAGTGCTCCCGCACGTCATCGTCGCGCGCGTCGACCTGCCGCTGCTCGACGGCTACGAACTGTGCCAGGCGCTGCGCGCAACCGATGACGGCAGCCGCATGCACCTGCTTCTGAGCGGACAGGAAAACGATGAAAACCAGCTGACCCTGGCCCATGAAGCAGGCGCCGATGGCTATGTACCGCTGACCGTCAGTGCCCGAAGTCTGCATACCCGCCTGCTCGCCGCACAACGGATGATCCAGCTGCAGGCCTCGTGGGAAAAAGACCGCGCGCAACTGCGCCAGATCGCCGCCGAGCTCGCGGTGGCCAACCGGCGCCTGGCCACCGCTGCGCTGACCGACCAGCTGACCGGGCTGCCTAACCGCCGTTCTGCGATGGACCAGCTCGAACAGGCCTGGAGCGCAGCCTCGCGTTCAGGCATGCCGCTGTCGGTCATGGTGATCGACATCGATCACTTCAAGCAGATCAACGATACCTATGGGCATGCCGCGGGCGATACCGTGCTGCGCGAGGCCGCCGCCAACCTGCGCACGTCGGCACGGCGCGAGGACAGCGTCTGCCGCATCGGCGGTGAGGAATTTCTGGTCATCTGCCCCAACACCGACCTCAAGGCCGCGATGCTCTCGGCCGAGCGCCTGCGCGCCAACCTCAGCGAAAACCGGATCGCCCTGGGCCATGCCAGCAAATCGCTCACGGTCAGCATCGGCGTGGCGACCCGCGAGCCCGGCACCGTCGACGTCGACGCGCTGGTCAGCAGCGCCGACCAGGCGCTGTATGCCGCCAAGGAATCCGGACGCAACCAGGCCTATCCCGCCCAGCAGCGGCGCCAGATACAATACATTGACGACCGGGCCCCATAAACAGAACGGGCGTGGCCACTTGGCCACGCCCGTTTTTTTCGGCCCTGCGCAGCGCTCAATACTTCAGCGTCAGCCCCTTCTGCTTCGAAAAATACATCGCCAGATCCAGCATGTCCGCATCGGACAGGGCTTTCACCTGCTCGGCCATGAGCGGGTTATTGCGCTTGCCCGATTTGTAATCCTTGAGCGAGTGGTACAGGTAATCGCGATGCTGTCCGGCCAGCATGGGGAAGGACGGCACGGCGCTGACACCGTCCGCACCATGGCAGGCCGCGCAGGCTGCCGATTTGGCCTTGCCCGCTTCATAGTTGCCCTTGGCATGGACCGGCAGCGAAATCGCCAGCGCAACGGCGGCGAGGATGAACAATGGTGTTTTCATGATGTTGTCGTCCTCGTTTAGTTGGCCGGGCCGCTGTAGGACGACGCGTAATACGCCGCGAGATCTTGCATGTCCTGCTCGGACAGGCTGCCTGCAATGCCCTTCATGCTTGGGTGGTTGCGTTCGCCGCTCTTGTAGGCCTTGAGCGCGGCGACGATATAGTCGGCATGCTGGCCGCCCAGCTTGGGTACGCTGTATACGCTGGGGTAGGCGGTACGCCAGCCGGGAATGCCATGACAGCCAGCACACATCGAAGTTTTGAGTTGTCCGGCCTTGGGGTCGCCCGCCGCCTGAACAGGCATGGCCAACGCCAACAGCACGGACGCGCACAGCGTCATCGTGGTCGTTTTCATCTTCCTCACTCTCTCTGGTTGAGTTGTCGTTAGACCCCGTCTGACGCAGGGCTTGCCCCGGATTATAAAGCGGTACGGCCTGTTTGATAAACGCCTGGGGCCTCAAAAATCCTTTTATACCAAGGGTTTATAGTATTATTCCCTAATATGCTTCTGGAGATACCGTGATCGACCTCAAGGCCTGCCCCCTGTGGCTCTATCGACTGCTGCCCTTTTTGCGCTGGTGGCCCAATGTAACGCAGCAAACCTTCAAGGCCGACAGCATCGCCGCATTCACCGGCGCGCTGATCGTGCTGCCCCAGGCGGTGGCGTTTGCCACCATTGCCGGACTGCCGCCTGAATACGGCCTCTACGCGGCGATGGTGCCGGCCATCGTCGCGGCCTTGTGGGGGTCGAGCTGGCATCTGGTCTCGGGCCCGACGACCGCGATCTCGATCGTGGTGTTCGCCTCGATCAGTCCGCTGGCCGAACCCGGCAGTCCGCAGTACATCGGCCTGGTGCTCACGCTCACGCTGCTGGCCGGTCTGATCCAGCTGGCGATGGGCCTGGCGCGTCTGGGCACGCTGGTCAACTTCATCTCGCACACCGTCATCACCGGCTTCACCGCGGGCGCGGCCATCCTGATCGCCGCCAGCCAGATCAAGCATTTCTTCGGGATCGACATGCCGCGCGGCGCGCATTTCCACCAAGTGCTGATCCAGTTCGGCGCGCACATCCCCGACATCCAGCCCTGGGTAATGACAGTGGGCGTGGTCACGCTGGTTTCCGGCGTGCTTGCCCGCCGCCATCTGAAGAAACTGCCCTACATGATTGTCGCGATGGTGGTGGGCAGCGTGGTGGCCACGCTGATCAATTTTCAATTCGGCGCCGACGCGACAGGCATCCGCACCGTCGGCGCGCTGGTGGCCTCGTTCCCGCCGCTGTCGGTGCCGGATTTCTCGTTCGCCGCGATCCAGCAAACCCTGTTTCCCGCCACCATCATTGCGATCCTGGCACTCACCGAAGCGGTGGCGATCGCCCGCTCGGTCGCCGTCAAATCGGACCAGCGCATCGACAGCAACCAGGAATTCGTCGGCCAGGGCCTGTCCAACATCGCCGGCAGCTTTTTCTCCAGCTATGCCGGCAGCGGCTCGTTCAACCGCAGCGGGGTGAATTACGCGTCGGGTGCGAAGACCCCACTGGCTGCCGCGATGTCGGCGGTGTTCCTGCTGCTGATCGTGCTGCTGGTCGCGCCGCTTGCCGCCTATCTGCCGATTGCCTCGATGGCGGCGATCCTGTTCATCGTGGCGTGGAGCCTGATCGATTTTCACCACATCCGCGAAATCGTCAAGCGCCATAAGCACGAGCGCATCGTGCTGATCCTCACCTTCGTCGGCACCCTGGTCGACCTGGAAAGAGGCATCTTCCTCGGCATCCTGGTGTCGCTGCTGTTTTACCTCTACCGCACCTCGCAGCCGTCGATCCGCGAACTGGTTCCGTCCGCTGCCGGCCGCGAAAATCCGCGCCGCAAATTTGTGCCGTTCGACAATAACAATCCCGGCTGTCCGCAGCTCGCCATACTGCGCGTCGAAGGCTCGATTTTTTTTGGCGCCGTCGAGCATGTGCAAAAGCATTTCCGCCACGTCGACGAGGCCGACCCGCAGAAAAAGCACCTGCTGGTGTCGGCGCGCGCAATCGGGATCATCGACCTGGCTGGCGCCGAGATGCTGGCCAAGGAGGCCACGCGCCGGCGTCGGCTGGGCGGGGGCCTGTATCTGGTGGGGGTGCAGCCGGACTTGTGCGAAATGCTGCGGCGCAGCGGCGAGGTCGACACGATCGGCGAGGACCATATCTTTCGCCACAAGGGCGAGGCCATCCAGGCGATTTATCCGCGGCTCGACAACGAAATCTGCCGCACCTGCACGGCGCGCGTGTTCCATGAATGCAACGTGGCGCTGCCGGACGGCACGCCGCGCGAAGTCGCCGACAAACAGCTGCTGCCTCAATAAGCGGGCATGGCCTGCGCGCGCCGCCATGCCCACGGCGGCACCGGCGCGGCGTCGCGCCACAGCCCGCGCCGCGCATGCTTCGCCTCGTTCTGCAGCGCCGGCAACGCATCGCCGCTCGCGCGCGAACCCGACCACGCATGTCCGCGTCGAACCAGTTCCGCGTTTACCGCGAGCGTGCCCACGCTGAGCCGTCCCAGCTTGCGGCCGTAGGGGTCGGTGGCGACGATCTCCAGCCTTGCCCGCTGCTTCAACGCCATTTCCTTGAGCGCGCGGGTCGCTTCATCGCCGTGCGGCTGCGCCGCTTCCGGCGCATCGATACCGGCCAGCCGCACCTTGAGAAAAGCGCGCGCTGAAGGGGAGTAATGATCGGGTTTGAACAGCACAGTATCGCCGTCGATGACGACGATGACCACGCCCTGCAGCGTGTCCGCCCAGGCCGGGACGGCTGCGAACAGCAGCCAGGCGGCCAGCAGGCACCTCACCCGGCGAGCATCTCCGCGGCGTGCTGCCGCGTGGTCGCGGTGATTTTCATGCCGCCCAGCATGCGGGCGATTTCCTCCACCCGCGCGGCAGCGTCGAGCCGCTCGATGTTGGACGAGACGAAACCGCCGTTCGCCTGCTTGCTGACCTGCAGATGCTGCTTGCCGCGCGCGGCCACCTGCGGCAGATGGGTGATCACCAGCACCTGCCGGTTCTCGCCCAGTTTCGCCAGGCGTCGCCCGACCGCCTCGGCGACGCTGCCGCCGATGCCGACATCGACCTCGTCGAAGATCAGCGTCGGCACCCCGGCCATGCCCGACAGCGCGGTCTGGATCGCCAGACTGATGCGCGACAGCTCGCCGCCCGAGGCCACCTTGCCGAGCGGACCTGCCGGCAGACCGGGATGGCTGGCGACCAGAAAACCCACGTCTTCCAGCCCGTGCGCACGCGGTTCGTGGGTGGGTTGCAACACGATGTCGAAATGGCCGCCGGCCAGCGCCAGTTCGTGCATCGCCGCCGTCACCTGTTTCGACAACGCCGTCGCCGCCTTGCGGCGCTGCGCGCCGAGCTTTTTCGCATCGGTCTGATAGCGCGCCCAGGCGGCGGCTTCGTTGGCCTGCAACGCATCGAGGTCGTCGCTGGCGGCGAGTTCGGCGAGCCGCGCCTCGAACCGCGCCAGCAAGCCGCGCAGCGCGTCCGGCTGCACGCGATGCTTGCGCGCCAGCCTGTGCATGTCGGCCAGCAGACGGTCGAGCTCGGCAAGCCGCTCGGGGTCGAGGCTGAGATGCCCGGCATAGCGGCGCAGCGCGTGCACCGCCTCGGCCACGTCGGCGCTGGCCGCATCCAGCAGCGCGGCGATCTCGCCGAGGCTGTCGTCCACCGCCTGCATGGCGGCCAGCCGCGCGCTCATGTCGCCGAGCTGACTCGATACCGCGCCCTCGTCTTCGTCCAGACCCAGGATCAGTGCCTGGCTGCCTTCCAGCAGCGTGGTGACGTGTGCAAGCCGCGCATGCTCGGTCTGGATCTCGTCCCAGCGCGCGAGATCGTCGCCCAGCGCGCGCAATTCCTCCACCGCCTGCGTGAGGCCCTCGCGTTCGATCTGCCGCGCCTGACTATGGCCCTCGGCGTCGCGGCGGCGCTGGCGCGCGGCCTGCCAGGCATGCCAGCCGGCGCCGACTGCGGCGGCCAGGGACTGCGCGCCGGCGTAGGCGTCGAGCACCTCGCGCTGGGCCTGCGGACGCAGCAGCGCGTGGTGCGCATGCTGGCCATGGATGTCGAGCAGGAATTCGGCAGCGTCCTTCAACTGCGCCAGCGGTGCGGGGCTGCCATTGACGAAGGCACGCGAGCGGCCGCCGGCGTCGATCACGCGGCGCAGGATCAGCGTGCCGTCGTCCGATGCGAAACCGGCTTCGTCGAGCCAGGCCGCAAGCGCAGGCACGCCGTCGATGACGAATTCGGCGGCGATTTCGGCACGCGCTGCGCCCTGGCGCACCACGCCGCCCTCGGCGCGGTCGCCCAGCGCCAGCGCCAGCGCGTCGACCAGGATGGATTTGCCGGCGCCGGTTTCGCCGGTGAGCACGGTCAGCCCCGGCGCGAAATCGAGCTCGACCGATTCGACCAGCAGGTAATTTCGAATGGATAAATGCGACAGCATGGGCGCCTCTACAAACAGCTTAGAGTTTTTTGCCCCAGTGCAGCTTCTGCCGCAGGGTGTCGTAGTAACTGTAGGAGTGCGGATGCAGCAGGGTGATCGGCCGGTTGGCGCGGGTGATCCACACATGGTCGCCGCTCATCAGGTCGAAATGATGCTGGCCGTCGAAGTGAACGCGCGCGTCATCGGCATAGGTCAGATGCAGTTCGATGCGCGAATGGCTGCTGACCACGATGGGGCGGGCCGACAGCGTATGCGGGCAGATCGGCACCAGCGCAACGGCTTCCAGCGTCGGGTGGACGATGGGCCCGCCTGCAGACAGCGCATACGCCGTGGTGCCGGTGGGGCTGGTGACGACCAGGCCGTCCGCGCGCTGGCTGTAGACGAACTCGCTGTTAATGGAGATTTCCAGGTCGATCAGGCGGCCCGAGCCGCCCTTGCCCACCACCACGTCGTTGAACGCGGTGGCTTCGAACACGCGCTCGCCTCCCCGGCGTACCTGGCCGTTCAGCAGGATGCGTTCTTCGGCGACATACTGGCCGCTGAGAATTTCGGCGACGGCATCGAACATGTTGTCGACCGTGACGTCGGTGAGAAATCCCAGCCGTCCCTGGTTGATGCCGATCAGCGGCACGCCCTGCGGCGCCAGTTCGCGCGCGATCGACAGCATGGTGCCGTCGCCGCCCAGGACCACGACGACATCGCTCTCGGACGCCAGTTCGCGCAGATTGCGCTTGGTGAATTCCTCGATGCCGAAATGTTCCGCCGTCTGGCTGGCCAGCACCACGGCATGGCCGCGCGCGCGCAGAAACTCCGCCAGTGCGCGCACGGATGCTTCCATGCCCTGATTATCGTATTTGCCGACGAGACCGACGGTGTGGAAAGGTGTTTGCATGTAGGGCGATTATATAGGGGTCAGGGGCCAGGATTCAGGGATCAGGGGGTTTTGATTCGCGGCCTGCAGCCCCGCTCATTCCCTGAATCCTGATTCCTGGCCCCTGAATCCTTATAATGTCCCCATGCTCAACGACCGCGCCCGCATCCTGCTGAAAACCCTGGTGGAACGCTATATCAGCGAAGGCGAACCCGTGGGCTCGCGCACGCTGTCGAAGCACTCGGGGCTGGATCTGTCGCCGGCGAGCATCCGCAACATCATGGCCGACCTCGAGGACATGGGCTTCGTCACCAGCCCGCACACCTCGGCCGGCCGGGTGCCGACGCCGCGCGGCTACCGTTTTTTCGTCGACAGCCTGCTGACGGTGCGTCCGCTCGATCAGGTCTCGGTCAACCAGCTCGAAAGCAGCCTGACGCCGGCCGATCCGCAACGGCTGATCGCGTCGGCCTCGACGCTGTTGTCCGAACTCAGCCAGTTTGCCGGCCTGGTGATGACGCCGCGCCGCAATCCGGCCTTCCGCCAGATCGAATTCATGAGCCTGTCGGACAATCGCATCCTGCTGATCATCGTCACCATGGAAGGCGAGGTCGAAAACCGCGTCATCCTCACCGACAAGCCCTACACCCCTTCGGCGCTGACCGAGGCGGCCAATTTCTTCAACCAGCATTTCGCCGGGCACCGCTTCGACCAGGTGCGCGTCAAGCTGCGAGACGAGCTCGGCCGCATGCGCGACGACATCACCCGGCTGATGGCGGCGGCCGTCGACGCCGGCAGCCAGGCGCTCGACCCCAGCCAGGAACACATGGTGGTCTCCGGCAGCCGCCGGCTGCTCGATGTGGAAGAGCTCTCCAGCAACATGGGCAGCCTGCGCCGCCTGTTCGATGCCTTCGAGCAGAAAACCGGACTTCTGCAACTGCTCGACCAGTCGCGCAACGCGGCCGGCGTGCAGATTTTCATCGGCGGCGAATCCGATCTGCTGCCGTTCGATGCATGCAGCCTGGTCAGCGCCCCCTATTCCGTCGACGGCCAGGTGGTCGGCACGCTCGGCGTGGTCGGTCCCACCCGCATGGCCTACGAACGCGTGGTGCCGATCGTCGACCTCACCGCCAAAATTCTGTCGAGCGCGCTGTCGCACCACTAATGCGCTATTTAAAAGAACCGAACTACACCCACGGCCAGCAAACCCCAACCGGCGTCCTGCTGGTCAACCTCGGCACCCCCGAGGCGCCCACGGCCAAGGCGCTGCGCACCTACCTGAAGGAATTCCTGTCCGATCCGCGCGTGGTGGAAATTCCGCGCGCAGTCTGGTGGCTGATCCTGAACGGCATCATCCTCAACACCCGCCCGAAGAAGTCCGCCGCGAAATACGCTGCGATCTGGACCGCCGACGGCTCGCCCCTGAAGGTGCACACCGAAAAGCAGGCCAAGCTCTTGAAAGGCTGGCTGGGCGAAAAAATCGCCAGCCCGGTCGTGGTCGACTACGCGATGCGCTACGGCAATCCGTCGGTGCCCGCCACGCTGGCGCGGATGAAGGCGGCCGGCTGCGAGCGCATCCTGATCCTGCCGGCCTATCCGCAGTACGCCGCCTCCAGCACCGCCACCGCGTTCGACGCCGCCTACGCCTGGCTGGCGAAAACCCGCAACCAGCCGGCGCTGCGCACGGTGAAGCACTATCACGATCATCCGGCCTACATCCACGCGCTGGCCGCCAACATCCGCGACTACTGGCAGATGCACGGGCGCCCCGACGCGCTGCTGATGAGCTTTCATGGTGTGCCGCGCTACACGCTGGACAAGGGCGACCCCTACCATTGCGAATGCCTGAAGACCGGCCGCCTGCTGGCGGGCGCGCTCGGACTGGAACCGGGCCAGTACCGTCTCACCTTCCAGTCGCGCTTCGGCCGCGCCGAGTGGTTGCAGCCCTATACCGACAAGACGCTGGAAACCCTCGGCCGCGAAGGCATCGGCCGCGTCGACGTGGTCGCGCCGGGCTTTACCGCCGATTGCCTGGAAACGCTGGAAGAACTGGCGATGGAAGGCCGCGCCGGTTTTCTCGCGGCGGGCGGCAAAGCCTTCCATTACATTCCCGCGCTCAATGAAAAAGCGCAATGGATCGATGCGCTCGGCCGCATCGCGCTCGAAAACCTGGGCGGATGGGTGAGCGCAAGCTGGGACCGTCACGCCGACGAACAGGCCCGTAAAGACAGCCAGCGCCTCGCCCATAACCTGGGCGCACGCAACTGAAGCGGCCCATTAATAAAATACTCGTTCTCCGCGGGTAATCAACGCCCTATATCAGTCCTTACTTGTTGACAGGGCTTTCCCTCTCTTCCAGCATGGTATGAATGGACTGGTCAGCGCTTGCAGGTGACCCAGGCCATGACTTGCGGACCCCGTTCCGTTCCTGACTGACCCCCTGGAGGACCCTATGAACAAGCACATTTTCCGGGCGATCGCCGGTTGTGCCGGCCTCGTCTTGTCCGGTCTTGCCGGCGCTGCGGACATCCATGCCAGAACCATCGCGTCCACCTGCCTCTCCTGCCACGGACCCGGCGGCAAGAGCCAGGGGGCGATTCCCAGCCTGGCCGGGCTGGAGAAGGCGTACTTCGTCAAGGCCATGAACGATTTCAAGTCGGGCACGCGTCCGTCGACCATCATGAAGCGACACGCATCCGGCTACACCGATGCCGAGTTCGAGGCCATGGGCGCGTATTTCGCCGGCCTGAAAAAATAATCCCTACACGGAGACCGATACCATGACCCTGACCCGTCGCGACTTCCTGAAAATTTCCGGCGCGGGCGCAGCGTTCACGCTCACCGGCTGTGCCACCCTCCAATCCGCTTCCGGCCCCCGCGCCCACGTCGTCGTGGTCGGTGCCGGCTTCGGCGGCGCCACCTGCGCCAAATACCTGCGCACCTGGGGCCCCAACGTCGACGTCACCCTGATCGAGCCGAACGACACGTTCGTCTCCTGCCCGATTTCCAACTGGGTGATCGGCGGCCTGCGCAGCATGAACGACATCACCCACGGCTACGACAAGCTGCCCCGACACGGCATCAGGATGCTCAAGGACAGCGTCGTCGCCATCGACACGGGCAAGCGCACCGTCACCACACGGGGCGGCTCGACCCTCGGCTACGACCGTCTGGTGCTCGCTCCCGGCATCGATGTATTGACCGACAGCATTCCCGGTTTCCAGGAAGCCGAAGCTGCCGGCAAGGTCGTCCACGCCTGGAAGGCCGGCCCGCAGACCGCTCAGTTGCGCCAGCAGCTGGAAGCCATGCCCGACGGCGGCACCTTCGTGATCTCGATTCCGGCTACACCCTATCGCTGTCCACCCGGCCCCTACGAACGCATCTGCATGGTCGCCCACTATTTCAAGCAGACGAAGCCGAAGTCCAAGATCATCGTGCTCGACAGCAACGCCGACATCGTGTCGAAGAAGCCGCTGTTCACCGATGCCTGGAACACCTTCTACCCCGGCATGATCGAATACCGCGGCAGCAACGCGCCGGTGGCGGTGGACGGCAGGGCGATGCTCGTCAAGACCGACCTCGACGACGTCAAGGCCGACGTGATGAACGTGGTGCCGCGCCAGCGCGCAGGCAGCCTCACGGCACTGGCCGGCGCGCGCAATGACAGCAGCGGCAACTGGTGCACGGTCAATCTCGCCACCTTCGAATCGACCGCCGTGCCCAACGTCCATGTCATCGGCGATTCGGTGCTGTCCGGCCTGCCGAAGTCCGGCCACATGGCGACGAACCAGGGCAAGGTCTGCGCAGCTGCCATCGTCGAACTGCTGGCCGGACGCCAGCCCGATGCCGTTCCGGTCATCGCCAACACCTGCTACTCCGCCACCTCAGGCAACACGTCCGGCTATGTCGCCAACGTGTACCGGTTCGATGCGGCCAAGAAGGAATACGTCAACCAGCCCGAAGGCGGCGCCACACCCAAGGGCGACGCCGCCAACTTCGGCTTCAATGAATCGTGGGCGAAGAACATCTGGGCCGACGTGCTGAGCTGAGCGGGTGTGCAAGCAATAAAAAACGGGGCGGCGGCCCCGTTTTGTTTTCATCGTCGCTGCAACCCGGGCAGCCTAAGCTTTCCTCACACACTCGGACTTCACTCCCAGCTGGCCGATTCTGTCGATCCTGCAATCGATGTCGTGATCGACTTCGATCAGACGGATGTTTCTCGCCTTGCAGGCAGGCATTGTGGTTTTTCGATTTCATGATGTTTTTCATGTCCCGTTCGTTCAATGCACATTACCCGTATCCTGATGCCTGTCAGACCGCTTTCAGCCTTTCTGCCGAAACAATCTGGTCGCGTCCGTTTTGCTTTGCCTGGTACAGCAACTTGTCGGCCTGGCTCATGCAGTCTTGAAAGGCGTCGCGGTCCCGGAGCAGCACAACCCCGGCGCTGAAGGTGGTGCTGAAAACATGTGCGCCATAACGAATGCTGCCCGACCGTGCCTCATCGCCAATCTGCCTGAGAACGGTCTCTGCATTCTTCAACGATGTGTTCCTGAACAGCACCACGAACTCCTCGCCGCCCCAGCGGCAGATCAGGTCGCGGCCCTTCATGTTGGCCCGCAGGCAATCGGCCACACACTGGAGCGCTGCATCGCCGGCATCGTGTCCGAACTCATCGTTGATTTTATTGAAATGATCGATGTCGATCACCGCCACCACGGCAGGGAAATCGGTCCCGCTCATGCGCGCCACTTCCTCTTCCAGCCCGCGCCGGTTCAGCAGCCGGGTTAGCGGGTCGTGTTTCGCGTCGGCGCTCAGCTTCTCGGTGGTGTTCGTGATCGCCGCATAGGACCGGATCCGCATCCATTCCGAGATCAGCGACATCATGAAAAAAGACGCCAGACTCATGAGGATCCGGCGTTTGTGGATGACGTTGTAGTCGTAGACACCCGGAACCGGGCCATACAGGCCGAACGCCACGATGCCAATGAACGCGACGCCGAGAAACAGACCCGCATACAAACTCGTGAAGCCCAACATGAGCATCATCAAGGCCAGCGGGTACGCGAAATAGATCCCCGTTCCGCCGACGCCGCCGTGCATCACGAGAAAAATCGCGAGCAACCCCGCTTGGACGGAGAACAGATAGCCGACGCCCCGCACGCGCGCAGTCAGGCGGCTGTATATCATGAACGCCGTGCAGAATACGGAATTAGCGACCAGCACTACGCCTAGTAACGCACGTCCGTTTACCAGCGAAACCACGCCCAGGGGAATTAGGATCAGTGCGCCCACAATGGCATAGAACCCGATCAGGAAAACCCTGCGGTTATGCTCGATGTCTTGGGGTGTTCTTCCAAATTCCATTTTCGGGGTGCCATTGCAGCTGGGTCGTTATCGTCCGAAATCCCGCGAACTTGATCGGCTTCCCTCCAGTTGGTCTGTCTCGTAAGGTCGCGACTCTAGACGCGGTCAACCATCGATAGCGGCGATTATCCCCACGGGAGGTATCCCGAATTTCAAAATGGGGCATCCAGGGAACTTCCCACCCGGCAGAAAGCTGCTCTGACGGGCCATTCCCGATCGCTCGGATTACTCCCGCTCGTACACCGCGAAATCAAAACGCAGTGCATCGCCCTTCTCACCTACATGCGCGTCGCGCGCTATTTCGCGGAACGCGGCGCGGTCGAACTCGGGAAACCAGGCATCACCCGCAGGCTCGGCGTCGACTTCAGTCAGGTAGAGGCGATCGGCGAGCGGGATCGCCTGGGCGTAGAGCTCGGCACCCCCGATGAAGAAGATTTCGTCGGTGCCCTGGCATAACGCGATCGCCGCCGGGATCGACGCGGCCACGAGGCAGCCGTCGGGCCGGTAGTCGGCGTTGCGCGTGATGACAACGTTGGTGCGCCGCGGCAAGGGCCGGCCGAGCGACTCGAAGGTTTTGCGCCCCATCAGGACGGGATGGTCGAGCGTCAGCGCCTTGAAGTGGGCAAGGTCTTCGGGCAGGCGCCAGGGCAGGCGATTCTCGATGCCGATGACGCGATTCTTCGCCAGCGCGGCGATGACGCTCACGCGCGGCTGCCTCGTCCCGCTCATACCGCCACCGGCGCCTTGATCGCCGGGTGCGGATCGTAGCCTTCGAGCGTGAAGTCCCCGAAGCGAAAGCCGAAGATATCCGTCACCGCGGAATTGAGCTTCATCGTCGGCAGCGGGCGCGGTTCGCGGGAAAGCTGCTCGCGCGCCTGCTCGAGGTGGTTCAGATAGAGGTGGGCGTCGCCCAGCGTATGCACGAAATCGCCGGGCTCAAGCCCCGTCACCTGCGCCATCATCAGCGTCAGCAAGGCATAGGAGGCGATATTGAACGGGACGCCGAGGAAGATGTCGGCGCTGCGCTGATAGAGCTGGCACGAGAGCCTGCCGTCCGCGACATAGAACTGGAAGAACGCGTGGCAGGGCGCCAGCGCCATCTTGTCCAAGTCGGCGACGTTCCAGGCCGAGACGATGATGCGGCGTGAATCGGGGTTGCTCTTGAGCGTCTTCACGGCCTCGCTGATCTGATCGATCACGCCGCCGTCGGCTTTAGGCCACGACCGCCACTGGTGGCCGTACACGGGGCCGAGATCGCCGTTCTCGTCGGCCCACTCGTCCCAGATCGAGACGCCGTTTTCCTTCAGGTAGCGGATATTGGTGTCGCCCTG
>DAHWJK010000039.1:0-5251 GCA_027344185.1 Thiobacillus sp.
AACTCCGGCAGGAAGTGGTCGGGCAGGTCGAAGTCGAGGTCGAATCGGGTCAGGTCGCGCCCTTCCTGCTTTTTGATCTCCTTGATGTGAAACTCGGGGAACACCATGCCGCCTTCGGCGTGCTTGGGGTGCGGCAAGGGCAGAAACGCGGCGGGGAACAGGCCTTTGGAACGAATCTCTTCAGGCGACATCTGCGCCAGCGCATCCCAGCTCGTTCCTTGGGGCAATCGGGCGCGAACGCCCTGCTGGACCGGTTTTCCGCCAGACATGGTGATGCCGCCAGCCGGCTTGTCGGACAGGTCGTAGCGCGTTTCGAGCAAGGCCTGCTGTCGTCGCTGCACTGCGGGTTTTTCGCCCTTCAGTCGCGCCATCGTGGCAGCAAACGCTTCCTTGATCACGACCGGGGAATAGCTGGATTTCCTTTCTTCGTCCGCCAGGGCCAGCTCTCCCCACACACTTGTCAGGGCGATGGCCGCCACCGCCAGCGCGCCGGCGATTCTTACCGATGGATTGGGGCTCATTTCGACATCTCCTAATTTTCTTCAACCTGTCTGGCCAATGAAAAAACCGCAAGGCAACGCTTGCAGTCGTGAATAGAAGCTCGTCCTGAATATAGTCGTTATTCGTCCGCGCTGTTCGTCCGCAAACAGGGAACGCGGCATGCCGGCCCGGAGACGTCGCTCAAGCCGGCCTTAGCGGGTCGGCGCGGCAGTCGGCGGACAGTTGCCCGAGCCTGCGGCACGTGCCGGCTCGCCTTCGACAAACAGGCCGCATCCGCTTCCGCCGGAAACGCGCAGCAAGTAAGGCTGCAGGCTTTGCTCGATGCACAGGCCATGGGTGGTGCTGGCCAGGGCGGCAGCAGGTTCGACCTGCCACCATTTGCATTGGATGCAAAGGCCCCAGTTGGACGTGTTACCCATGTGTTACTCCTTTCATGTCCGCGATTTAAAGCGGCGGGCCAAATTTCATCTTGGCCTCTTCAATGCAGGTCGCGCGGGCTTTACCGCTATACATGTCGCAACGCGACCGGGCATCGTTGTAGTACGCCGCATAGCGTGCCTGGCTGACCCGCATATAGGCCCGCGTATTGTTCTCGTCCGCCAGGGCATCCAGCACACCGGGGGCAGCGGACAGGGCGGTTTTGTTGAACCCGCCCGACGCCTGCCGGTCGCCTTGCGTCGCATTGGCCGGCTGCGTGCGCTCAGGCACCCGAGGACTCATTGCGTGCACGGACGCCAGCGTGATCGCCGTCAGCGCGACACTCAACAGGGGGATGCTAATGAAATGCATCATCGACTCCTTGAAATCGGAAACGGCCCCGGTCAAGGGGCCGTCCGGCTTACTCCCAATACGGGCGGACGCCATAGTGGGAATGCACCTGGGACCCCCAGCTGCGGTCCGAGAAATTCGGCCAGTGGTCCTTGTCGAAGCCCGGCGCGTTCTTCAGGCTTTCCTTGTCCTGATCGAAGATGAAGCGGTGGTTCTCCGTATCGACTTCCATCGCCGACAGCGGAACGGCGAACAGCTTGCTGCCCAGGCCGAGAAAGCCGCCGAATTCCAGCACCGCGTAGGCGACGCGGCCCTGATCGACATCGATCATCAGATCCTTGATGTCGCCGAGGTCCTCGCCCTTGCGGTTGACGACCTTGTCGCCGGCAATCGTGCTGGAGGACAATATGGGATGGGAAGAAATTGTGGTCATGACAGCTCCTGATTCAATGGGTTGAAAAATGTCGTGCTGCTTGCACCGTCTGTCTAGCGTCCGGGAAGCTTTTCCGGGGCAGGGTTGCGGCCTTGCGGATGCTTGCCCGGGGCCCGTTTTTCCGGTTTCGGACGGCCGGGCTCGCTGCCATCGTTCTTGCCGGAAAGCGCCTGGCCTTTGGCATGTGCGCGTCCCTCTGCTTCGGCCTCGCGCATGTCGGCCTCTTCCTGCGCATTGCGCGGCGCCGCTTCGCGGGCCGCCTGCTCGACCTTGCCGGACTCGGCAAAGGCCTTTGCTTGCGCGTCGTATTTGCGTGCGGACGCGTAATCGCCCTCGCCCTGGACCTTGGATTTGGCGTTGCTCGATTTCATCTGGCTTTCTCCTGTCATCAATGACGCCGCACGGCGGATGCCATGCGAGGCAGGCACGCCCCGCTGGGGGCGCTCCAGTCGAAGACCGGGCCTGTGAGAAGCATTGTGGTTGTCCGGCCTGTTGAATACAGTCGGCGCCAAGGGTAGATGCGTGTAGGAATCAACCGAAAAACGGTCGGAATGGGCTTACAGGCAGGACAACTCGGGTTCCATGTCGAATGTCGGCAACAGGCCGGCAAGCAGGGCGATCGCCTGTACGCCGCGGGTCTGTTCGAAACGATCCAGGCTGTCGTCGTAGTTCAGCGCATAGACGAGGCTGTGTCCGCCCAGCACCAGCGGGGCGACGGGCGGGCCCTGATGCAACACCCGGACGTCGGTGTGTCGCGCATCCATGCGGATGCGGTCGGCCAGCTCGCCCACCGCTGCGTTCGCGCCTTCGATATACTGGCAGAAGCGCCAGCCATCGAACACCAGCAGGCTGCTGATGCCGTGCGCGGCGTTTCGCTGGCGTGCCGCGCGGACGATCTCGGCGACGCAGGCAGGAGACGTGCCTGCGGCAAGTCGGCTCAGATAAAATAACTGGCAGCGTTCCGTCATCGGTCGCGGGCCTTTGGGAAGAGAGCGGCCAGTCAACATAGTCGCTTGCAGTCAGCGCCACAATGTAAAAAGACATAGACGCCACGAAGGAATTGCCCTGTAATCCGGCAACCAGGCACGATCCACACCCGCTCGACATGCACGCACAAACGCCCTGCACGCAATGCCCGCTCCGCGCAACCGGCGCGTTTTCCGCCAATACGGAAGCGGAAATCGAATTCATCCAGCGGATCCGAAAACGTCAGATCCGGGTCGGCGCGGCCGTCACGCTGTTTCGCGAGGGCGATGATGGCAAGGAGCTCTTCACGCTGGTCTCGGGCTGGGCGTTCCGGTATCGCGCCCTCTCCGATGGCCGGCGCCAGATTCTCAATTTCCTGCTCCCGGGCGATTTCATCGGCCTGCAGCATCAGCTTGGACAGTGCCATCCCCACAGCGTCGAAACCCTGACCGAATCGACGCTGTGCATCTTCCCGTCCGAGCGTTTATGGGACCTGTATCGCACCCATCCCGCCCTCGGCTTCGACATCACCTGGCTGAGCGCTAATGAGCAACTGATCGTCGACGAGAACCTGGTGTCGGTGGGCCGGCGCTCGGCCAGCGAACGCATCGCGATGCTGCTGATCCACCTGTACAAGCGCGCCGAGCGTCTCGGCCTGGTCGAAACGGACGGCTTGCGCCTGCCGCTCAACCAGCAGCACATCGCCGATGCGCTCGGCCTGTCGCTGGTGCATACCAACAAGACGCTGAAGCGCCTGCAGGCAGCCGGGCTGTATACCCTGAAAGACGGCTGCCTGAAGCTGGTGAACCCCGCCGCGATGGAACGCATGGCCGACTACTATGCGCTGCCGCTGCGCCCCCGTCCGCTGATCTGACGGCCGAGCGAAAACCCCTTGACCTTTCCATGATGGGAAGGTTTATGGTGCAATCTCCATGTACAGGAGCACGCCATGACCGCCTCGTCCTCATCCACGCTTTCCGTCGGCATCCAGGGCATGACCTGCGCCAGCTGCTCGACGCGGGTGGAAAAAGCCCTCAAGCAACTGCCCGGCGTCACCGATGCCACCGTCAACCTGGCGACCGAAACGGCCACGGTGTCCGGCGATACCGACCTCGAGTCGGTGCAGCGCGCAATCGAAAAAGCCGGCTTCAGCGTGCCAACCGAAACCGTCAAGCTCGACATCAGCGGCATGACCTGCGCCACCTGCTCGGCGCGGGTGGAAAAAGCGCTCGCCAGGGTGCCCGGCGTGTTCGAGGCCAGCGTCAACCTCGCCACCGAACGGGCCAGCGTGAAACTGACGCAAGGCACTTCTGCCGCGGCGCTGATTGCCGCGGTGGAGCGCGCCGGCTACGGCGCACAGCTGCCGGCGCCGTCCGGCGAAGCCGCGGCCGCGCCGGTGCGCACGCTGCCCGACTGGTGGCCGGTGGCGCTGGCGATGGTGTTGTCGCTGCCGCTGGTGCTGCCCATGGCCGCCAGCCTGTTCGGCGCGCACTGGATGCTGCCGGGCTGGCTGCAATGGCTGCTCGCCACCCCGGTGCAGTTCTGGCTCGGCGCGCGCTTCTACCGCGCCGGCTGGAAGGCCTTGCGCGCCGGCAGCGGCAACATGGACCTGCTGGTGGCGGTGGGCACCAGCGCAGCCTATGGCTTGAGCGTGTACCTGCTGCTGACCGACCCCGGCACCATGCACCTGTATTTCGAGGCGTCGGCTGTGGTGATCAGCCTGGTGCTGCTCGGCAAATGGCTGGAGACGCGGGCCAAGCGCCAGACCACGGCGGCGATCCGCGCGCTGCAGGCGCTGCGCCCGGCGACCGCGCGGGTGCGCCACGACGGCGTCGACCGCGACCTGCCGATCGAGGCGATCCGCGTCGGCGACGTGGTGGTGATCCGCCCCGGCGAGCGGGTGCCGGTGGACGGCGAAATCATCGAAGGCACGAGCCAGGTCGACGAGTCCATGCTCACCGGCGAATCGCTTCCAGTCGACCGACAGCCCGGAGACAAGATAACCGGCGGCGCGATCAACGCGCACGGCCTGCTGCTGGCGCGCACCACAGCGACCGGCACCGAGACCACGCTGGCGCGCATCATCCGCCTGGTGGAAAACGCGCAGGCCGCCAAGGCGCCGATCCAGCGTCTGGTCGACAAGGTGAGCGCGGTGTTCGTGCCGGTGGTGATGGTCATCGCGCTCGTCACTTTCATCGGCTGGTGGGCCGTGGGCGGCGACGTCGAAATCGCCATTCTCAACGCGGTCGCGGTGCTTGTGATCGCCTGCCCGTGCGCCCTCGGGCTCGCCACTCCGATGTCCATCATGGTCGCCACCGGCCGGGCGGCCAGCGAGGGCGTACTGTTCCGCGACGCGGCCGCGATCGAGCACCTGCGCCGAATCGACACCCTGATCGTGGACAAGACCGGCACCCTGACCGAGGGCCGGCCCAGCTTCGAACGCGCCGTCCCGGTCGCCGGCGTCGGCGAAACCGAAGTGCTGCGCCTGGCGGCGAGCCTAGACCAGGGCAGCGAGCATCCCCTGGCGGCGGCCATCGTCCGCGCCGCCCGGGAGCGGGGATTGGCGCTGGAGAAGGCTGAGCA
>DAHWJK010000046.1:0-8249 GCA_027344185.1 Thiobacillus sp.
GCCGACCTGCGCGAACTGATGGGCATCCCCGTCCACTACAAGGTGCTGTTCCTGCAGGGCGGCGCGTCGAGCCAGTTCGCGATGGTGCCGATGAACCTGCTGCGCGGCAAAGCCGGCGCCGATTACCTCAACACCGGCGAGTGGTCGAAAAAGGCCATCAAGGAAGCCAAGAAATACGGTGCGGTGAACGTGGTGGCATCGAGCGAGGACAAGAACTTCAGCTATGCGCCGTCTCAGGATCAGTGGAAGCTCGATCCGAACGCGGCCTACGTGCACTACACGCCCAACGAGACCATCGGCGGCGTTGAAATTTTCTGGATCCCCGAGACCGGCAGCGTGCCGCTGGTGGCCGACATGTCGTCGACCATCCTGTCGCGTCCGATCGACGTGTCGAAGTTTGGCGTGATCTACGCCGGCGCGCAGAAGAACATCGGCCCGGCGGGCCTCACCATCGTGATCGTGCGTGAGGACCTGATCGGCGAGACGCTGAAAGGCACGCCGACCATGTTCGACTACAAGGTCCACGCCGATAACGATTCGATGTACAACACGCCGGCCACCTTCGCGATGTATGCGGCGGGGCTGGTGTTCAAGTGGCTAAAGACGCGCGGTGGGCTGGTCGCGATGGAAAAGACCAACCGCGAGAAGGCGGCGCTGCTGTATGACTATCTCGATGCAACCGACTTCTACAATTCGCCGGTGGCGAGGGAGAACCGCTCGCTGATGAACGTGCCGTTTACGCTGAAGGACGCCGCGCTCGACGAAGCCTTTCTCAAACTGGCCAAGGAACGCAGCCTGCTGCAGCTGAAGGGCCACCGCTCGGTCGGCGGCATGCGTGCCTCGATCTACAACGCGATGCCGCTCGAAGGCGTGCGCGCGCTGGTCGATATGATGCGCGACTTCGAGAAAAATCATGGCTGAGCCGCGCAAGGTCCTTACCCTCAATGCGATTTCCGCGCGCGGGCTGGCGCGGCTGCCGGAGCATTACACGGTCGGCGGCGACGTCTCCGACCCGGACGGTATCCTGGTGCGCTCGGCCAACATGCACGACATGGACATCCCGGCGTCGGTGCGGGCGATCGCCCGTGCCGGTGCCGGCACCAACAATATCCCGGTGAAGAAGCTCTCGGAACGCGGCGTGCCGGTCTTCAATGCGCCGGGCGCGAATGCCAATGCGGTGAAGGAACTGGTCATCACCGGCATGCTGCTGGCCGCGCGCAACATCGTGCCCGCGATCAAGTTCGTCGAGGGCCTGTCCGGTTCGGATGAGGAGATGCATAAGGCAACCGAGGCCGGCAAGAAGCAGTTTGCCGGCACCGAGCTGCCGAACCGCACGCTGGGCGTGATCGGGCTCGGCGCGATCGGCTCCTATATCGCGGAAGCCGCGATCAAGCTCGGCATGAACGTGGTCGGCTTCGATCCCGCGATTACGGTGGATGCCGCCTGGCGGCTGCCATCGCAGGTCAAGCGCGCCGAGAATGTCGAGGACGTGCTGCGCATGGCCGATTTCGTCACCCTGCATGTGCCGCTGGTCGATTCCACCCGCAACCTGATCAATGCGCAGCGCATCAGTGCGATGCGTCCCGGCGCAGTGCTGCTGAATTTCGCGCGCGAAGGCGTGGTCGACAATGCCGCGGTGATCGAGGCGCTGGACGCCAACAAGCTGCACGCCTACATCTGCGACTTCCCGGCCAACGCGCTGAAGGGCCACGCCAAAATCGTCGCGCTGCCGCACCTGGGCGCCTCCACCGAGGAAGCCGAGGAGAACTGCGCGGTGATGGTGGCCGAGCAGCTCGCCGACTATCTGGAAAACGGCAACATCCTCAATTCGGTGAATTTCCCCAACGTCAGCATGCCGCGCGAGTCCGCGTATCGCGTCGCGATTGCCAATGCCAACGTGCCCAACATGGTGGGGCAGATTTCGTCGCTGCTGGCTGCGGCCGGACTCAACATTCACAATATGGTCAACAAGTCGAAGGGCGACATGGCGTATACGCTGGTCGACGTCGACAGCGCCGTGACTTCGGCGGTGCAGCAGCAGCTTTCCGCCATCGCCGGCGTGCTTGCCGTGAGGTATCTGCCTGCATGACAGACGGCGCGTCCAAGGACCTTGGCGCACTGCGTGCGCGCATCGACAGCATCGACGACACCTTGCTGAAGCTGGTGTCGGAGCGCGCGGGCCTTGCCCAGCAGGTCGGGCGCGCCAAGAACGGCGAAAAAATCTACCGGCCCGAGCGCGAGGCCCAAATCATCCGCCGTCTGCGCGAGACCAACCCCGGCCCGCTCTCGGGCGACAGCATCGAGCGCCTGATCCGCGAAATCATGTCGGCCTGCCGTGCGCTCGAGGAAACCACGCGCATCGCCTATCTCGGTCCCGCCGGCACCTTCATCCAGCAGGCCGTCAACAAGCATTTTGGGCATGAGGTCGAGGCGCTTGCCGAGGCCGACATCGACGCCTGCTTCCAGGCAGTGGAAACCGGTCGCGCCGAGTTTGCCGTGGTGCCGGTGGAAAACTCGAGCGAGGGCGCGATCGGCCGCACGCTCGACCTCGTCGTCGCCAGCCCGCTGAAAATCTGCGGTGAAGTGATGCTGCCGATCCACCAGATGCTGATGCGCAAGCGCAGCGGGCTCGATGGGATCGCGCGGGTGTATGGTCATGCGCAGTCGCTCGCCCAGTGCCAGCAATGGCTAGCCCGCCATTTGCCCAACGCCGAGCGCATCAGCGTCGTTAGCAACAGCGATGGCGCACGTCGTGCCGCCGCCGAGCCGGACGCCGCGACCCTGGGCAGCAAAACCGCCGCCGAGCTGTATGACCTGGTCGTGGTGGAGGCGCGCATCGAGGACGAGGCCAGCAACACCACGCGTTTTCTGGTGCTGGGCCGAACCGACTCGGCGCCGTCGGGACGCGACAAGACCTCGCTGGTGATGAGCGTGAAGAATCAGCCGGGTGCGGTGGTCAGACTTTTGCAGCCGTTGGCCGACGCCGGCATTTCCATGAGCAAACTGGAGTCGCGCCCGGCGCGACTGGATCATGTGGGCCTGGGCAACTGGGGTTATCTGTTCTTCGTCGTGTGCGAAGGCCATCGCGAAGACGCCAGGCTGGCGGCAGCGCTGGCCGAAATCGAATCGCGCGCCGCCTTCCTCAAAGTGCTGGGCTCCTACCCCGCCGCATCGTGACGCACTGCTGCGATTTTTCTCCGTCGCACGTGCGCGCCGTTGCGCCGTATCTGCCCGGCAAACCTATTTCCGAACTCGCGCGCGAACTGGGCCTCGACGAGGCCGAGATCGTCAAGCTGGCGTCGAACGAAAACCCGCTCGGCCCCAGCCCGCGGGCGCTGGCGGCAGCCCAGGATGCGCTTCACGACATGGCGCTGTATCCCGACGGCGCCGGCTTCGCGCTGAAGGCGAAACTGTCGGAAAAACTCGGCATCGCGGCGAACCGGATCGTGCTCGGCAACGGTTCAAACGACGTGCTCGACATGGCGGCGCGCGCTTTCCTGGCGCCGGGCGCTTCGTCCGTGTATGCGCAGCACGCCTTCGCGGTGTATCCGATCGCGACGCAGACCGTGGGCGCGCGGGGCATCGCGGTGCCGGCGAAGAACTACGGCCACGATCTTGCCGCGATGCGCGCCGCGATCCGCGACGACACGCGCGTGCTGTGGATCGCCAACCCCAACAATCCGACCGGCACCTTCCTGCCGTGGGTGGAGATCGAGGCCTTCCTCGAAACCGTGCCGCAGCACGTGCTGGTGGTGCTGGACGAGGCCTACGGCGAATACCTTCCCACCGACGACCGCTGCGACACGCTGGCGTGGATCGGGCGTTTCCCCAATCTGCTGATCAGCCGCACCTTCTCCAAGGCCTATGGGCTGGCCGGCCTGCGCGTCGGCTACGGCGTCGGGCATCCCGACGTCATCGATCTGCTGAACCGGGTGCGCCATCCCTTCAACGTCAACGCACCTGCGCTCGCCGCAGCCGAAGCCGCGCTCGACGACATTGAATTCCTGTTGCGAAGCTATGCACTCAACAGCGCCGGTATGGCGCAGCTGGCGGCGGGACTGGCCGATCTCAACATCGACATCGTGCCGTCGAAAGGCAATTTCCTGCTGGCGAAAGTCGGCGACGCCGCGCGCATCAATGCCGAATTGCTGAAGCGCGGCGTGATCGTGCGGCCGGTCGCCAACTACGGCTTGCCCGAATTCCTGCGCGTCTCGGTCGGTCTGGCCGGCCAGAACGCGCGTTTCCTCGATGTGCTGAAAGCCTGCCTGTGATCGTCGAAAAACTCGCCATCGTCGGCACCGGCCTGATCGGCGGTTCCTTCTCATTGGCCCTGAAAGAGGCGGGCGCAGTGCGCGAGGTGTTAGGGGTGGGGCGCAATCCGGCGAGCCTCGCTGTCGCGCTCGAACGCGGCCTGATCGACCGCGCCGTGAGCTGGACTGAAGCCGGGCAGGCCGACTGCATCCTGCTGGCGCTGCCGGTGGGCGAGACCGCAGCGGTGCTGCAGCAGCTCGCGCCGCATCTGAAGGCCGGCGCTATCATCACCGACGCCGGCAGCACCAAGCTCAACGTCATCACGGCGGCGCGCGCGGCGCTTGGAGCCCGTTTCGCCGATTTCGTGCCCGGTCATCCGATCGCCGGCTCCGAACAGAGCGGGCCCGGCGCTGCGCGTGCCGACCTGTACCAGGGCCGGAAGGTGGTGTTGACGCCGCAGCCTGATATTCGCGCCGACGCGCTCGCCACCGTGACGGCGCTGTGGCAGGCAGCCGGGGCGCAGATCGAGACGCTGGATGCCGACCTGCACGACCGCGTGTTCGCGGCGGTGAGCCACCTGCCGCACCTGGCGGCGTTCGCGCTGGTGGACGAGCTGGCGCAGCGTGCCGACGGCGATACCTTCTTCCGCTTTGCCGCGAGCGGCTTCCGCGATTTCACCCGCATCGCCGGCAGCAGTCCTGAGATGTGGCGCGACATCGCCTTGGCGAACCGCGAGGCGGTGTTGACCGAACTGGATGCCTACGTCGCCGCGCTGCAAACGCTGCGAAGCGCCGTATCGGCCGAGGACGCCGACGCCCTGCGGGCGATTTTTTCGCGCGCCCGCGAAGCGCGCAATCACTGGATGCACAAAAAAACCTGATGGAATTTATCGATCTACCCGCAAGCACCGCCGCGCGCGGCACGGTGCGACTGCCGGGCTCCAAAAGCATTTCCAATCGCGTCCTGCTCCTGGCAGCGCTGGCGAAAGGCACGACCATCGTGCGCGCGCTGCTCGACTCCGACGATACCCGGGTGATGCTCGACGCCCTGCGCGCACTGGGCGTGGGCGTGGCGCGGGTGAGCGATTCCGACGACTACGAGATCACCGGCGTGGGCGGGGCGTTCCCTGTGAAGCAGGCCGAACTCTTTCTTGGCAATGCCGGCACGGCCTTCCGCTCGCTGACCGCCGCATGCGCCCTGTCGGGCGGCGAATATGTGCTCAAAGGCGTGGCGCGGATGCACGAGCGGCCGATCGGCGATCTGGTCGACGCCTTGCGGAAGCTCGGCGCGCGCATCGACTATCTCGGCCAGGCAGGCTTTCCGCCGCTGAAAATTCATCCGGCGGAGATTGCCGGCGACACCACCGAAGTGCGCGGCAACGTGTCGAGCCAGTTCCTGACCGGCCTGCTGATGGCGCTGCCGCTGCGGCAGCGCAACACCACGATCGAAGTCGTGGGCGAGCTGATTTCCAAGCCCTATATCGGGATTACGCTGGCGATGCTGCGCCGCTTCGGCGTGGACATTGCGCGCAACGGCTGGCAAGGCTTCGGCGTGCCGGCGGCGGCGCGCTACCGGAGCCCGGGTGAAATCTGGGTGGAAGGCGATGCCTCGTCGGCCTCCTATTTCCTCGCCGCGGGCGCCATCGGCGGCGGCCCGGTGCGGGTGCAGGGCGTGGGCCGCGACAGTGTGCAGGGCGACGTGCGCTTTGCGGACGCGCTGGCGAAAATGGGCGCGCAGATCGACATGGGTCCGAACTGGATCGAGGCCAGTGCACCGCGGTCGGGCCGCCTGAAGGCGATCGACCTCGACTGCAACGCCATCCCCGATGCCGCGATGACGCTGGCGGTGGCGGCGCTGTTCGCAGACGGCACGACCACGCTGCGCAACATCGCCAGCTGGCGGGTGAAGGAAACCGACCGCATTGCCGCCATGGCGATCGAGTTGCGCAAGGTCGGCGCGACGATGGAGGAGGGCGCGGACTTCATCCGCATCACGCCGCCGGAACACCTCATCCCCAACGCCGTCATCGACACCTACGACGACCACCGCATGGCGATGTGCCTGTCGCTGGTCTCGCTCGGCGGCGTGCCGGTGCGCATCAACGACCCGGCATGCGTGAACAAGACCTTCCCGACGTATTTCAAGATTTTTTCGAGTATTGCCCAATGAACGCCGGTTCCCTCCCCATCCCGGTCATCGCCATCGACGGCCCCTCCGCCTCCGGTAAAGGCACCGTGGCCGAGCGGGTGGCGACCGCGCTGGGTTTTCATTTCCTCGACAGCGGTGCGCTGTACCGGCTGACCGCGCTGTCAGCGATGAAGCACGGCGTGGCGCTCGACGACGAATCCGCTGTGGCGCAACTGGCGGCTACGCTGCCCGCCGCCTTCCACGATGGCGCAGTGTGGCTGGCGGAAGAAAACGTCACTGACGCCATCCGCGCCGAGGCGGTCGGCGAGGGCGCCTCGAAAGTGGCGGCCTTGCCGGCGGTGCGGGCGGCCTTGCTTGACCGCCAGCGCGCCTATCGCCAGGCGCCCGGTCTGGTGGCCGACGGTCGCGACATGGGCACCGTCGTGTTCGCCGACGCGGTGGCCAAGGTCTTCCTCACCGCCAGCGCGGAGGCGCGTGCCGAGCGGCGGTATAAGCAGTTGATCGAAAAGGGGAACTCTGCTAATCTCCCCGCCCTTGTTGCTGATATGCAGGCGCGCGATGCGCGCGACACGGCCCGCGCCGTGGCGCCGCTGAAACCCGCGGCCGATGCGCTGTTGCTCGATACCACCCAGATGGATATCGAGTCGGCGGTGCAGGCGGTGCTGTCGCACTATCAGCGCAAACAAGGCAATTGATTCGCCTCATTCTCGTGTCAGACCTGCGCCCGCAGGCTGGCGATGTGCAACTAACCCCGTCCTTACCGACGGACTGAAGGTTTTAATGTCTACTGCTACCGCTACTTCCGCCCCCGAGTCCATGGAAAGCTTTGCCGCCCTGTTCGAAGAATCCCTCGAACATCAGGAGATGCGTCAGGGCGAAGTCATCACCGCCGAAATCGTCGGCATCGACCACAATTTCGTCACGGTGAACGCTGGCCTCAAATCCGAGAGCCTGATTCCTGTTGAAGAATTCAAGAACGACCTGGGCGAGATCGAAGCCAAGGTCGGCGATTTCGTGTCGGTCGCCATCGAGTCGATCGAAGACGGCTTCGGCGCGACCAAACTCTCCAGAGAACGCGCCAAGAAGCTGGCCGCATGGCTGGATCTGGAAGCGGCGATGAACGAAGGCCGTATCGTCACCGGCATGGTGCAGGGCAAGGTCAAGGGCGGTCTGACGGTACTGGTGGGCGGCCTGCGCGCCTTCCTGCCGGGTTCGCTGGTCGACATGCGTCCGGTCAAGGACACCACCCCGTTCGAATACAAGGAAATGGAATTCAAGGTCATCAAGCTCGACCGCAAGCGCAACAACGTGGTGGTGTCGCGCCGCGCCGTGCTGGAAGAGACCATGGGTGCCGACCGCGAAGCCATGATGGAGAACCTGAAGGAAGGCTCCATCGTCAAGGGCGTGGTCAAGAACATCACCGACTACGGCGCGTTCGTCGACCTGGGCGGCATCGACGGCCTGCTGCACATCACCGACATGGCCTGGCGCCGCGTCAAGCACCCGTCCGAAGTGGTGCACGTCGGCCAGGAACTCGAAGCCAAGATCCTGCGTTACGACACCGAGAAGAACCGCGTCTCGCTCGGCATCAAGCAGCTGGGCGACGATCCGTGGGTCGGCATCGCCCGCCGCCATCCGCAGGGCACGCGCATGTTCGGCAAGGTCGCGAACCTCACCGACTACGGCGCGTTCGTCGAGATCGAAGAGGGCATCGAAGGCCTGGTGCACGTCTCCGAAATGGATTGGACCAACAAGAACGTCAGCCCCTCCAAGATCGTGCAGCTGGGCGACGAAGTCGAAGTCATGGTGCTCGACATCGACGAAGACAAGCGCCGCATCTCGCTCGGCAT
>DAHWJK010000052.1:0-16372 GCA_027344185.1 Thiobacillus sp.
GCAGGTGCAGCACCTGGCCGGGCCGCAGCGCCGCATCGAGGCCGGGATTGAGCTCGGCCAGTTGGGCGAGCGTCAGGCCGTGGCTGCGCGCGATGCCGAACAGCGTGTCGCCGCGCTGCACCACGTGACGGGCAGGCCGCATATTCTGCGTGGTGTCGGCGCGGCCGCGGACCGGCACCAGGATGGTCTGCGCGCGCACCAGCCGGCCTTTTTTCAACTGCATCTGGTTATGCTCTTCCAGCCGGGCGATGCTGATGCCGAAGCGCCGGGCGATGGCGGCGGCCTGCTCGCCGCGCTGTGCCGTATAGGGCTGCCAGGAATCCCAGTGGCCGGCCTCCAGGTTGCGCTGGAAGGTGTCGGTGCGGTCGACCGGCACCAGCAGATTCACCGGCGTGTCGGAGTGGATCAGCTTGCGCGGAAACGCGGCATTCAGGGCGGCGAATTCATCGCTGTTCATGTCGGCCAGCCGCGCGGCGGAATGCAGGTCCATGCTGGCGTGAACGGTGACCTGGCTGAAGTAGGGCTGGTTCGGCAGGTGTTCGATGGCAATGCCGTGCAGCGCAGGGGTGTGGATCAGGTTCCGCAGCGCCAGCAGTTTGGGCACGTAATGGCGGGTTTCATCGGGCAGCGACAGGCTGGCGTAATCGGTCGGCAGGCCCTGCTCGACATTGTTCTGGATCGCGCGCGCAATGCAGCCTTCGCCGCAGTTGTAGGCCGCCAGCGCCAGCTGCCAGTCGCCGAAATCGAGATACAGCTTGCCCAGATAGTCCAGCGCCGCGCTGGTTGCGGCGGTGAAGTCGCGCCGGCCGTCGTACCAGCTGTCCTGCCTGAGGCCGTAGTGGCGGCCGGTGGAGGGGATGAACTGCCAGATGCCGGAGGCGGCCGACGGCGACAGCGCGGCCGGGTTGAACGCGCTCTCGATCATCGGCAGCAGCGCGATTTCCATCGGCATCGCGCGGCGATCGAGTTCCTCGACGATGTGATAGAGATAGGGTCGGGCGCGCACCGCGAGGCGACGCACATTCTCCGGACGCGCTGCAAACCACGCCGCATGGTCGCTCACCAGCGGATTCGGCGTGGCCGTATCGTCGATGCGAAAACCGGCGCGGATCCGCTGCCAGACGTCGTCGTGGCCGGCGTCGACAGCGGGATTGGCTCCGTCGGCGGGCAAGTCGGCGTGCCATTCCAGCGCCATCGGCGCGGGCGCAATTTCTTCTTCGGGCAGCGCCTCGGCCAGCAGCGGGCTGGCGAAACACAGCGCCAGCAGGGCGAGGGCATAACGGTGGGGGGCGGGGCGGGCCCGCAACGGGCGGACCGGATGGATGCCGGGCAAGACGGTCTCCCGTATTCAACAGGCCCCCATCGTAGCAGCCTGTCGGACTTGAAGGAAATCGGCTGCAAATCCGCCTGGCCGGTGCATATTTCGCCGCCTTCTTGGGCAATAGAACGACTATTGCCCGGCGAAATCGTCGAAATCTGCCCTCGCCCAGTCGAATTTTCGCTTCGATTCTTCAAGTCCGACAGGCTGCTAGGGCCGGGGCGGATGCGGTCAACCGTCCCAGGCGTCCTTGGCGGCGCGAATGGCGCCGAACACCTCGGCCGGCCCGGGATGCGGGCGATTCAGGTAATTCGCGGCAAAGCGGGTCATATCGGGATCATGGAAACGCAGGAAAGGGTTGGTCGCTTTTTCCAGCGCCAGCGTGCTGGGCAGGGTGGGCTGATGCCGGGCACGCAGGGCGCGGTCGACGCGTTCGCGCTCAAGCAACGCGGGGTTTGTGCCGTCGATGGTTTTGGCGAAGTCAATATTGCTCAGGGTGTATTCGTGCGCGCAACAGACTCGGGTAGCATCGGGCAGGCTGAGAATCGCGTCGAGGCTGGTGGCCATCATCGCCGGCGTGCCTTCGAACAGCTTGCCGCAGCCGCAGCCGAATACGGTGTCGCCGCAGAACACGCAGCCGTGGCCGACGTAGCTGATGTGATCGAGCGTGTGGCCCGGCGTGGCGAGGATCTCGAAATGCAGCCCGGGCGCCGCCAGGTCCAGTATATCGCCGCCGCGCAGCGCATGGGTGACGGCGGGGATGCGTGGATTGTCCGGCGCGTGTACGGCGCAATCGTAGCGTTGACGCAGCAGGGTGTTGCCGCCAGTATGGTCGCGATGATGGTGAGTGATCAGCACTGCGGTCAGGGTCAGCCGATGCGCGTCGAGGTAGGCGATCAGCGGCGCGGGATCGCCCGGATCGACCGCGACGGCATGACGGTCGTCGTGCAGCACCCAGATATAGTTGTCATCGAACGCGGGCAGGGGAATGAGCGTCAACATGGGCAGGAGGCCTGAGCAAAGGAGAGGCTATGTTATCCAAGCTGAATACGGAATGGTTTGAAACGCCGCTGGGGCAGCATCTGCTGTTTCGCGAGCAGCGCTATTTCGACAACGCGGTATCGGATGTGTTCGGTTTCAATGCCGTTCAGGTCGGCTTGCCGCATCTCGACTACCTGCGCAACAGCCGCATCCCGCTGCGGGTGAACTGCGCGGTGGAAACAGCCGCCGGCGTGCGCGCCGACCCCATGTTCCTGCCGTTCGAGGGCCAGTCGCTCGATCTGCTGCTGCTGCCGCACGTGCTGGAATTCAGTTCGAATCCGCATCAGGTGCTGCGCGAGGCCGAGCGCGTGCTGCGTCCCGAAGGCCGCCTGGTGCTGGCCGGCTTCAACCCGCGCAGCCTGTGGGGCCTGGCGCGCGTGATGCAGGGCGGCGAGCGTGGCTATCCGTGGAATGGCAATTTCCTCAACATCTCGCGGGTGAAGGACTGGATGGCGCTGCTGGGCTTCGAAGTGGCGGCCGGCAGCATGTGCTGCTACCGGCCACCGATCAACCGCGAGAACTGGCTGCGCCGCACCCGCTTCATGGAACCGGCCGGCGACCGCTGGTGGGCCATGGGCGGCGGCGTCTACTTCCTGCAGGCGGTCAAGCGCGTGCAGGGCATGAACATCATCCTGCCGCAATGGAAAACCCCGGTGGCGCAGCGCCTGCTGTCGCCCGCGGCCAAGGTGGTCAATCTCAAGCAGTATCGGGTGCGCCGTGAGCGCTGACACCGTCTACATCTACAGCGATGGCGCCTGCAAGGGCAATCCGGGCGTCGGCGGCTGGGGCGCGCTCCTGGTGGCGGGCGGCCACCGCAAGGAAATCTACGGCGGCGAGGCCGACACCACCAACAACCACATGGAAATGACTGCGGTGATCCGCGCGCTGGAATCGCTGAAACGTCCGTCCACCGTCGAGGTCCACACCGATTCGCAGTATGTGCAAAAAGGCATCAGCGAATGGATGGCCGGCTGGAAGCGGCGCAACTGGCGCACCGCCGACGGCAAGCCGGTCAAGAACCAGGACCTGTGGCTGCAGCTGGATGCGCTTGCCCAGCTGCACCGCATCGAATGGAAATGGGTGCGCGGCCACGCCGGCCATCCCGAAAACGAACGCGCCGACGAACTCGCCAACCAAGGCGTGCTGCAGGCGCTTCAACACGGATAAAGACCATGCGGCAAATCATCCTCGATACCGAAACCACCGGCCTCGATCCCAACCAGGGCCATCGCGTCATCGAAGTGGCGGCGGTGGAAATGGTCAACCGTCGGCTCACCGGCAACCATCTTCACCGCTATGTGAACCCGGATCGCGACATCGACGCCGGGGCGATGCAGGTGCACGGCATCACGCCCGAATTCCTCGCGGACAAGCCGCGCTTTGCCGACATCGCGCAGGAATTCGTCGATTTCATCCAGGGCGCCGAACTGATCATCCACAACGCGCCGTTCGACGTCGGTTTTCTCAACATGGAGCTGCGCCTGCTCGACATGGCGCCGCTGCCGACCTGGTGCGACGGCGTGACCGATACGCTGGCGATGGCCAAGGCGCTGCGTCCCGGCCAGCGCAACAACCTGGACGCGCTGTGCAAGCACTATGGCGTCGACAACGCAGCGCGCACGCTGCACGGCGCGCTGCTCGACTGCGAACTGCTGGCGGCCGTATATCTGGCATTGACGCGCGGGCAGGAAAGCCTGTCGATCGGCTTGGAGACGCGCAGCGCCGGCGCCGCCCAGACGGCTGCGCGCGCCCGCCCCAGCCCCATCCTGCTTCTGGCCTCGGCCGCGGAGCAGGCGGCGCATGCGGACCTGCTCGAGGCGATCGCCCGCGAGTCCCAGGGGGCCTGCCTGTGGAGCGCGGGACCGGAGGCGGTTTGACGGCAGGACGGTCGCTCGCAGGCAGCCCACTG
Organism: Thiobacillus sp.; assembly: GCA_027344185.1. Classification (GTDB taxonomy): domain Bacteria; phylum Pseudomonadota; class Gammaproteobacteria; order Burkholderiales; family Thiobacillaceae; genus Thiobacillus. Next base: position 4,269 of record DAHWJK010000052.1, read on the forward strand.
CACAGGCTGGTGCGATGGGGCTTGACGTTCGCCTGCCTGGCGATGGGTGGGCAGGCGCTTGCCGAACAGGTGGCGGTGGTGTTGAGCGAGGACTCGGCGCCGTATCAGGAGGTCTACCAGGTCGTGCGGGCCCATCTGGCCGAGCGCGGCCACGCGGTGCAGCAAGCCTATGCCGTGGGCCTGGCCGCCGCCGCGCTGAGCGAATCGCGGCTGACGGTGGCGGTGGGCGTGCGGGCCGCCGAGTCCCTGGCCGTGCAGCCGTTGCGCACGCCGGTGCTTGCGGTCCTGGTGCCGCAGAGCTGGTATGTCGGCGGTGGCCGCAACCGTTTGAGCGACAGCGGCCGCCGTATCGCATCGGCCATTTTTCTCGATCAGCCGCCCGAGCGGCAGGCACACCTGGTCCGCCTGGCCTTTCCCGACGCGCAGCGGGTGGGTGTGCTGACCGGCGCGGGGCAGCCGTTGATGCTGAACGAACTGGACGATGCATTGCGGACGCAGCGGCTCGGCCTGGTATGGCAGGAGCTGCAGCCGGATACGCGCCTGATCGGCCCGCTTGAGCAGATTCTGGCGAGTGCCGACCTGCTGCTGGCGGTGCCCGATCCGCAGGTGTTCAACCGCAATACCGCGCAAAGCCTGTTCCTCACGTCCTACCGCTACCGCGTGCCGGTGCTCGGCTATTCGCGTTCGCTGACGCGGGCGGGTGCGCTGCTGTCGCTGCATTCCAGCCCCGCGCAAATCGGTCGGCAAGCCGGCGAATGGATTAACCAGGCCTTGGCTGCCGGATCGCTGCGTCTGCCGCTGCCTGCCCACCCCGCGTATTTCGATGTCTCGATCAACGAACAGGTGGCGCGCTCGCTCGGCTTCGTCTTGCCGCCGGAAAGCGTGCTGGAAAAACAATTGGGAGGCGGGCGCTGATGATGACTTCATTGGGAATACGCGGACGCGTGGTCGGACTGGCGGTGGTGCCGGTGGCGATCATCGGCGTGCTGCTGCTGTTCCAGCTGATCACCGCAAAAATCGACGACCTCGACCAGTCGCTTCGCACACGCTCGGTGGCGATCGCCCGGCAGCTGGCGCCCGCCGCCGAATACGGCGTGGTGTCGGGCAACTTCGAGGTGTTGCAGACGCTGCTCGAAAAAGCCGCCATCGAGCCCGACATCCGCGGCGTGGCGGTGTTTACAGGCAGCGGCCAGGTGCTGGCACAGGTGGGTCTCAGCGCCTGGAACGGTGACCTGCGTACGCGCCTGCCGGGCGACCGCATTCATCAGGTCGAGTATCCCGACCGTCTGGTGTACTTTGCACCGATCACCCAGACTGAAGTGGCGGTGGATGATTTTCAGGCGGTTTCCGCGCAGCCGGCCGCGTCGGCCCGGCTGCTGGGCTGGGTCGGGCTGGACGTGTCGCGCAGCGCCACCATCCGGAGCCAGCGGGACGCCATCGTGCGCAGTCTGGTCATCCTGCTGGCCGGCCTTTGCGTCAGCTTCTATTTTGCATGGCGAATCGGGCGCCAGATCACGCGGCCGATTTTGGCGCTGACGCATACGGTGAGCCGGATCGGCGAGGGGCATCTGGATGAACGGGTGGCGCAGACGGGCGAAGCCGAACTGGGCATGCTGCAGCGCGGCGTCAATCACATGGCCTCGCATTTGCAGACCATGCAGGACCAGATGCAGGAAAAGATCGACCAGGCCACCGCGCGCCTGGTGTATCAGGCCAGCCACGACGGGCTGACCGGGCTGATCAACCGCCGCGAGTTCGAGCAGCGGCTCGAGCGCATGCTGTTGTCGTCGCTGCAGCAGGGGCGCGAGCATGCGCTGTGCTACATGGACCTCGACCAGTTCAAGGTGATCAACGACACCTGCGGCCACGCGGCAGGCGACGAGTTGCTGCGGCAGCTGGCCCTGCTGCTGAAAGGCAATCTGCGCGAACGCGACACGCTGGCCCGTCTGGGCGGCGACGAATTCGCCCTGCTGCTGGAGAACTGCACGCCGGCTGACGCGCTGGAAGTGGCGGATTCCTTCCGCGCCGAGGTGCAGCGCTTTCGCTTCAAGTGGGGCGACCGCATTTTTGCGGTGGGCATGAGCGTCGGGTTGGTGGCGATCAACCGCGACAGCGGCACTACAGCCAACCTGCTGTCGGCCGCGGATGCCGCGTGCTATGTGGCCAAGGACCACGGGCGCAACCAGATTCACGTCTACGAGAGCCGCGATCACGATCTGGTGCGCCACCGTGGCGAGATGCAGTGGGTGGAGCGCATCCAGCGGGCGCTGGAAGAGCAGCGTCTACGCCTGTCGTGGCAGGAAATCCGCCGCACCGACGGCGCCGTGGAACCGTTCCGCCATGTCGAGCTGTTGCTGCGCATGGTGGACGACGACGGCAGCGAGATCTTGCCGATGGCCTTTATTCCCGCGGCCGAGCGCTATTTCATCATGCCCGCCATCGACAGCTGGGTGATCGGCGAGACCCTGCACCTATGCCAGCGTTATCTGGCGGCCGGACGCGAGCAGCAATGCCTGTTTGCGGTCAACCTGTCGGGTGCGTCGCTGAAGGATCCGGCGTTCCGCCGCATGCTGCTGACGAGTCTGCGCGAGAACCCCGACCTGGGGCCACACCTGTGCTTCGAGATCACCGAGACGGCGGCCATTGGCAACCTCGCCGTCGTCAACGAATTCATCGGGGCGATGCGCGAGTTCGGCTGCCGCTTCGCGCTGGACGATTTCGGCAGCGGCCTGTCGTCCTTCACCTACCTGAAGAACCTGAAAGTGGATTATCTGAAGATCGACGGCGCCTTCGTGCGCGACATCGCGACCAATGCGATCGACCGCGCGATGGTCGAGGCGATTCATCGCATCGGCCACCAGATGGGACTGAAGACCGTGGCCGAATACGTCGAGTCGGATGCGACGCTGGCGATGCTGCGCCAGATCGGCGTGGACTATGCGCAGGGCAACGGGCTGCATGCGCCCGAATCGCTGGAAACGTTGTGCGGACAGTCCTGAGCCGCGCGGCGCGCGCGCAACCCTAGTCCTGCACGCCGAACCCGGCGCCGACAACCGCCTGCACCAGCGTCGCGCGATCGGTGCGGGCAGCGTCGTAGACCACGCGGGCCTGGCCGGGCTGCAGCGTCACCTCGACAGTCTGCACCCCGGGCACGGCGGCCAACACCCGCTGCACGCTGTTGACGCAGCCGCCACAGGTCATGCCGGTCACGGGCAATATAATTTCGTTCATGTGGACCTCGGTCGGGACACTCAAACTCTGATTCTAAGCCAGCCAAAAAACAAAAGCCCGCGGTTGCGCCGCGGGCTTTCGTGTCGTGGCCGCCTTACTTCTTGCGCGGCCGCTTGCGCAGGGTTTCCTTGGTGTGGTCGATCAGGCGGTCGGCCACCACTTCGGCGTCCACGCTGAAGCTGCCGTCGGCGAGCGCGGCCTTGACCGATTCCACCTTGCCCAGATTGGTGACGTCGACCGAGGCGAGCTCGGCTTCCAGCGAGCGGACGCGGGTGCTCGATTCGGTCAGCGTCAGCGAATCGCTGCCGCCGGCGCTGGCGGCAGGGGCCTTGCCTCCGCCCTTGCCCTTGGTGGCGGAAACTTTGGAGGCGGCGGGCGGGGTGATGCGCTTGTCGATTTTCACGGGAAGTCCTCGTCGCAGTTGTCTATTATTTGTGACTGTTTTGGCAGTCAAAGGTTTATCGGCGTAGCCCGTTAAATCTTTAGCTGTTTTGCCGGGCTGCGCCGAGCAGCGGCACCACCCCGTCCAGCCCCACCTGGTTCAGCGCGTAGCTGGCCTGCGCACGCACCACCGGCTTGGCGCGGTAGGCGATGCTGAGGCCGGCCTCGGCCATCATTTTCAGGTCGTTGGCGCCGTCGCCCATCGCGATGACCTGGTCCTTCGCCAACCCCAGCTGGCTGCGCACGCGCTGCAGCCAGTCGGCCTTGCCCTGGGCGTCGACGATGTCGCCCAGCACGCGGCCGGTCAGTTTGCCATCGACGATTTCGAGCGTGTTGGCGGCGGTGTAGTCCAGCCCCAGGCGGGGCTTCAGGCGTTCGGTGAAGAAGGTGAAACCGCCCGACACCAGCAGGGTCTTGATCCCGGCCGTGCGCGCTGCCGCCAGCAGGGCTTCGGCGCCGGGCGACAACTGCAGGCGCTCGTCGTAGACTCGCTGCAGCGCGGATTGATCCAGCCCTTCGAGCAGCGATACCCGGCGGCGCAGGCTTTCGGCAAAGTCGATCTCGCCGCGCATCGCGGCTTCGGTAATCGCCGCGACCTGGGGCTTCAGCCCCTGCATGTCGGCGATCTCGTCGATGCACTCGATGGTGATCAGCGTCGAGTCCATATCCATCACCAGCAGGCCGAAGTCGTCGATGCGGCGCTCGGCAGGCACCCAGCCGCAGTCGAAGCGGTTTTCCTCGCAGTAGGCGGCGACCGCATCGCGCTGGTCTGCGTCGGCCGCCACCAGGCGGAAGGCGGTCGGCGTCACTGCCTCGATGGCGGTGGCTGAGGTCAGCTTGGCGAGCTGCTTCAGGTCGGGAGTGGGGACGTCGGGGCCCTGCACGATCAGGTTCATGAATGCGCTATTTCAAGAGGTTGAAAAAAGTGATGACGTTGGCCGCACGGACCTCGGGCGCGGACGAAGCCACCGTCCAGCGCAGGCGGTTTTCCCCGGCCAGCTTGATGTCGCGCCGGGTCTGGATCAGCTGGATGATACGGCCCGGATCGATCGGCGGTTGTGGAACGAACTGCAGCAGGATGGCTTCGCCGCTGGCGTCGACCTTCAGGATGCCGAGCGCTTTCGCCGCGAGACGCAGGCGATGGGTATCGAGCAGCGCGCGCGCCGGGTCGGGCAGATGGCCGAAGCGGTCGATCAGCTCTTCCTGAAGCCGGGCCAATTCCTCGGTGTCGTGCGCGCTGGCCAGTCGCTTGTACAACACCAGTCGCTCGTGCACGTCGGGGCAGTAGTCCACTGGCAGCAGCGCCGGCGTGTGCAGCTTGATCTCGGACACCACGCCCAGCGGCTGGCTCATGTCCGGCTCCTTGCCGGCCTTCAGGCTCGCCACCGCCCCGGCCAGCATGTCGTTGTAGAGCGAAAAGCCCACCTCGATGATTTCGCCGCTCTGCTTGTCGCCCAGCACTTCGCCGGCGCCACGGATTTCCATGTCCTGCATCGCCAGATGAAAACCCGAGCCCAGCTCTTCCAGCAGCTGGATCGCTTCCAGCCGCTTCTTCGCCTGCGCCGTCAGCGTGCGGTCTTCCTCCACCAGCAGATAGGCGAAGGCCTGGTGGTGCGAGCGCCCGACGCGGCCACGCAACTGATGCAGTTGCGCCAGTCCGAACTTGTCGGCGCGGTTGATCAGGATGGTGTTGGCGGTCGGCACGTCGATGCCGGTCTCGATGATGGTGGTGCACAGGAGGATATCGAAACGCTGCTGGTAGAAATCGCGCATCACCTGTTCCAGTTCGCGTTCGCCCTGCTGGCCGTGGCCGACGCGGATGCGCGCTTCCGGCAGCAGCTTTTCCAGCCGCTCGCGCATGGCCTCGATGGTGCTGACCTCGTTGTGCAGGAAATACACCTGGCCGCCGCGCTTCAGTTCGCGGAGCACCGCCTCGCGGATCAGCCCGTTCGAAAACGTCTGGACGAAGGTTTTGACGGCCAGCCGCTTCTGCGGCGCCGTCGCGATCACCGAAAAGTCGCGGATGCCTTCGAGCGACATCGCCAGCGTGCGCGGGATCGGCGTCGCGGTGAGTGTCAGCACGTCGACTTCGGCGCGCAGTGCCTTCAACTGCTCTTTCTGGCGCACGCCGAAGCGGTGCTCCTCGTCGAGGATCACCAGGCCCAGGCGGGCGAATTTGACGTCCTTCTGGATCAGCCGGTGGGTGCCGATGACGATGTCGAGCTTGCCGTCCGACAGCGCCTGCAGTGCGGCGGCCTGTTCCTTGGGGCTGCGGAAGCGCGACAGCTCGGCAAGCTTGATCGGCCAGGCGGAAAAACGGTCGGAGAAATTATGGAAATGCTGCTCGGCGAGCAGCGTCGTCGGCACCAGCACCGCCACCTGGTAGCCGCCCATCACCGCCATGAAGGCGGCGCGCAAGGCGACCTCGGTCTTGCCGAAGCCGACGTCGCCGCACACCAACCGGTCCATCGGCTTGCCCGACTGCATGTCGGCCATCACCGCCGCGATCGCTGCCGCCTGGTCGGGCGTTTCCTCGTAGCCGAAGCCCTCGGCGAAGGCCTCGTAGTCGTGCAGCGAGAACTTGAACGCATGGCCCTCACGCGCCGCGCGCAGCGCATACAGGTTCAAGAGTTCGGCCGCGGTGTCGCGCGCCGCCTGCATGGCGCGGCGGCGCGCCTTCTCCCATTGGTCGGTGCCTAATTTATGTAAGGGCGCGGCGCCTTCGCCCGCGCCGGAATAACGCGAGATCAGGTGCAGGTTGGCGACCGGCACATAGAGTTTGTCGCCCTTGGCGTATTCGAGCTGGAGGAACTCGGTGTCGCCATCGCCGAGGTCCATGTTGACGAGACCGAGGTACTGGCCGACGCCGTATTGCGCATGCACCACCGGGTCGCCGGGCTTCAGTTCGGAGAGGTCGCGAAGCAGGTTGTCGATCTGCGTCGCGCGGGCCTCGCGGGCACGCCGGGTCTTTGGCGGGATCGCGTAGAGCTCGGTTTCGGTGATGACGGCGAGACGGTCGTCCGCCGTGACGAAGCCTTCGGCCAGCGGACCGTGCGTAAGGAGGATGCGCTCGGCGCTCGGCTGGCATCCGGCCCAGCTGTCGCACAGCTGGGCGTCGAGACCGTGCTCGGCAAGATATTCGTGCAGGGTCTCGCGCCGACCGGCAGAGGGCGCGACGATCAGCACCTTGCCCTTAAAACTGTCGATGAATCCCTGCAGCTTGGCGACCGGGTGCGTCTCGCGGCGGTCGACCGAAACCGGCGGTACCGGGTGGGCCAGCCCGCTGCCGCCCTGTTCGATGTCCAGCCTGGAATACGCCTTGGCCAGACCGAAAAACGCGTCGGTTGCCAGAAACAGCTCGGCGGGCGGCAGCAGCGGGCGGTCCTTGTCGCCCGACATCAGGCGGAAGCGGCCTTGCGCGTCGGTCCAGAACGCCTGTCCGGCCGGGTCGAGCGCGCCGTGGGCGACGATGCGGGTCTGCTTGGGCAGGTAGTCGAACAGGGTCGCCGTCTCGTCGAAAAACAGCGGCAGGTAGTACTCGATGCCGGCGGGCGCGAGACCGTTGCTGACGTCCTTGTACAGCTTGGACTTCGACGGGTCGCCCTCGAAGCGCTCGCGGAAATTCTGCCGGAAGCGGGTGATGCCGGCCTCGTCGAGCGGGAACTCGCGCGCTGGCAGCAGCCGCACCTCGTTCACCGGGTAGATGCTGCGCTGGGTGTCGACGTCGAACGCGCGCAGCGTTTCGATCTCGTTGTCGAACAGGTCGATGCGATAGGGCAGAGCGCTGCCCATCGGGAACAGGTCGATCAGCCCACCGCGCACCGAAAACTCGCCCGGCGCGTAGACCTGGTTCACATGCGAGTAGCCGCCCAGCGCCATCTGCGCGCGGAAGGCCGCTTCGTCGAGCGTGTCCTTCTGCTTGAGAAAGAAGGTGTGGGCGGCCAGGAAGGCCGGCGGCGCCAGCCGGTACAGCGCGGTGGAGAGCGCAACCACGGCGACGTCGAACTCGCCGCGCGAAATCTGGTACAGCGTCGCCAGCCGCTCCGAAATCAGGTCCGGATGCGGCGAAAACGTGTCGTAGGGCAGGGTTTCCCAGTCGGGGAAAGCGCACACCCGCAATTCAGGGTCGAACCAGCGCAACTCCTCGGCCAGCCGGTTGGCGTCCCACGCGCTCGCGCACACCACCGCCAGCGGCGCGGCGTGGCGCGCCAGCTCGGCGAGATAGAGCGCATCGGCGGCGCCGGCAAGGCCGGACTGGCGGTGGCCAGGGGAAGGGGCGGTGGGGGAAAACAGCATGCAAAAAGTCGAATTATACGGGGGAGCAGAGCCCGATGGCGGGCAGGTATAATGCCGCCTTTCCCGTTTTCAGCCCTGAATCCCATGAGCCTCGACCGCGTCAGTTCCGGCCGCAACCTGCCCGACGATTTCAACGTCATCATCGAAATCCCCGCCCACGGCGAGCCCATCAAGTACGAAGTCGACAAGGAGTCCGGCGCGATGTTCGTCGACCGTTTCATGTCGACCGCCATGCACTATCCCTGCAATTATGGCTATATCCCGCATACGCTGTCGGAAGACGGCGACCCGGTCGACGTGCTGGTGATCACCCCGATTCCGCTGATCACCGGCGTCGTGGTGCGCTGCCGCCCCGTCGGCATGCTGAAGATGACCGACGAAGCCGGCATCGACGGCAAGCTGCTGGCGGTTCCGGTCGACAAGCTGTGCGGCCTCTACAAGGGCGTCAACAAGCCCGAGGACCTGCAGCCGCTGCTGCTGGCGCAGATCTCCCACTTCTTCGAGCACTACAAGGATCTCGAAAACGGCAAATGGGTCAAGGTCGATGGCTGGGTCGGCATCGACGACGCCCGCGCCGAAATCCTCGCCGGCTTGGAGCGTTATCGCAATGCGAAGGATAAGCCTGCCTTCTAGGGGTCAGGATTCAGGGATCAGGATTCAGAGGATGATGCTTGCGCGATTTTTGAATGGGCGCGGCCGCAGGCCGCTCCACCCCTGACCCCTGAATCCTAGCCCCTGGATCCTAAGCAACTCACATGAAAATCTGCATCCTCTCCGACTCCCACGACAACCGCCGCCTGCTTGGCGCGGCGGTCGAGCACGCCAAGGCGAACGGGGCGGAGGCCGTGCTGCACTGCGGCGACGTGGTCGCGCCGACCACGCTGCGCGTGCTGCAGAAATACGAGTTGCCGGTGCACGTCATCCACGGCAACAACACCGGCGACCTCTACAACATGGGCCGGCTCGCTGCCGAGCCCAACAGCGTGGTCCGCTACCACGGCCAGGACGCCGCGATCACGCTGGCCGACCGCAACCTGTTCCTGGTGCACTATCCCCACTACGCGCACGCGCTCGCCTGCACCGGCGACTACGACCTCGTCTGCTGCGGCCACGACCACAAGTCGAGCATCGCGCAGATCGCCACCGTCAAGGGCACCGCCACCTGGCTGATCAACCCCGGCACCGTCGGCGGCGTCGGCAACCCGCCCACCTACATCATGGCCGACCTCGCGACGATGCAGTTTGAGATCGTCGTCCTCGAGGCTGCCCCGGCGTCGATCCTGCCGCCCGTCACGCCGCACGTCTGAACGTCGCGCCGCGTTGCTGCGTACCTGATTCCCGACGCGGCGCTACCGGACATCTGTTTGTCCGCGAATCTTCATCAGGCTGTCACCCCCGGTTTCTACAGTGCATGTGCACGCGAGGCACGGGATCGTACGACATGGGTGTTCGCGTTGCGTTTGCCTATTCAACGTGAGAGGACCCACATGTTTTCCAATGACGAATCGAACAACCCGTCGACGAATCCGTCGATGCAGGATGTGATCGACAGATGCGATCACGACCGCCGCTTTTTCCTGAAATGCTCGCTGGGAACGGCTACGCTGACGACTTTTGCCGGCGCGGGTCTGGGCAGCCTGAGCACCAGCGCGCTTGCCAAGGGGGGCAAGGGCGGCAAAAAACACTTCCACAAACCGCTGATCGGCTTTACTCCGGTTGCCGCCAGCACGCTGCCGATGGCCGATGCGGTCACGGTGCCCGATGGCTACAGCGCGCGCGTGATGGTGGCCTGGGGCGATGCGCTGACGTCCGGTCCGCACTGGGATCCCGCGACCGAGATGACCGAGGCGGTGCAACTGCGCACCTACGGCGCGCATACCGACGGCATGCATTTCTTCCCGTTCTCGCAGTCGGCGCGCGAGGGTAGCAAGCGCGGCCTGCTGGTCGCCAACAACGAATACAATGACCCGGGCCTGGTACACAACACCATGACCTATGCGACCGACACCATGACGCTGGAGCGTGCGCGTGCCCAGCAGGCGGCGCACGGCGTCAGCATCGCCGAACTGATCAAGCCGCACCGCAAGGGCGGCTGGGAAGTGCAGCGTCCGTCGAAATTTGCCCGCCGCATCACCGGCAATACGCCAATGAAGATTTCCGGACCGGCGGCCGGCCACGCGCTGATGAAAACCGCCGCCGACCCGAGCGGCATGGTGGTGCTGGGCACGCTGAACAACTGCGCCCACGGCCACACGCCTTGGGGCACCTATCTGACCTGCGAGGAAAACTGGAACGGCTACTTCGGCACCAACGACGCCGCGCTAACCCAGACGCCGAACGAGCAGCGCTACGGCGTGACCCGGACCGGCTTCGGCTACCGCTGGCATGAAGTCGACCCGCGCTTCGACGTGCGGGTAAATCCCAACGAGCCGCATCGCTTCGGCTGGGTGGTGGAAATCGATCCCTTCAACCCCAAGAGCACGCCGGTCAAGCGCACGGCGCTCGGCCGCTTCAAGCACGAAGGCGCGTGGGTGGTGACCGACGACCGCGACAACGTCGCCGTCTACATGGGCGACGACGAGCGCAACGAGTATGTGTACAAGTTCGTCGCCAAGGGCAAGTACGACACGCGCGGCGACAACCGTTCGCGCCACCATCGCAACCTGCTCGACGAAGGCACGCTGTACGTTGCACGCTTCAACGCCGACGGCTCGGGGGTCTGGCTGCCGCTGGTGTGGGGCCAGAACGGCCTGACGCCGGAAAACGGCTTTGCCGACCAGGGCGAAGTGCTGATCAAGACCCGCCAGGCAGCCGACCGCCTGGGCGCGACCATGATGGATCGTCCCGAGTGGGGCGCGGTGCATCCCGAGACGCGCGAGGTCTACATGACCATGACCAACAACAGCCGCCGCGGCAATACGCCGGTGTCGTCGAACAATCCCAATGGCGCCAACAGCGCCGGCGGCGCCAACCCGGCGGTCGATGCGTCCAATCCGCGTCCCGACAACGACTACGGTCACATCGTGCGCTGGCGCGAGACGGGCAACCGCGTCACCGCCACCACCTTCGAGTGGGACCTGTTCGTGCAGTGCGGCGACAAGTCCACTGCCAAGACGCTGGGCGCCAGCTACACGCCGGGCGAATTCGGCGGCCAGACCGTGGGCTACCAAGGCAACATCAACGGCGACGACTACGGTGCCCCCGACGGCCTGTGGTTCGACCCGGACGGACGCCTCTGGATCCAGACCGACCAGGCGGGCAACGCCCGGGGCGATTGGGCCAACATCGGCGGCAACGTCATGATGTGCGCCGACCCTGTCACAGGCGAAACCCGCCGCTTCCTGACCGCGCCGCCCAACGCCGAAGTCACCGGCGTGGTGACGACGCCCGACGGCAAGACCATGTTCGTCGGCATCCAGCATCCGGGCGAAGACTGGGAAGAAAGCTACACGCAGAACTCATCCTGGCCCGACAACGGCGCCAACGGCCCGACCACGCAAAGCGTCAACGGCGCGGCCAAGCCGCGTTCGTCGGTGATCGTCATCACCAAGGACGACGGCGGCGTGATCGGCAGCTGAGCATCTCCTGCAGGCGTGACAGGCGAGGCTGCGGCCTCGCCTGTTTTTTGTCTGGGCGATCATTCGGGCGGGTACGGCCGCACCATCAACACTTCCTTTATTCCCGCATAGAAAACTTCGATTGAGATTGCCTGCCAGCGCGTGGCGGCGGTGACGGGCTTCGGAGTACCATTTCGGGGATTGATAACGGGCTAAAAACCCGGCTGCCCGGGCGGTCTTTCGGGCGGTTTCGAATAATTTGCATCCATCGGATGGAGGAAACACAATGACGGAGCATGTTGCGACCAACGAGACGATTCTCGTGGTGGGCGGCGGGATTTCCGGCATGACCGCCGCGCTCGAAGCGGCCGAAACCGGCAAGAACGTGGTTCTGGTTGAGAAAAATCCCGCACTGGGCGGACGCACATCCCAGCTGTATCGTTACTTTCCCAAGCTGTGCCACCCCACCTGCGGTCTGGAAATCAACCTGCGCCGCCTCAAGGGCAACCCGCGCATCCGCGTGCTGACGCTGGCCGAAGTGACCGGCCTCTCAGGCAGCACCGGCAACTACACCGCCTC
>DAHWJK010000105.1:0-5865 GCA_027344185.1 Thiobacillus sp.
GTCTTGCCGGCGGCATCGGGCATCGGAAACCAGGTCACGACCAGCACGAAGCGGCTCGCAAAGCCCGCCGCGCTCGACTCGTGCTGCGCGCGCCGGACGTCGTCGATCATCCGGGTGCTGCGGTCCGGAAACGCCCCCTGCGGGGCGTACCCCGGCGCCGGGCCCCGCACCGCGTCGCAGTGCAGCACCCAGCCCTCCCCCAGCTTCAACGCGGCGTTCAACCGCGCGGCCATCGCCCCGAGTTCTTCGGGTGTCGAGGAATCGAGATCCGGGCCGCGGTACTCCCAGCCGGCCATCAGCCCGCCCGCCTTGGTGAGCAGGATCCCGTCATCGACTAGGCCTGCCCAGGGCAGCAGATCCGCGAGCCCGTAGGCCGCGTCGCGAAACTCCCGCAGCCTCACGATGCAATCTCCCGCGAGGCGGCGAAGGGGGTAGCCCCCGCCGGGTAGTGGTGCCGGTAGCGGAGCAGCCTGGCTCCGGTCTTGGAGAGCTGCGGGTCGTAGGCCGCCGCGCGGGTGAGCGCCCAGTGGCCCACGCTCCAAAGCGTCACGCCCACCGCCGCCGCCCAGATCTTGTGCAGCGAAAAGATGAAGATTCCCGCCACGATCGCCAGCATCAACACGAGCTGGCGCTCTCCTCCCATCATCAGGATCGGGCGGTTGAGCGATTCATGGATCGGGGTTTTGTTGTCGTTCACTGCCGTGGTCCTTTCGTTCTGTCCAGCATTGCCGACATCCCCGCCACGGCCTGCATCGCCGCAGCGATATCGACGACTTCCCAGCCCAGGTCGACCAACTCCTGCATGACCTTGACCATCGTTTCCTGGAGCACCGGGGGCGGATACGCCCCGCACCCTGGCCGGCGATCGGGCTCACGCATCGCACGCTCGCCCATTGCCGTCAGATCACCAGCGTGCCGGTCAGCCCAAGCGCCGCGAGGAAGGAATTGCCCAGGACGATGAAGGCCACCCCCAGAACGACGTAGAGCGCTTTCTTGGCGATGCCGCCCAGCTCCTCGCCGAACACCAGCGCGGCACCCGCGGCCAGAAAGGCGATCACGCTGATGCCGGTGGCGACCGGTCCCGTCAGGTCGTTTTGCAGCGTGGAGATCGCGCTGTCCCACGGCAGGCCGCCCGCGCCCGTGGCGTGGGCTTCGTTCATCGCGGTCGCGGCAACCGCGGCGGCAAGCAGCATCCGGCACGCCGCGGCAACGCGCGGGCGGCGCAAGATCGGGGTGGTTCGAGCATTGTTGCGTCCCATGGCAGTCCTTTCCAGAATGGTTCGGGCGCCGGACCGTCCGGCTCCTGTATCCGCTCTGCGAGGTGGGCCCGCGTTCGGACGAAAGATCTTTTGGTGGGTTGCGCGAGGTGGCACGCCGGAATCCACGGGATTACCCTCGATAACCAACTTGCCAAAATCAACCAACTAGGTTAGAGTTCGCCCATGGAGAAACGAACCCCGCACTGCAAGCTGTCAGTCGTCAAAACCTTGGTAGATGCGGGCAAGGTGCGCACCACGAACGCGGCGCGTACTGGCGCAAATGAGTTGGGACTTGCCTTCTCCGACATGCTGGATGTGGTGATGGCGCTTACGTCGGCGGACTTCCACAAGAGCATGACCACCCATGCCGATCACACGGTATGGCAGGACGTGTACCGCCCCAGCACGCAGGCGGGCGACGTGTACCTGAAGCTGACGGTCATTGACGACGTGCTGATCGTGTCCTTCAAGGAGCTATGACCATGAAATGTCCTGTCTGCGGCGCGGCGGAACTGATCCACGACACCCGCGACCTGCCCTATACCTACAAGGGCGAAACCACCACCATCGCAGCGGTGACGGGCGACTTTTGCCCGGCCTGCGCCGAATCGATCCTGGATGCCGCGGAATCGAACCGCGTCATGCGGGAAATGCGCGCCTTCTCCAAGCAGGCGAACGCCGCCATCGTCGATCCGGGCTTCATCGCGAACGTGCGCAAGAAGCTCGACCTCGACCAGCGCGAGGCCGCCGAAATCTTCGGCGGAGGAATCAATGCCTTCTCGCGCTACGAGAACGGCAAGACCAAGCCGCCGCTGGCTCTGGTCAAGCTGTTCAAGCTGCTGGATCGTCACCCTGACCTGCTCAGCGAGGTCAGAACCGCCTGAAGGAATTTCTGGAGACCTACCGCGCGATCCGTCGGATATCCGCGTGCTGGACCGGCCCCCACTACGAAATCGACGACGACGAAACCGTCACGATCCTCGCAGTTCGACGCCAGCGAGAGGACGACCACCACTGAACCGGGCCGCGACCGGCAGTGCTCGCAATCATCCGGCCGTCCGTTGATCCCCCACCCCGGTCGTTCACAACAGTGTTGGTTCGACGGCCGTTATCCAAGCGGAGCGGTCGTCCGCCGTGGTCACTCAGGGGCAGCAGGTCGGCCAGAACAGCCATTGGGCCTGGCTTGCGGCCGCGACCGCTCTGCTGCTGCCAGCGGTCGCTCGCGGCGCCAACCTCCCGAGCGTCAGCTTCCCGCGTTCGCGAACTGGCGCTCTCGACCTGTTGCGGTCTGTCGATTTGGCGCAAAGCGGTCGTCCGCCGGGCGCGACCCGCAACAGGTCGCGCTGCCAGCTTGTGGCCGGCAGCGTTCTCTCAGGAGATCACCGTGAAAACGAACGAATCAGCGCCGCGGAGCGTCCGAACCCCTTGAAACAAGGGCAAGTTCGTCGGGCAGAAGGCTCCGCTGAAGCCGAAGGATATCTGGGCGGTTCGGGTCCACCTTCCAATGGAGCAACGGGCTCGTGAATTTGCCCTGTTCCACCTTGCTTAGGACAGCAAGCTCCGCGGCTGTGACCTTGTGGCTCTGCCCCCCTGATTGTCATCTATGGCCTGTTAACACTATCTGAGCACATCGGCGATCAGGGCGAAATGAATAAACGCGGTGAACATCACGTCGAGTTTCTCGAATCGGGAGAATATCCGCCGGAAGCCCTTGAGTCGTCGAAACAGCCGTTCGATTTCGTTTCGCCGCTTGTAGATTGCCTTGCTGTAATGCCAAGCTGTGATGCGGTTGGACTTGGGTGGCACGACTGGCGTGAATCCCAGATCCAGCGCCAGTTGCCGGGTTTCGTCGCCCTCGTAGGCTCGGTCCATGATCAGGTGCATCGGCCGGTCCGGGCCGCCAAGCGACTCGAGCAGTTTGCGCCCCTCGGGCGCGTCGTGCGCCTGGCCCGCCGACAGCGAGAACGTTATGGCCGTTCGAGCATTCGCGGCAACCATATGAATCTTGGTTGTCCATCCGCCTCGGGATTTTCCGATGGATTGCGGGCCGTTTTTTTTAGCGCCCCAGTGCCGTCGGGATGCACCTTGACGATGGTGCTGTCGAGTGCCACTGATTCGATCTTGATGCGAACAATCTGAGCATGCTGCAACCTCTCGAACACCCGATCCATCACCCCCATCTTGGACCAGCGGTTCATGCGGGTGTAGATCGTGTGCCAGTTGCCAAATCGCTTGGGCAGGCCGCGCCACTTGCAGCCGTGCTCGGCCACGTACAGTATGGCGTTCAAGACTTGCAGATTGGAAAGCCTGACGTTGCCCCTCTGTCGAGGAAGGCAACTCTCGATTTGTTCGTACTGGGCAGGTGTGATTTCCATGCCCAGATTGTAATGCGAAATTAGGCATTAGTGTTAACACGCACTAGGACATTTGTTATGCAGGTATCAATAGGTGGGTCGCTTGGCCTGCCGTAGAAGCGGAATGCCTAGAAGCCCCAGCGCAATGAGAAACAAGCTTGCGGGCGTTGGTTCTGGCACGGATGTCGATCCTGGCGGGTTCGGACTGAAAATGAGGGAAAACTCGTTGTTGTGCGAGCTGTTAAAGGTTGGGTCTATGTAGGCCATAGGATCGACCGAGGCAATGCAGCTGGCCAATCCTGTCGCCGCGCCGGTAGTGACGCCGCAGCCCGCTTGCATGTCGACAACGGCCTGTGTGAGGCTGTAGAAACTGCTGCCTGAAAAGTAGCTGGAGGAAACTTTCAACACCTCGCCGAATGAAAAGCTGCCCGCCGTGTTCGATACGCCACATCCCCCACCTGGGGAATCGCAGGCTTCAATACTGGTGCCAATCTCTGAGCCTAAGTAATTTGGTCCCTGGTACAGGGCGGCGCCGAACGAAGCGGAGGCTTGTGCAGAACCGCCGTTGTTGGCGCTCGTAGAGGCGGTGCCGGATGCCGTGAAGTACACAGGGACGTACGTGTTGTACGCGCTGCTCGGCCCAATCACGGCAACCGTGAAGGCAACAAGCCCTGAACCGCTACCGTACGAAGGGTAGCCGTAGCCGCCCCCCGACGAAGTGGCATACCCTGAAACAGATCCGGATCCGTTCGAATACGAGGCCGATCCGGTCCCTGCCGCAGTCCCAGGAGAGGTGCCTGAGGCCGAGACCGAGCCGAACTGGCCGGACATGATCTGCAGGTTCCCCTGAGCAGTGGTTCCGGCATAAGCGGAGTAAGGCAAAACGCCGGCGTTGGCCATGATGGGTGCGTCCACGACCGCAAGTGTCATTGCAAGGTAGACGCCCAGCGTGAGAGTCTTTTTCATTTAAAGTCCTCCGCAGATAGATCTACTCATTGAGCTTGTTTCGCGCCGTTCCCGGTTGAAAAACCAGAATCCATGCGCGCAACCATCCGGTGGCCAACGTAACATCATTAACAAATTTGAAGCAAATTAGGTGCCGCCATTACTTATCAATGGGTTGGCGCATCGCACCCGAAAAAGTGTAAAAATTTCCGACACATCGGCTCAGGCACCATGTGTTGGCGGTGGCGCAACCCGGCATAAGTCGTATGCCCATTAAGCGGCCATCTCCCCAGGCCCGGAACTGGCCGGACCCGGGCGCCCAGCGCGCCCGGTTTTCGGCGCCGAATTCCGGTAACTGTACCGGCGACCAGTCAATCAGGTAAGCCCCCTGAGCCCAATTTCGCGCGACCCCGCGAAATTCCGCGGTGACACCCCCATCTGCTTTCCGGACGCCTCGGTGCTTTCGGCCAATGGGCTCCGGCGAGCGGCGGCGCCGCGTCCGTCGCGCAATCCGTGCAAGGAGTTCATCATGGATACGACCATTCCCGCCGCCACGCGCGAGCCCTGGAACAAGGGCAAGCTCATCGGTCAGAAGGCTCCCTTCAAGCCCAAGGAAATCTGGGCGATCCGTACCCGTCTCGAGAGCGACCACAACACCCGGGACCTGGCGCTCTTCAACCTCGGCATCGACAGCAAGTTGCGCGGCTGCGACCTTACCTCGCTGCGGGTTCGTGACATCTGCCATGGCGATCAGGTCGCGGCCCGGGCGGTCGTGCTGCAGAGCAAAACGCAGCGCCCCGTCCAATTTGAGATCACCGCCGCGGCACGGGACGCGGCCAAGGCCTGGATCACCAAGGCCAAGCTGGAGTCCGCAGATTATCTTTTCCCAAGCCGCGGAGCCCGCCAGCGACATATCGGAACCCGCCAATACGCCCGGATCCTCCATGGCTGGGTGAGCGCTCTGGGGCTCGATCCCGCCGCTTATGGGACGCATTCAATGCGACGGACGAAACCGACGCTAATCTACAAGCGAACGAAAAACCTGCGGGCCGTGCAGCTGCTCCTGGGCCACAGCAAAATTGAAAGCACTGTGCGATATCTCGGAATCGAGGTCGATGACGCCCTGGAGCTGGCGGAACAGACCGAGATCTGAGTCGCGGCGGCCGCAGGACCCGGCAAGGCGTGGAGACTGCGGCCGCTCCTTCCGATCGCCACCGAGAAACCGGCCGTGAAAATCGGCGCGGAGCGCTTCCGCAGACTTCCGTGCTTCGGTACAGTACTGCAAATTCGCCGCCGGAAACCGGGCG
>DAHWJK010000053.1:0-1527 GCA_027344185.1 Thiobacillus sp.
CTCCCGGCTCTAAGCTCGGCGCCAGCGACCGTCGTCTGGTGTGGGCGCGGCCCATTCGGCCCGCGTGGATGGACACCGCCACCTACGAGGCCCTGAACGACACGATGAGCGTGCGCGAAGTCACCGACGGCGCGCGACGCATTGTCACCAGCTTGAACGATCCGGCCGGCGTGTCGGCCCGCGAGATCGCTTGGCTGTACTCGCAGCGCTGGCAGATCGAACTCGACTTCCGCAGCATCAAGTGCGCGATGAACATGGACGTGCTGCGCTGCAAGTCGCCGGAGATGGTGCGCAAGGAGATCGCCGCAACGCTACTGGCCTATAACCTGATCCGCGCCACCATGGGAGAGGCGGCGCGAACGAAGCGAGTGGTCTTGCGTCAGCTCAGCTTTGCCGCTGCGCGAAGAGCGGCTGCGCAGTACCAGGACACCGCGCGCCATGCAGGGTGTATCCGCATCTGCTCGCAGGCGCGTACGCGGATGCTGCAGTACATTGCGTACTGGCGGATCCCAGAGCGACCTGGCCGCATCGAGCCACGTGCCGTCAAGCGAAGACCCAAGCCACGCGACCTCCTGACCGAACCGCGGCGACACGCCAGGGCACGGATCGCCAAGCAGAACGCGGCGTTGCGTCAGTCGATGGCTTAAGGAAGCGCCATTGGGGTCAGAGTCCAATGGCGCTTCCTTAAGCTCAGAAGCGCCACGCAATCAACCACTTGAGAAGGTGGGCTGAGAGCCTTTCAGCGAGTACTCTGCAGGTGTCAACGCCACTGAGCGCACTGGAGGATCAGCCCTGATGCAGCCTACCAAAAAAACGCTTGCGCGCCGCCATCGAGCACGAGCGTGCGCAACTCGCGTCTGGCACGTGTCATCGTCTGCTCGACGTTGTGCCGCAGTCGCGGCTTGATCAACTGATTGCCGCACACGTCGGCGCGCATCGCCAGCGACTGTTTGCTCCTGGCGTCACCCTCAGTTTGTTCGTGGAGCAAACCCTACGTGCCGATCCTGCCTGCCAGGATGCCGTGGCCCGCTACGTGAGCCAGCGCAACGCCGCCGGCCTGAGCGCCGCAGGGCTGGGGACCGGCTCCTACTGCAAGGCGCGACAGCGTTTGCCTTTGGCCTTGATAGAGGCCTGCGCAGCGGAGGTTGCAGTGCGCGCCGAGGACGCGTTGCCGACCGCGGTGCGATGGCGTGGGCGACGCATCTGGCTGATCGACGGTACCGAGGTGTCGATGCCAGATACCCCCACGCTGCAAGACACGTTTCCGCAGAGCCGCAGCCAAGCTGCCGGGGTGGGTTTTCCGCGCGCTCGGATCGTGGGCGTGGTCTCACTGGGATCCGGCTGTGTCGGCCACTGGAGCCTTGGGCCCTGCAGCGGCAAGCGCACGGGCGAGTGCAGCCAGCTCTGGGGGTTGCTGGATCGCTTTACGCCCGGTGACATCGTCATCGCTGACCGCGCCTACGGCTCGTACTGGCTGTTGGCCGCTTTGCAGCAGCGTGGTGTCGACTTTGTTATCCGCGAGCATGG
>DAHWJK010000086.1:0-1622 GCA_027344185.1 Thiobacillus sp.
CGCCCCGTTCGCCTGCGCCCGCCGCTGTGCCGCGTGCCGAAGCCAATGCCGAACCGTCCGCGATGGCAACGGCTGCCGCAGCCCCGCTGCAGGCGCGTGAGTCTGCGCCGAACGCAGCCTGGGACTGGCTCGCGGTGGTGGCCGCATTGCGCCTGGGCGGCATGGCCAAGATGCTCGCCGATCATTGCGAGCTGGTATCGCAGACGGCCGACGCGGTGGCATTGCGCGTCGGCGAAGCGGACAAACATTTACTTGACCGTGCCTATCAGGACAAGCTTGTGTCGGCGCTGCGCGACAAATACGGCGCAGCCCTGCAGGTGACGTTCGAGATCGGCGCCGCTGCCGAACAGACGCCGCAGCAGGTGCGCACGCGCATCAAGGAAGCGCGCCAGGCCGAAGCGGTGGCTGCGATCGAATCGGATCCGTTCGTGCGCGAGCTGGTCGAGCAGTTTGGCGGTCGGGTGGACGCCTCAACCATACAGCCATTAGGAGAATCGACATGATGAAGGGCGGCATCGGCAACATGATGAAGCAGGTCCAGCAGATGCAGGAAAACATGGCCAAGATGCAGGCCAAGCTGGCCGAAATCGAGGTCGAGGGCGCTAGCGGCGCCGGCATGGTCAAGGTGGTAATGACCTGCAAGCACGACGTGCGCCGCGTCGTCATCGACCCCAGCCTGATGACGGACGACCGTGAAATGCTGGAAGACCTGGTGGCGGCGGCGATGAATGACGCAGTGCGCAAGGTCGAAGCCACGGTGCAGGAAAAAATGGCGGGCGTGACCGCCGGCCTGCCGATTCCGCCCGGCATGAAAATGCCGTTCTGACCCCGTGCACCCTGCCGCGCTTGAAAACCTGATCGGCGCGCTGCGCGTGCTGCCCGGCGTCGGGCCCAAGTCGGCGGCACGCATGGCCTACCACCTGCTGCAGCGCGACCGCAACGGCGCCGAGCAGCTGGCCGGCGCGCTCAACCATGCGCTGATGCATCTGCACCACTGTCGCCTGTGCAACAATTTTTCCGAGGCGGAAGTGTGCGAGGTCTGCGCCAGTCCCAAGCGCGACAAGCACCAACTGGCGGTGGTCGAGATGCCGACCGATTTCAACATGATGGAAGCCACGCACAGCTATGCCGGCCTATATTTCGTGCTGATGGGGCGGCTTTCCCCGCTCGACGGCATCGGCCCGCGCGAGATTCACCTCGACCGGTTGATCAGTCGTGCGCTCGACGGCACGGTGGACGAAGTGATCCTGGCGACCAATTTCACCCCCGAGGGCGAAGCCACCGCACACACCATCGGCGAGCTGCTGAAGGCGCGCGGCCTCAAGGTGAGCCGGCTGGCGCGCGGCGTGCCGGTGGGCGGCGAACTGGAATATGTCGACAGCGGCACGCTGGCGCAGGCCGTGCGTGACCGGCGGGCCGTTTAAGGCGACGACATCGGCAGCCTGACAAAAAACTGAAACGAATTCGGACGAAACCATGGAACTGACCACGCTCACCGCCCTCTCCCCGCTCGATGGCCGCTACGGCAGCAAGACCGCGCCGTTGCGCGATTTCTTCAGCGAATACGCGTTGATCAAATACCGCGTCATCGTCGAGATCGAATGGCTGAAGGCGCTGGCGGC
>DAHWJK010000089.1:0-2091 GCA_027344185.1 Thiobacillus sp.
CCTGACGGCTACACGCTCCGGCGAGGCGCGCGGCGCCCGATGGGATGAGATCGACTTTGACGCAGCCGTGTGGGTGATCCCGGCGCCTCGAATGAAGATGAAAAAAGAACACCGCGTGCCGCTGGCTCCGCGTGCCGTCGAACTCCTGCGCGAGATGGCAGGCCGCTCTCCCCGCCGGGATGGGCTGATCTTCCCCGGCGGCGCACCCGGCAAACCCATGACAGACGTTGCGCTCGCCAAGGCCGTCGCTGTGCTGCGGCCGGGCTTCACGGCGCATGGGATGCGGTCATCGTTTCGCGATTGGGCTGCAGAGATGACCAGCTTCCCACGCGAGATCGCCGAGGTTGCGTTGGCGCATATCAACAAAGACCGCACAGAGGCGGCATACCAGCGCGGCGACCTGCTCGCGAAGCGGCGGCAGCTTATGGAAGCCTGGGCGAACTACTGCGCCGGGCTGGTCGAGGAATCTGAAAAGGTGGTGGCGATGCGCCGCGCCTAACTGATCCGTGCCGGCCGGATGCCGGCGAACCGGGAGTGCCGGAGCGGGATTGCAGCCCGCCCCGGCGATTGATCCCGAATATGGAAGGCTGAACCATGCAACGAGATCGAAAAAACCATACCACGAATCCGGCCACGAATGACAATCGGCCCCGCGTGCTGGTGCTGGACGTGGCCCGCCGGGCCGAAGCCCCCGCCCGCGACCTGGCGGCGATGGCGACGACCGCCAGCGAGCGGCGCCTCGTCGGCCTGATCCTTTCAGGTGCGATGCACCGGGCCGGGCTGGCATGAACCGCCGCCACACGCTCAAGGCCGCGATGGCAAGCGCCGCCGCCATCGTCGCCCCTGCGGTCGCTACCGCTGCCGGCAACCCGGACGCCGAGCTTATCGCCATGTGCGACCGGTTCGTGCTGCTGCAAGCTGAATATGAGGCAGCGTATAAGGTGCCCGACCTGACAATCGAAACCGAGGAACGGATCGACGCGCAGACGGCACCCCTCGAAGCCGAGACACAGGATCTGCTCGACCGCATCACCCGAATGAAGGCTGAGACGGCTTCCGGGGTGGCTGCCATTGCCCGCGCCGCCCATGCTTACGCCGATTCTCGCGAACTCGACCCGACCAACGAGCGGCTCTATCTCTGTGATCGGCTGAACGCTCTGCTTATCCGTGATGCTGGGAGGCTGGCATGAGCCGCCCCGTCAAGAGCGTGGTGGAACTCCGCGCAGCCGACGTAGACGACAGCACAAGCCGGATGCAGGACGCCGCCCGCGCCCTGCGGACGTTCGCGAGTGATCTTCCCGCCGCGCCTGACGAAAGCAGGCTTCGCTCCCTGCGCTGGCTGGCGGACGCTGTGGAGATGGAGGCCCACGTGCTGCGCGATAACTGGCAGAAATTCTGCGATGACGCGGGTATGAACTCAGACGAGAGGGCAGCATGACCCGCGCAGCCAAGCCCGGCTCGAACGCCACGCTGCGCGAGGCCCTGATCTACGTTGCCCAGCACCCTCGCCACTGGCCCGGCTTCGTCATGCTGCTGGTGCGGCATCTGGCCGGCAAGGTGCGGTTTTACGTGATGTGCTGGCGGGCGGGGTATCGCGTCTCAACGGTGCGGCGCCTGGCGCGGGAGAATGGACTGTGACCGATGACAGGGAGGCCGGGGGTAAAGCCCCGGCCGATCCGCAATTCGTGGAAATCACGGGGGCGGATGGCAAAGTTATTTTTCGTGCTGCGCTTAATCCTCCCCGGTTTCGTCAACTCGACGCCGAGGCGCAAGCGCGGATTGTTTCTGAGGTTCGCCTGCATCTTGCCGTGCCCGAGACAGTTGCCGCAGCGGCTTGGCGAAATGTGTTCATGGCGATGTTTCCGCTAGCTCACGCAATCGAGCCACGTCCTGACACATTCAAAAAATCGGACTGGCTGCGAATGACAAAGTTGGCCGCCGAGCTTAAGAACTTATGCGCTCGGCACGTTCGAGAGCAGCCAGAAACAGCCGAGCAAGACCCCTGTTTTGATCTAATTGGGCGGCTCGACCATCTAGAAAATTGGTCGAAGCGACAATCTGCGATGTCTGGCCGAGCGCGCGGCCAGCCTC
>DAHWJK010000098.1:0-15392 GCA_027344185.1 Thiobacillus sp.
TTCTGCCGTGGACCATCGTGCCGTACTGGTCCATCGACCTCCTGTATGGATTGTCCTTCCTGCTGTGCCGAACCCGGCTACAGGTGGATCGCCATGCCTTGCGGCTGCTGACGGCGCAGCTGATTTCCGTCTTGTTCTTCCTGCTTTTTCCGCTGCGTTTCGCATTCGAGCGTCCGCACGTCGAAGGCCTGTTCGAGGCCCTGTTCGATGCCTTGAAGCGTTTTGACCAGCCTTATAACCAGGCGCCGTCGCTGCATATCAGCCTGCTGGTCATCCTGTGGGTGCGCTTCGCCGCCGCGGTGCCGGCGCCGTGGCGCCTGCTGGTTCACCTGTGGGCCGCACTGATCGGGCTGTCGGTACTGACCACCTTTCAGCATCATTTCATCGATGTTCCGACCGGCGTTCTGGTCGGCTTGTTTTGCTTGTGGCTCTGGCCGGAAAGCGGCACGCCGCCATTGGCCAGCGCACGTTTTGCCTCAAGCGCTCAGCATTACCGGTTGGCGGCCTATTACCTGTTTGGCGCGCTCGCACTTGCTGGCCTAGCGGTCGGCGTTGGCGGGGCGGCCCTGTGGTTGTGGTGGGGCGCGGCTGCACTCGGCCTGGTGGCGTTGATTTATGCCTGGCCGGGCACTGCGGCAGGCTTTCAGAAGCAGGATGGCCGGCATAGCCTGGCCGTATCCATCCTGCTCGCGCCCTACCTGCTGGGCGCGTGGCTCAACTCGCGTTGGTGGACGCGCCATCGCCACGCCCCGGATGCCATCCTCGACAACGTCTGGCTGGGTCGGATGCCCAGCGCTGAAAGCATGCGCGAGGGAGGATTTTTTGCATTGTGCGATCTTTCCGCTGAACTGCCAGCACCGCGTGGAAACTGGAACTATGCCGGGCTGCCGTGGCTGGATCTGGTGCCGCCGACTGCTGCGCAACTGGAGGAGGCGGCACGACGCATCGAGTCGTCGTGCGCCCATGGCCCGGTACTGGTGTGCTGCGCCCTCGGTTACTCGCGCAGCGCTTGCGCAGTGCTCGCCTGGCTGTTGCACACGGGGCGGGCCGACAATGTGGAGGCCGCGGAAGCGCTGCTGCGGGCGAAGCGTCCGCATGTGGTGTTGAGCCCGGCGCATCGTGCCGCGCTTGCAGCTTTGATGCCGGTTGGCGCAGCAGGCGTGTCGCATGCATGAACCGCTCAACTTCACCGAAGCGGCGGCCCGCGCCCGGGTGATGGCCACAGCCCTGGCGCTCGGGCGCAGTCTCGACCTGTGGAGTCTGGCTCTGGTTATGCTCGCGCTGGCCGGGCTCTTGTGGGTGACTTTGCCGCTGACGACAAGCATTGGTTTGCTGGTGTCGATACTGGCTGGCTTCATGCAAAAACTATTCGCGCTGCGCGTGGCATTTGACGCAGCACTCTTCCGCCACTGGGCCGAGGCATGGAGCCACGACGCCACCCAGGGACGCGACCCGACAGCGCTGGATGCTGATTTGAGAATTTTCGATCAAGCCCTTGCCGCCTGCGGTATGGGCAAGACTCGGGACGGCGCGGTGCGGGACCTGCGTAGCCGCCTGCGTGGTGCCATGAGATTGCTCAGGCGGCAGGCGCTGGCTCTGGTCATACAGTTCGCGGCAGTGGCGGTCGCAATGGTGGCGATCCTGCTGTCAGGCGCCGGGTAAGAAAGGACGTCCCATGGCACTGGAAAATCTGGTCGCTTCCTCCCTGTGCGGGTTTGCCAAATTGATCACCGGCGTGCGCGCAGTCTGGCGCGGCAACATGCCGGACACGCGGCAGCGGGTGTACTTTGCCAACCACCGCAGCCACGGCGATTTCGTGCTCATCTGGGCTTCGCTGCCAGCACAACTGCGTCGTTTGACGCGCCCGGTAGCGAGCGCTGATTACTGGCAGGCCAGCGCGCTACGCCGCTACTTGATCAACCAGGTGTTTCGCGGCGTGCTGATCGACCGCAAGCTTAACCGGCACCAGGCCAACCCGATCGAGCTGATGGGCGAAGCACTGGCTGCAGGTGACTCGCTGATCATTTTTCCGGAAGGCACGCGCAACCTGGGCGATGCGCTGCTGCCGTTCAAGAGCGGCATCTATCACCTAGCCAAGGCCCACCCGGAGGTCGAACTGGTCCCGGTGTGGGTCGAAAATCTTGGGCGGGTCATGCCAAAGGGAACGCTGGTGCCTGTGCCGCTGCTCTGTTCATTGACATTCGGGCAGGCCGTGCGTCTTGCCGCGGACGAAACCCGGGATGACTTCCTGCAACGCACCCGCGATGCCTTGCTGGCCCTTGCCCCACCTGCTGACTGAGATGCCCATGAGCCTGAACGATACCCTGATCGCCATATTCGGCGGCATCTTCGCCGTCCTCGCTGTAGCCAGCGCAATTGGCGCAGCGCTCAAATACCGCCTGGCGCCCGAAGCCCCCCACGGCGTCGTCGACAACCTCAACGCGCGCATCAAGGCCTGGTGGGTGATGATTCTGCTCATCGTTGGCTCGATCTGGATGGGCAAGGGTGGCGTCATCGCCTTGTTTGCCTTTATTTCCTTCCAGAGTCTGCGGGAATTCATCTCGCTTACCCACACCCGGGGCGGCGATCATCGCGCGCTGCTGTGGAGCTTTTTCTTCTTTCTGCCCTTGCAGTATTACCTGATCGCAACCGACTGGTACGGCCTGTTTTCCATCCTCATCCCGGTCTATGCTTTTTTGCTGCTGCCCATTTCGGCCGCGCTGGGCAGCGATACCACCCGTTTTCTGGAACGTGCCGCCAAGGTTCAGTGGGGCCTGATGATCTGCGTGTACTGCCTGTCCCACGTCCCCGCACTGCTGACTCTGGGAATTCCTGACTACGCGGGTCGCAATGCCTTGCTGATCGTGTTCCTCGTCCTGACCGTGCAATCCAGCGATGTCTTCCAGTACGTGTGGGGCAAGCTCATCGGCAAGCGCAAGATATCCGCCACCATCTCGCCCTCCAAAACGCTGGAAGGCCTGGTCGGGGGCGTGCTGACCTCCACAGCAGTCGGTGCAGCATTGTGGTGGATCACCCCCTTCAATCCGTGGCAGGCCGGCCTCATTGCGCTCACCATCAACATCATGGGCTTTTTCGGCGGGTTCGTGCTGTCGGCCATCAAGCGCGATCGCGGCATCAAGGATTGGGGGGCCATGATAGAAGGCCACGGTGGCATGCTCGACCGCGTGGACTCGATCAGCTTCTCGGCGCCGATCTTTTTCCACATCGTGCGTTACTGGTGGGTGCCCTGAGAATGCCTTGCTGGCAATGACTGGCCCAAAGAAATCAGACGGGTCTCCCGGCCATGATTCCAGTCCAGAATTCCAGCCCGGGATCAGTAAGGGCTTTGTTAGCGTTTCGAGAAGGTCGAGGTTATGCCGCCCTGATCTCGTTGAGCAGGTCGGGGTGGCGGTCCAGCACCTTGAGTAGCTTCACCAGGGCAAGAGGCGGCTTGGTCTTGCCGTTCTCGTAGCGCGAGAAGGCATTGACGCCACCGCCGAAGATTTCGGCGGCCTCGCGCTGGTCAAGCGCGAGTTTCTTGCGCACGCTGGCGATGAAGTCTGGATCGACAATCGCCGCGTTGACCTGCTTCGAGAAAGCGCGCATCTCGCGCATGACGCGATCCGATTCCGCCGCATCCAGGACGGACTCGGCACAGGCCGGGCAGAAGTCGCCCGTCACCGCCGCGATGACGGTGGTTTCACCCTTGTAGGTGTAGGGCAGGTCTCGGGTATCGTGGATCAGTTCAGCCGCACCGCAAACAGGACATTTCATGTTCATAGCTCCTTGAAGGACACAATCAGTACAGCATCGATGACCGTCAGCTTGAGGTACACATCGCCAGCTGGCGTATTGGGGCGATAGACGTCCTGCCAGACCGTGTGATCGGCGTGCGTGGTCATGCTCTTGTAAAAATCCGAAGGCACGAGCGCCATCACTACCGCCAGCATGCCGGACAAGTCCAGCCCCAGCTCATTCGCCCCGGATCGGGCCGCGTGGGTCGTACGCACCTTGCCCGCTTCGATCAAGGTCTTGACTACCGCCAGCTTGCAATGCGGGGTTCGTTTTTCCATGAGCACAAATTAACCTATTGGATTATTTTTGGCAAGTAGGTTATCGCGCTCGTCCGCAGCGGTGTTTCGGCCAGTTCCATCCGGCTAACCATCTGCGTCCGCCACCGAATCTCGGCGGCATCACACCCATGCAGAAATTGATGTCGCCAACTAATCCATTTCTGGCGACTGCTAAAAATGGGGGGATTACCTACGACGAGCGGTTCACCAGGAGCGTCGCTTAAAATGAAATCCGACTTCCCTTCCTGGGGAATGTCTCACAGCGCCTCACACACAGAAATTCTGACACTCCTCCTGAATTGTGCTCAGTTGGTCAGGCGCAGCGAGAACGTGCATCGGCCTGAATGCGCAGCCCGGTATAATCACCCCCTTTCCGTGCTGCCGTTACCCTACATGTCTACCCTGGCCACCATTTTGATTGCGACTGCCGCCGGCAGTTTGCTCAGCCTACTGCTGGCTGCAATTCTGGCTTTGTCGGCGCGGCCGCACTGGGTTCCGGTGCTGGTGAGCTATGCCATTGGTGCGCTGCTGGGTGCCTCGCTGCTGGAAGTACTGCCGGAAGCGGTGCTGATGAAGGACGGCAATATCGAGACGGTGGCGAAGGCGTTGCTGGGTGGCATTCTGCTATTTTTTCTGCTCGAAAAGCTGGTGTTGTGGCGACACTGCCATGAAGAGGTGTGCGAGGCGCATGGCGGCCACGCTCATGGACACGATCATGGACGTTCCGGCCTGATGATCACGGTAGGCGACACTTTCCACAACTTCGTCGACGGGGTCATTATCGCGGGCGCCTTCCTGGTCGATTTCCGACTCGGGGTCGTGACGGCGCTTGCAATCATTGCCCATGAAATCCCGCAGGAAATCGGGGATTTTCTGATCCTGCTGCACTCGGGCTACAGCCGGACCCAGGCCCTGCTGATTAATCTGCTGACCGGGGTGGCGACGATGGCTGGTGCGTTGCTGGGCTATTTCGCGCTGTCGATGCTTGAGGGCTGGACACCGGTGCTGCTGGGCCTGGCGGCTGCGAGCATGTTGTATGTGGCGCTTTCGGATCTGCTGCCCGGCCTGCACAAACGCGCGGAAATTGCCTCCACGCTGCAGCAGCTAGCGTTGATCGGACTGGGTATCGGCAGCGTCGTGCTGGTCGGCTATCTCGTCGGGCACGGGCATTGAACGCTGCCGTCGGCGCGGCCCGTCAGCCACGTAGACAAACAACGCGATCGGCAGGACACCCAGAAAAACCAGGATGGCCAGCGCCTTGCCGATACTGCCGGCGGTAATCGCCATCATCAGAATCACGTAGGCCCAGCCAATCGCTACGATATACATCAGAGGCTCCATCAGGATAGAACGTCATGGTAACCAAAGCACCCCCTGCTCGCACGCCAACCGTCGGATTTGTCTCGCTCGGCTGTCCGAAGGCGACGGTTGATTCCGAACGCATTCTCACGCAGCTGCGCGCCGAGGGCTATGGCATCGTCGGCAGCTACGACAATGCGGACGTGGTGGTGGTCAACACCTGCGGCTTCATCGACGCCGCGGTCCAGGAATCGCTCGAAGCAATCGGCGAGGCGCTGGCGGAAAATGGCAGGGTGATCGTCACCGGCTGCCTCGGCGCCAAGGGCGACGTGGTGCGCGAGGCGCACCCCAAGGTGCTGGCGGTGTCCGGTCCTCACGCATTGGACGAGGTGATGGAGGCGGTGCACACGGCACTGCCCAAGCCGCACGATCCGTTCGAAGACCTGATTCCGCCCGGCGGCATCAAGCTGACGCCGCGCCATTACGCCTATCTGAAGATTTCCGAGGGCTGCAACCATCGCTGCACCTTCTGCATCATTCCGTCAATGCGCGGCGATCTGGTGAGCCGTCCGATCGGCGAGGTGATGCGCGAGGCCGAAGCGCTGGTCGGCGCTGGCGTGCAGGAGCTGCTGGTGGTGTCGCAGGACACCAGCGCCTACGGGGTGGACGTGAAATACCGTCCCGGCTTCTGGAACGGACGTCCTCTGAAATCCCGCATGACCGAGCTGGCCGGCGCGCTCGGTAGCCTCGGCGCCTGGGTGCGGCTGCATTATGTGTACCCGTACCCGAGCGTCGACGACGTCATCCCGCTGATGGCCGACGGCATCATCCTGCCTTATCTGGATATTCCGTTCCAGCACGCCAGCCCGCGCATTCTCAAGTTGATGAAACGCCCCGGCGCGGTCGAAAAGACGCTCGACCGCATCCAGTCCTGGCGCGCTGCAGTGCCCGATCTGACGCTGCGCTCGACTTTCATTGTTGGTTTCCCGGGTGAAACCGATGCCGAGTTCGAGGAATTGCTGGCCTTCCTGAAGGAGGCGCAGCTCGACCGCGTCGGCTGCTTCAAATATTCGCCGGTCGACGGCGCGGCGGCCAACGCCTTGCCGGATGCGGTTCCGGAAGAATTGAAGGAAGAGCGGCTGGAACGCTTCATGGAAGTCCAGGCGGAGATCTCGGCGGCCCGGCTCGATGCCAAGATCGGCCGCGAAATCGAGGTGATCGTCGACGAGGAAGACGAAGTCGGCACACTGGCGCGCAGCCATGCCGATGCGCCAGAAATCGACGGCGTGGTTTACCTCGAAGGGGTGTTCGACCTGAAACCGGGGACGCGCCTCAAGGTGCGCGTCGAAGAGGCCGACGAACACGACCTCTGGGCGACGCCGGTCTAAGCCTGCTTATTCAGGTCAGCTGCGAAATCAGGCTCTGCGGGCGGCGCCAGAATTTCCAGGCGTCGTGCGCGTGCAGATGTAGAGCGTGCCCGCTGATCGGGTCAAGCAGGCGCAAGCCCGAGGGGCCGAGCTTACGTAGCGCGCCCAGAAGCGGCACAAACCAGTCCTGCTCCAGGTCGCGCAGCGCTTCGCGCCAGCCGTAGGCGTCGCCGATCTGACCGGAACACGTCAACGCATCCAGCAGCATGATCCCCTCCGCTGCAAATGCCTGCGTGTCGGGGCGGGAAGGCAGCGCTTGCACGCGTGCGTTGCAGAAACCTCCCAGTGCCAGCGCTTCTGCGTTGTCCGCATGCAAGGGAACCGGCGTGGCACAGGCCACGGGCAGGCGGCCGCCGCCCCATAGCCACAGCGAGTTCACCGCCAGCGCGCCGCGCGCCTCCCGCGCCAGATTCACCGGGTGTTCGTGCAGCAGCATCTGCAGTTCGTTCAACTCGGCTCGAAACCGCATGGCGTCCGGGCCTTGCGGCAGCAAGGGATCGATGTCGCAGCCCACCGCGAGCGACAGTGGCGTGGTGGCCAGTTGCGGCGCCTCGGGATAGCGCAGATACCAGCGATGCGGATGCAGGGGCTGGGGATTCAGGGCGGCGCCAAAATGCGCGCCAATGGTTTCGGCCAGGGCGCCGGCTTCGTCGCGCGCCAGATCCAGGGCGCTGCTGTCGGCCAGCACGATGCGGTCGCGCATTACCCGCAGATGCACCGGGTCGGCACGCAGCCAGTAGGCGTCTCCGGCCACGCCGCCATCGGCGCCCAGCGTGATCGGCGCCATGGGCCAGTCCTGCTGGCGTGCAATGCCCAAGGCTTCGCATACCGCGGCTTCCACGCCTGCGGCCGGGCAGGGCCGGCGGCTGCCGCGCGCCAGCAGCGTCTGCAGTGCAGGCAGATGCAGATCCTGTGCGGCGGTTTCCAGCAGGCGCGCGTTCGGGAACAGATGGGGGACCAGGAGCAGCATGTGCCGAGTGTAGCAAGCCAATTCGCTAGAATGACGGCCATGCGCCAGGCTTTCCATGAAATCAGCGTTCCCACCCGCGGCAAGGGCTTGTACGCCTTTACCCCGCAGGTTCACGACTGGGTGCAGGCGAGCGGCATCCGGCAGGGGCTGCTCACGCTCTACATCCGCCATACCTCGGCCAGCCTGCTGATCCAGGAAAACTACGATCCGACGGTGCAGACCGACCTCGAGCGCTTCCTGTCGCGGCTGGTGCCGGAAGGCGATCCGATCTACGAACACACGCTGGAAGGCGCAGACGACATGCCGGCGCACGTGCGCGCAGCGTTGACGCAAACGCATCTGGCGATCCCGGTTGCCGACGGCACGCTCATGCTCGGCGCCTGGCAGGGGATCTATGTCTTCGAACACCGGCGTGGCGCCCAGACGCGCGGCGTGGTGCTGCACCTGCTCGGCGAATAGGGCAGCTGTGGCATACTCGAAAGATTCTGACTGCGAGTCCTGCTTTGCTACCCTTTGAACTTCTGATCGGCCTGCGTTACACCCACGCCAAGCGCCGCAACCATTTCATTTCCTTTATTTCCATCGTCTCCATGGCGGGAATCGCGCTCGGCGTCATGGCGCTGATCGTCGTGCTGTCGGTGATGAACGGTTTTCAGGAAGAGTTGCGCGCGCGCATACTCGGCGTGGCGGCGCATCTGGAGATCAGCGGACCGGCAGAGCGCCTGTCCGACTGGCGCGGGGTGCTGGCGCAGGCACGGCAGAACGATGACGTGATGTCGGGTGCCCCCTATGTCAATGCGCAGGGCATGCTGGCCAATGGCGACATGGTGCGCGGCGCGATCATCCGCGGCGTATTGCCGGAGATGGAAAAACAGGTGGCCGACTTCGAGCAGTACATGAAGTCAGGAAAGCTGGCTGACCTCAAATCGGGCGAGTTCGGCATTGTCCTCGGCGCCGACCTTGCACGCGTGCTCGGCGTCTATCCCGGCGACAAGGTCGTGTTGCTGACGCCGCAGGGCAACATCACGCCGGCCGGGGTGATGCCGCGCGTCAAGCAGTTCACCGTCACCGGGATCTTCGAGGCCGGCATGTTCGAGTACGACTCCGGCCTGGCGCTGATCCACCTGCAGGATGCGCAGAAGCTGCTGCGGCTGGGCGAGGACGTGACAGGCGTGCGACTGAAACTGGTCGAGTTGTTCCGCGCGCCGATCGTGACGCGCGACCTGGCGCAGAGCCTGCTGGGCGATTACTACCTGACCGACTGGACCAAAAGCCACGCCAATTTCTTTCGCGCAGTGGCAATCGAGAAGCGCATGATGTTCCTGATCCTGTTGCTGATCGTCGCCGTCGCCGCATTCAACATTGTCTCCACGCTGGTGATGGCGGTGACCGACAAGCAATCCGACATCGCCATCCTGCGCACCCTCGGCGCGCGGCCGGGATCGATCATGAAAATCTTCATGGTGCAGGGCAGCTTCATCGGCGTGTTGGGTACTTTGCTCGGCGTGGCGAGCGGCGTGCTGCTGGCGCTCAATCTTGAAACCGTCGTGCCGATCATCGAGCGCATGGCCGGCATGGACCTGTTCCCGGCCGACGTGTACTACATCAACGAACTGCCATCGAAACTCGACTGGAGCGAGGTGGGACTGATCAGCCTCATTTCATTGCTCATCAGCCTGGTAGCCACGCTGTATCCGAGCTGGCGCGCGTCGCGCATCAACCCGGCGGAGGCGC
This sequence comes from Thiobacillus sp., assembly GCA_027344185.1. Classification (GTDB taxonomy): domain Bacteria; phylum Pseudomonadota; class Gammaproteobacteria; order Burkholderiales; family Thiobacillaceae; genus Thiobacillus. The sequence goes on from DAHWJK010000098.1 coordinate 9,504, forward strand.
TGCGCTATGAGTGAGCAGGGGTCAGGATTTAGGAGCCAGGATTCAGGGAACGGCGAGGGCATTGTGCTGCAGTGTAAGGGGCTCGGTAAGGTGTTTCGCCAGGGCAAGACCGATGTGCCGGTGCTCGGCAGCGTCGACCTTGCCATCCGGGCCGGCGAGTCGCTCGCCATTGTTGGCGCGTCGGGATCGGGCAAGAGCACGCTGCTGCATCTTCTGGGCGGGCTCGACACGCCGACTGCCGGGAATATCAGTCTGATGGGGCGTGACCCCTTCGCAATTTCCGAGGCCGAGCGCAGCGACCTGCGCAACCGCGCACTCGGCTTCGTCTACCAGTTCCACCATCTGCTCCCCGAATTTACCGCGCAGGAAAATGCCGCCATGCCATTCATCATCCGGCGCATGGCGCGTGCCGACGCGCTGGCGCGCGCTGCGGCGATTCTCGAGGAAGTCGGCCTCGGCCATCGCCTTGAACACCGCCCCGGCGAACTCTCCGGCGGCGAGCGTCAGCGCGTCGCCATCGCGCGCGCGCTGGTCACGCAGCCGGCGTGCATCCTGGCCGACGAGCCCACCGGCAACCTCGACCGGCATACCGCCGACGCGGTATTCGACCTGATGCGCGAACTCAATCGCAAGCACCAAACCAGCCTGGTCGTGGTCACCCACGACAGCGATCTGGCGGCACGCATGGACCGGCAGATGCGGCTGGTCGACGGAAGCCTGCAGCCGGCCTGAGGCCTCGACGCGATGCGGTTTGCCCTCATCGCATTCTGTCTCGGGGTGTGGCTGTTGCAGCAGCAGGCCGTGTTGCCGCCGATGCGCTGGCTATGGGGGCTGCCCCTGCTGTTATCGGTGCTTTGGCTGCCGACGTTCTCCCATCGCGTAGCCGATTTTGCCCGCCGCCTGGGCATCGCGCTGCTGTGCGCGGCGCTCGGCTTTGCCTGGGCCGCCTGGCGGGCGGATGCGCGACTGGCAGAACGCCTGCCGCTGCACTGGCAAGGTGTGGATATCGAGCTGATCGGCGTGATCGTCGACCTTCCGCATGCCAACGCGCGGGGCGAGCGCTTCGTGTTTGATGTCGATCAGACCCTGACCCCGAATGCGCCCAGCATGCAGCGGGTGCAACTGACCCGCTACTGGTCGCGCGACGCCGTCGAATTCGGCGCACGCATGCAGGCCGGAGAACGCTGGCACCTCACGGTACGGCTGAAGCGGCCCTACGGTACCAGCAACCCGCACGGCTTCGATCTTGAGGCATGGATGCTGGAACGTCGCATCAACGCCAGCGGCTACGTGCGCGAAACGCCTGCGCCGCAGCGCCTCGCTGCGCAATCACACACGCCTGCCGCCTGGATTGCCGCGGTGCGTGCCGCGATACGCGCGCGCATTTTCGCTACGCTGGGCGATGTGCGGTACGCGGGCGTCATTGCCGCACTGGTGGTGGGCGATCAGCGCAGTATCCCGCACGATCAATGGCGGGCCTTCACCCGCACCGGCGTCAATCACCTGCTGTCCATTTCCGGCCTGCACGTCACCATGATCGCGGCACTCGCCGGCTGGCTGATGGCGAGTCTGTGGCGACGTCTGCCGCGACAGGCGGAGCGTCTGCCCGCGCGCCAGGCCGGCCTGATTGCGGCCGTGCTGGCGGCGATCGCGTACGCGCTGCTGGCCGGCTTTCAGGTGCCGGCGCAGCGCACGCTGTTCATGCTGATCGTGGTGGCGCTGGCATTCTGGGGTCGGCGCGAACCGCGGCCGTTTGCCGCGCTGGTGGTGGCGCTGTTCGTCGTGTTGCTGATCGACCCCTGGGCTGTCCTGTCGGCCGGGTTCTGGCTGTCGTTCGGTGCCATGGCGGCCATCCTCTGGGTAACGGTGGGACGGGTGGCGCTTCCCGCCAGGCTTCGTGGCTGGATCACGGTGCAGGGGGCCGTCACGCTGGCACTGGCACCCGTGCTGTTCCTGCTGTTTCAGCAGGTCTCGCTGATCTCGCCGTTGGCCAATGCAGTGGCGATTCCGCTGGTGAGCTGGCTGATCACGCCGCTGGCGCTGCTGGGGGTGCTGATCCCGCCGCTGTGGCATGCGGCGGCGTGGCTGATGACTGGGCTGGGCGAAGGACTGGCGTGGGCTTCAAGTTTTCCGCTGGCGGTAACGACGTTGCCGGCGTCGCCTGCATGGGCTGTGGGACTGGCGCTGGTCGGCACGGTATGGCTGCTGCTGCCGCGCGGTTTTCCCTTGCGCGTTCTGGGGCTGATGCTGTGGCTGCCCTTGCTGTTTCCGCTGCGCGATGCCATTGCCCCGGCGCATTTTCGTGCCGAAGTGATCGACGTCGGTCAGGGTACGGCGGTCTTGATCCGTACTGCGAATCATGCCCTGTTGTATGACACCGGCGCCGCCTTCGCCGACAGCGATTCGGGCGAGCGCATTGTCGTGCCTCATCTGCGCGCCACCGGCGTGGGTGCCTTGTCCGGACTGATCGTGTCGCACGACGACAACGACCACAGCGGCGGCCTGCGCTCGGTCCTGCGCGATGTTCCCACCGCATGGCTGCTGCACGGTATGCCAGCGAACAGCCCGTTGCTTGAAGGGATTGAGCCTGCACGTCGTTGCGTGCGCGGCCAGCGCTGGCGCTGGGATGACGTCGAGTTCGAGATCCTCAATCCCAGGCCGGCGGCCTATGCGGACACCCGGCGCCGCAACAACGACGCCAGCTGCGTGCTGCGCATCCGCAACGCGCGCCACAGCCTGCTGCTGACGGGCGACGGCGAACGGCAGACGGAACTCGAGCTGGTCGAATCCGGTCAACTGGCGCCGGTGAGCGTGCTGCTGGCGGGACACCATGGCAGCCGCACCTCGTCGATTGCGGAATTCGTCGCGACGACGCGGCCCGAATGGGTCGTCTTCACCCAGGGCTACCGCAATCGCTATGGTCATCCGCATCCGGAGGTGGTGGCGCGCTTTCGCGACATCGATGCGCGCATGCTGCGCAGCGACGCAAGCGGCCTGATCCGATTCGATTTTGGCGAAGCCGGTATCGAGGCCTCACAATATCGACCTACGCGCCGCCGCTACTGGCTCGCCGATTGAGTGCAATCATGTCCGAAACCTCGAAGCCCCGCTGTTATGACGCAACCGATCCGGAAACCGCCCGGCAGGCGCTGGCGCGTGTGCTGCCGGTGGCGGAAAACGATCTGCCTTGGCGTGCGCTGGAATATGCCCACCAGCAATTGGGGGCGAGTCCTGCATTCGCGCACAGCGTCGGCTCCGCGCTGATCGCTGCAGAGCTGCGGGTGGGCGCGGACGCGGTCGCCGCCGCCTTGCTGCACAATTGTTTGGATGACGCATCCGAGTTTGATGCCCGCTTTGGCATAGCGGCGCGGCTCGCGCGCGGTGTCGACGCGATGGCGCGCATCGAGGCACTGGCGGTCAGCGCCACCGACAAGCGCCTCGATCCGCATGCCCAGCTCGAGGCGTTGCGCCAGATGGTGCTGGCGATGGTCGAGGACATCCGCGTGGTGCTGGTGAAACTGGCCGAGCGCACGCATGCGCTGCGTTGCGCTGCCAACCAGGATGACGCCATCCGCGATGCGCTCGGCCACCAGGCACGCGAACTGTTCTCGCCCCTGGCCAACCGGCTCGGCGTGTGGCAGATCAAGTGGGAGATGGAGGACTGGGCGTTTCGTTATCTGGAACCCGATACCTACAGAAAAATTGCCGCCCAGCTCGACGAAAAACGTGCCGACCGCGAGGGTTACATCAAGGGCATCATCGAGCGCCTCGAAGCCGAGCTTGCGCTGCACGGCATCGAGGCGGAAGTCACCGGCCGCCCCAAGCATATCGCCAGCATCGTCAACAAGATGCGGCGCAAGCGATTGAGCTTCGAGCAGTTGTACGACATCCGCGCGGTGCGCGTGCTGGTGAAGCACGAGATCGACTGTTACACCGTGCTGGGGCTGGTGCACAATCTGTGGCAACCGATCCCGGGCGAGTTCGATGATTACATTTCGCAGCCCAAGAGCAACGACTACCGGTCGCTGCACACCGCTGTCATCGGCCCCGAGGACCGCGCGCTGGAAGTTCAGATCCGCACCTTCGACATGCACCACCAGGCCGAGCTCGGCGTCGCGGCGCACTGGCGCTACAAGGAAGGCGGCAAGCAGGATGCGCAGTACGAGGAAAAAATCGCCTGGCTCAGGCGCATCCTGGAATGGAAGGACGACGTTGCCGACAGCAGCGAGTTTTCCGAACAATTCAAGACCGAGCTGTTTCACGATCAGGTCTACGTGCTGACCCCTCAGGGACGGGTGGTGGCGCTCGACCGCGGCGCCACGCCGGTGGATTTCGCCTACACGCTGCATACCGATCTGGGTCACCGCTGCCGGGGCGCCAAGGTCGACGGCGCGATGGTGCCGCTGAACACGCCGCTCGACAATGGCCAGCGCGTCGAGGTCATCACCACCAAGGAAGGCGCGCCGAGTCGTGACTGGCTCAACCCGGCGCTCGGCTATCTGGCCACACATCGCGCACGCTCCAAAGTGCGCGCCTGGTTTCGTCAGCGCGATGTCGGCGAGCAGGTCGGCCTGGGCCGCACCCTGCTGGACAAGGAGCTCAAGCGCCTGGGCGTGGTGGACGCGAACCAGGAAAAGCTCGCGCAGCAGCTCAAGTTCGGCAAGGTCGACGAGTTTCTCGCCGCACTCGGCCGCGGCGACGTCGGCCAGCGCGATCTGGTCAATGCGCTGCAGGAATCGGGCAAGGCCGTCACGGCGCTGGTGCCGACCGCCAAGCCGCGTGTGCGGCCCCGCTCCGGCAACCCCATCGTGATTCCGGGTCTGGGCGACGTGCCGCTGACGCTGGCGCGCTGCTGCAAGCCGCAGCCGCCGGACGCGCTTGTCGCCTACACCACGGTGGGCCGCGGACTCACCGTGCACCGCGCCGATTGCGCGAGCCTTCGGCGGGCCAATCCCGCGCGCATGCTGCAGGCCGAATGGGTGCTCGATGACGGCGCCGCGTTCGAGGTGGAGATTCGCCTCAAGGCCTTCGACCGCCAGGGCCTGTTGCGCGATATTTCCGACGTCATCGCCAAGGACAAGCTCGACGTGCTACGGGTCAATACCGAGACCCGCGGCGAGGTTGCGCACATGCAGCTCAGCGTGCGGGTGCGCGAGCTGCAGCAGTTGTCACGGCTGCTGGCGCGTTTGCAGCATGTGCAAAACGTGATTGAAGTGCGGCGTGGGTGAAACCATGCGGCGAGAGGCACGGGATCTGAAGCATGATTGAACCTGAGAAGTTCGAAGTCGATTTGTCGCCCCGAGCGCCGTGGTGGCGCAACTGGAAAGTGATGCTTCCGGTGTGGGGCGCCATCGGCGGACTGGTGTGGCTGGGCCTCTATTTCAACGTCGACCGCAGCGTAATCGCCGGCAGCGTGGTGGCCGTGGGACTGCTCTCCAATGCCTTTGCCTGGCTGCTGGGCTTCATTGCGCTGGTCCCGGTGGTAGGCCCGATCATCGTGAAGGTGCTGTCGATCGGCTTCATCTGGCTGCTCAACGCGGTGGGCTACCTGGTCGCCTACATTGCCATCCGGCGCGGCTATTCGAAAGATGTGCTGACCTACCGCGGCCTCACCATCGCCGTCATCATTGGCATCGTGATCGGATTCGTGCTGGGCAGGCTGCTTTAAACCGCGGCCAGAATCTCGCGCGTCAGCTGCTGCAGCCTGTGTGCCGAGACGTCGTCGATGTAGAAACTCAGATCGGCGGGCGAGGGCGCGTAATTGCGAGCCAGCGACTTGAAATAGGCCGGGTCGTAATGCGTTTCCAATAGCGTGGCCACCAGTTCCGGCCAGGCACGCCGGGTGGCCAGCGCCTGCCATGCGCTGATGGTCTCGCTGCCGCGCAGCGT
>DAHWJK010000099.1:0-3528 GCA_027344185.1 Thiobacillus sp.
TCAGCTGGGCGACGCTGGTCGTGATGGAGCGCCTCGATGCGCTCTTGAAGAACCTCACGGGCAACGTGGCGGGCGTCTTCCTGCGCCGAGTAGGGCTGGGCCGCATCATAGCGGTCTGGATCGAAGTAGCCCGGCCCTGTGGACGAACGAAAGCCGCTTACCGTAGCGGTGTCGTTGCGTTCGATCAGCTCGAGCGTCTCGCGCCATGCAAGGCCCTCTTCTACAACATCGAGCGCTGTGGTGGTGCGCGCTGCATGGCCGTCGATGACAGCGCGCCAGCGGCTGAGGAACGACCACCGGCGGGCTTGTGCCACAGCGAGATCATGGGTCTTGAGGCTGGCGGCGAAGCGCGGCTTGCCAAGCTGCCTACGGAGCTTGCGCGGAACATCAAGAACCACCCACCAAGTCCTATGACGAAGGAGTAACCAACGCTTGTCAGTGGTGGATGCCATTCCGCAATGTCCATACAGCACTGTCCACGCAGGTCAACACTCAGATATGATTGAGTTCGCAGTATTCCTTGGCTTCAGACCGCCGGCTTCAAACCGCCGCGCCTTCACTTCCAGCGGAGACGCCTCGTTATGTTCATTTGCCTCTTGCGCTGATGGATCGACGTCAACTGTCCGCATTGGCCAGTGCGCAGTGCCGCCAAAAAGATATTGCCATGACTTCGAACAGCCCCCATGACGACGGCGACCTAGCCTCCGGATCGACAGGTTCGAGCGAGCGTGTCACCGGTCGACCACACCACACCTTCTAGACAGGATCGTCGAGCCTTGCGCCACCTCAGAGTTACAGGAGCCTGGCTGGCGGCCGCGCTTCTAATAGTAATCAGCGTGTCCCTGTTCGGCTCAGCATCATCTGGGGCAGGGCTCACCTATATTGGTTACGGCGAAGACCCGCAGGGGTTCATCTGGTTCCTGAATTGGTGGCCGTTCGCCTGGGCGCACCATCTCTCGCTGTTCCATACCCGCTACGTCGCAGCGCCGGCCGGCATGAATCTGGCCTGGCGGACGTCGATCCCAGCACTTGGGTTCATCGCGGCACCGTTCACGGCCATGTTCGGCGCCTTATCGACCTACAACTGGCTGATGCGGCTCGCGCCAGGGCTTGCCGGCATGGGGATGTTCTGGGCGGCCCGCGAACTTACCGGCCGCACGATCCCCGCCCTCGTAGCCGGGCTCATATTCGGCTTTTCCAGCTATGAAATGGGCCAGTCTCTCGGCCACCTCAATCTCAACTTCACGATAGCCGTGCCGCTACTCCTGTGGGCATCGCTTCGCTCGCTGCGACTGCGATGGCCATCCGCCGGCCTCGCTCTGGCGATCGGCGTCCTGCTTGCCTTTCAGCTCTGCGTTTCGCAGGAAATCGCCGCCAGCGCCGTGCTCATGGCAACCCTCGGTCTCGGCTTGATCTACAGGCAGCAACCCGAGGCCCGTGCCGCCTTGCGGCGACTGGCCCCCGGGCTCCTCGGCGGGCTTCTCGTTGGCGGCGCCCTAGCGTCGCCGTTGCTGATCGAGATGCTGTTCGGCGGGGGCGGCGGCAGCACAAGCATCGCCGCGCCATCGGCTTCGTCCACGGATCTGCTGAATTTCATTATCCCGACACCCGTAACGCTACCCTTCGGTCACATGGCACGCGGCATCGCCGGCACATTCAGGAGCAATTTCAGCGAGGAGGCCGGATATCTCGGGCTCCCGCTCATCCTGTTGCTCGCCGGCATTTACCTGACCACCGACGATCCCGAAATCCGCCTGCCGCTGACGATGGCCCTGGGCGCCGCCGTCCTGTCGCTAGGGCCGGTCATCCACGTCGCAGGGCACGGCGTGTTTCCCGCGCCATGGCAGCTCGTGTCATGGATGCCGATAGTTCATGACATGCTGCCGCAACGCTTCATGATCTATGCCGATCTGATGGTGGCGCTGGCGGTGGCGGCGTGGCTTGCAAAACCGGTTGCAGGGCCGATCGCGCCGCTGCGATATGCGCTGGTCGCCGGCGCGCTGGCCTTCTGCATACCCAATCCCGCAGTCGTCGGGCACTGGAGCGATGTCAAACTGCCGCGAATATTCACTGCCAGCGCCGATCACGCCGCGTTGCGGGGACGCACGGTGCTGATCCTGCCGTTCCAGGGCAATCATATCGGAGAGCAATATGCCGCCGGCATGCGGTTTCGCATGGCCGCCGAGGGCTATCTGGGCGGTGGAATAGCGAGGCCGTTCAGCGAATGGCCACTGATCATGCCGCTATACAATGGCGAATACGGGAAGATCCCTAGACGCGAGTTCGGCGTCTTTCTCGCGCGCTACGATGTTGCGGATATTCTGGTCGAAACAAGCCAGATCCGGAATCCCGGCGCCATCCTAAGCCTTGTGAATGGCGCGGGGTGGCATCTCGACGCGAGGGTCGGCAGTGTCGAGGTTTTCGGCCCACCCGCGCAACCGCTGTCGCCATCAGCCGTGGCGCGGGAGACAGCCGCCTATCTGCACGCGAGGGCGCTGGCGACGCTGGCGCGGCGTGAGCGCCTGAATGTCTGCGCCATCCGCCGATTCGAGCGGCGCTGGCATGTGAAACTCGGCCCTGTCTGGTGGCTGTACCGGCGCAGCTTCACTCTTCCATTGAAGATCGGCACGATCTCCTGCAATCCTGCGAAAGCAGCGCGGATGTAGACCATCGACGCGTTTCAGAGATCACGTCAGCCTTCCTCGCCCGCGAAGGCTCCTAGGCGGGTGAAGACGGCATAAAGCGGCTACGCGGTAATGAGCAGGCCAGTGCCATCGATATAGTATTGCGACGGAAACACGATGAATCAGATGAGTGTGGCCGTGCCGATCGTGTAGTCGGCCGTCAGGCCGAGCAGGATATCCACTTCACGCGGAGGCGGCGCGGGGGCAGATAAGAGCCGCTTTCCGCGCTCGTATCTCGGCTGCTGCCGCCCGCTGGGCTGGCGGCAGTGTGGCCTCGGTGCGAGGCGTCAGGATTTTGGTTGCGAAGCCCAAGGCCTCATATCCGCCGAAGGAGACGATTTTGAAGCGGCCGAGTGTCAGCAGACGAAAACTCGCCACCATGCGGAAGGGAAGTTCGATAGCAATCGCCGCACGGACAGGCTGGCTCTTGCCTGACCGAGCCGCCCTGTCTCGCCGCTGGAGCCACATGATGAACGCGGTAATAACGACAATGAAGGGAAGCCAGCACTTGTCTGTAATCGGTGCCATAACACAACAACCATACAGACATGCCCACACAGGTTAACGCCCGTATGCCCCTGATGTCGCAGCATTCTTAAAGCTCAGATCGCCACGTCTTCCCGTCCCGCCGGGGACGCCACTCGTGATGGATCTGGGCACCATCAATCGCACTGGGTTCAAGGTCTCGCCCGACGGCTGTAGTCAAGGCTGAACGCGGACCGTTGATGCTCACCTTGTCGGTTTCCACCACGATTTCGCTGACGAACATCCGCAGATAAGCTTTCCGGAACGCTGGATCGTCGTTGTGCATCGCCTGTCTCATGACCATGGCGAAGCGTTCGAT
>DAHWJK010000119.1:0-3750 GCA_027344185.1 Thiobacillus sp.
TACCAATGACCCTGTCAGGTCGCCCGGTTGTTTGGCGCTTGCTTGCGGATTCCATCTAGGCCAGCGGTCATGCGACCGCGCCAACAGGCCGGACACATGAACGCCTTCGACCTGAAGCTCATCTCTCGTCCGACCCATTGAACCCCAGGGGCCGTCCACACATGGTATTATTCGTACATTCTCAGAAACGACGAATAATCTCCGTCGTGAGACCGCCGCATCGCTGCTTGAGTTTGTGCTGCGCGGTACGAACACGTGACAGCGACGCGGCTCCGACGATTGCGCGCGCTGGTCAGAACGAGGCGATCAGGCGCATGCCCATCACCAGTGCGTTTTTGCGCAAATTGCCATCGGGGTTCACGACATTGCCGCCAGGATGGAAATATTCCTGAATATCGGGCTGCAGCGCCCACCATTTGGTGATCTGGACTTGATAGGTTTCCTCGAGCTGAAACTCGTAATTGGCGAGAGGGTAATCGGGATTGACATAGGTGCGCTCGGCCAGATCGAAATCACGTTCGGCGCTGCTGACATGCGAATAGGCGAATTCCACGCCAAAGAGATCAGCCGGGCGCGCGGGGATGAGGCCTTTTTCCACGATGCCGCCATCGGCGAAGCGATCGACCAGGTTCTCATCGCTGGGGCTGACGGAGGCGCGGAGAAACGCGGAAACACCTTGATCAGACCCCGCGTGCAGGCGATAGAGCGGCCAATCGGCGACACCATACGCGCCCCAGTCGCCGACATGGTTGCGCGGCTCGCCATTCGAGTCGGGCGAGGCCAGCGAAATACCCTGGTTGTCATAGCGCAAGCTCGCGAAATGGGTGCCGGTACCATACCAGCTGCCGAATTTCACTACCAATGGCGCCGCCGGCGCGCTCGGCAAAGCGAAGGTCGCGACATCGAGCTCTGAAATCACGAAGACGCCGCCGGAGAAGCTGAACAAGGTGTCGCTCGGCTGCTGCTCGTCGACGAACGTCGAGCCATTGCCGCCGGTGGGATCGCCATCAAACACAGCATTCATCCAGGTGACTTGGGGCAGCGGTTTCAACGCCAAGCGTACCGCCGGCGCTGCCAGCGGATAGGTCGCACCGCCGGCCGGCAAATCATTGGTGACGCCGGCAAACGTGTTGCCGAGAAAGAGCTGTGAGGTCTGGCTGATCATGAATTCGTCGTCGATGCCGAGCACGCCGAGGCGGAGTGAAACCGCTCCGGCATCGGCAACTTGCTGGAGCCAGACGGTGTAGATTTTCTCCGTCGGCGCCGCTTCGATATTGGAGACAGTGAGCAGGCTGCCGACATAGCCATTGGTCAGGCCACGGCCCTCTGGCTCACCCTCGACGCTCATCGCCGAGATGTGGAAACGCGCGCCCTGCCAGCCGACGAGTTTTGCGAGATCGACATCGACCTGGCCGAGCAGCAGGCCCTCATAGACCCCGCCCTGTTTGATGCCGCCTTGCACATTGTCGAGGAAATCACTGGTATAATTCAGATTGATATTGACCCCTTGAGCCGATAGCCACGCCCGCAGCCCGCCCCAGTCGCCGGTCATTGTCTTGCGGGTCCAGAAACTGTCGGGCTCGGCCGGGATATTGGCGTTGACTTCCTCCTCGACCGCCGGCTGCATATCGCTATCGGCCCGCACCATACGCGGGGCGACCAACACGAGCGCGAGCACCAACCACGCGAGGCGCCGATACTCCCCGCCCCGTCCCGCCCGAGATGCCTGTGGCATGACCGCCCTTCGGCCTTCCTGCAATTGCGAATTACACGCAATTGCATTTTTGGCAAGTCACGACGCCTCGAGCCCTTGGCCCCGGGGGGCGGCCTGGGCACGCCGCATGCAGCGCCGGCGACCGGCGTGCGGTCGGCGAAGTCGAGGGAATCTCCGCGCTTCTCCTGGAGGGAGAACAGATCCGCAGCCTGGGCTTCTCGGCAAGGTGAGAAACGACCCGCCCCAGGCCAACGCGTCCTGCATCCCGGCGGCGGCGCCGACGACGAAGAGAGCCTGTCGCGCGACAATCAACGTGAGAATCGCATTGCCTCGCCTGAAATGCTCCCAGGATCCTAGCCGTTGCCTCACTTAATTTGCTCCCCACCGGTGCGCATCGGCGGGGGGAAACATGGGGCAGATCAGCATGTCGACACGAGACGAGTTGGTGGTGGCGTTGGCGGGACGTTACGCCTCGAGCAGCCGGCGGGAACGGGGGCGCATTCTGGATGAATTCGTGGCGGTGAGTGGCTTGCATCGCAAGCACGCGATGCGTCTGCTCCGCGCCGGCCGGCCTGGCCGACGGTCGGGGCCTCGGCCCGGGCGGCGCATATATAATGACGCGGTGCGCGAGGCGCTGATCGTGATCTAGGAAGCGTCGGACCGTGTGTGCGGCAAGCGGCTACGGCCGGTGGTGCCGATTCTGGTCGATGCGATGGAACGGCATGGCCATCTTCAACTCGCGTCGGAGGTTCGCGCGGGTTTGCTGGCGATGAGCGCTGCCACCATCGATCGGGCGCTGCGTGAGATCCGGGAGCCGGGAGGACGACGGAAGCGCCGTCACGCGCCACCATCGGCGGCGATCCGGTGCAGCGTCCAGGTGCGAACCTTTGACGGTTGGGACGATCCGGCGCCAGGGTTCGTCGAGGCGGATCTAGTGGCGCACAGCGGGCCGACGGCGAAAGGCAGCTTCGTGCAAACCCTGACGTTGACAGACATCGCGACGGGCTGGACGGAGTGCGCGCCGTTGCTGGTGCGGGAGCAGAAGCTGTTGACCGAAGTCCTGAGCGAGGTTCGGAAACGAATGCCATTCGCGCTGCTCGGGTTCGACACGGACAACGACAGCGTATTCATGAACGAGACCGTCAAAACCTATTGCGAGGAAGCGGGCCTGGTGTTCACGCGGTGCCGTCCGTACCGCAAGAACGACCAGGCCTGGGTCGAGCAGAAGAACGGCGCCGTGGTCAGGCGCGCCGCGGCTCCGGCGGCGCCAGGTCGGGACGGGAAAGCAGGCTTGCCAATCGAACAGGAAAGCGGGTTTTGCGCTCCCGCCAAGATTGACAAGCTGATCCGGCCAAGGGAGCATTCTGGTGAGGCAATGCCCGGCTCGCTCGGGAGCATTCCTGGATGAGGCAATACGTTCTCATCCAGATTGTCGCGCTACACCCATGAACGCCCCAACCCCGGCAAGCCATCCCATGTCGCCGCCAAAACGACGAACACCCACGGTTCTTCGAGGTGTCCAACTGGTGAGCTCGACCCTCCGTTAAATCACGCTGCCAATTGTCTCAAATCATTCGACGACGGACAAGCTTCGCCCTGATCCAGTTCCTCGGCTGAGCACGGATGATGGCCCAGGGCAGGCTTTGCGCGCAGGCCGGCGGGCTGCCTCTCCGTCGATGAGTGCGCGGGTTACGCGCGCTGCGCCGCGGTGGGGATTGGCCAATTATCGATCAGCCGGACAGAGCCCAGCCGCACTGCGGCAAGAACCCGAGCCGGGGCATGGCACGTCGTGCAAGGCGCGAGGGTTTCGGCGTCACGGATTTCCAGATATTCGACCTTGAACCCGGCCGCGGTGAGGACCGCGTGGCCTTCCGCGAGGAGCGGCGCGATGGCGTCAGGGGTTGCGGTCGCCCGTGTCGCGATCTCATGCAACACCGCGGCAAGACGCGGCGCGATGGCGCGTTCGCCGGGGGAGAGGAAGCGGTTGCGTGACGAGAGCGCAAGCCCGTCCGCCTCGCGCACCGTCGGCACCGCGC
>DAHWJK010000138.1:0-4296 GCA_027344185.1 Thiobacillus sp.
CGCTCGAGCCGCGGCACCGCGATTTCATCGCCGCGCAAAAAATATTCTTCACCGCCACCGGCACGGCGGACAGCCGGCTCAACCTGTCGCCCAAGGGCATGGACTGCCTGCGCGTGCTCTCCAACACCTGCGTGGCCTACCTCGACCTCACCGGCAGCGGCAACGAAACCGCCGCGCATTTGAAGCACGACGGCCGCATGACGCTGATGTGGTGCAGCTTTGTTGCCGATCCGCTGATCCTGCGCCTGTACGGGCGCGGCCGCGCCGTGCGACGGCAGGATGCAGGCTGGGCCGAATTGCGCCGCCACTTCCCCGCCCTGCCCGGCGAACGCCAGCTGATCGTGCTGGATATCGATTCGGTGCAGACCTCGTGCGGCTACGCCGTCCCGATGTATGCCTGGCGCGGCGAGCGCGATACACTGGCCCGCTGGGCCGAGAAAAAAGGCCCGATCGGCCTGCTGGACTACTGGCGCGAAAAAAACCAGGCCAGCATCGACGGCCTGCCCACCGGACTGCTGGAGGACACCCCATGAAACGCATCCTGATGACTGCCGCCCTGCTGCTGCTTGCTGCCTGCGACCCCACGCCGCCTCCGCAGCCCGAAGCCGAACGCCAGCCCAATCCGGTGTTCGAAACGCAGATCCAGGCGATGGAGAAAGCGCGCGCAGTGGAAGCGCAAATGGAGGCCGCAGCCGAGGCGCAGCGCAAAGAACTCGAGGCGACGCCACAGCCCTGACCGATGCTGAAGTGGTTGCTCACCCTGATCGCGGCCCTGCTGGTGCTGGGCCTGCTGACACCCTGGCTCAACCGGCTGGGCTTCGGCCGGCTGCCCGGAGACCTGCGGATCAAGCGCGCTCGCGGCACCCTGTACTTTCCGTTCACCAGCGTCATCCTGCTGTCGCTCGCGCTGACGCTGCTTGTCCATCTGTTTGGCCGATGACCGAGGCGCCTGCCATGAGGCTTGATGCACAATGAATAAAGCCTTCGTCAAGGAAACCGACGCGCCCGACGCCGACGAGGACGAGGTCGCCGCGCCCCCCCTGCCCGTCGGCGCAAAAAATTACATGACGCCCGCCGGCTACGCGCAGCTGGATGCCGAGTTCAATCAGCTGTGGAAAGTCGAGCGGCCCAAGCTGGTGGAAACGATCTCGTGGGCGGCCAGCAATGGCGACCGCTCGGAAAACGGCGACTACATCTACGGCAAGAAGCGCCTGCGCGAAGTCGATCGCCGCATCCGTTTCCTGTCCAAGCGACTGGAAAACGCGGAAGTGGTCGACCCCGCGACGCGCGAGGACACCGACCAGGTGTTCTTCGGCGCCACGGTGACGGTGGCGGACCAGGACGGCAGCGAATCCACCTTCGCCATCGTCGGCATCGACGAGGCGGATGCCGGACGCGGACGCATCGCCTGGATTTCGCCGATGGCGCGCGCGCTGATGAAGGCGCGCGAGGGCGACAGCGTTACCGTGCAAACCCCCGACGGACGACGCGACGTGGACATCGTCGCGGTGCGCTACCAGGCCATCGACTGAGCACCTGTGGCAGAATCCGGACAGGCGCACACCCTGTTCCGTCGCGCGGCCCTTTTCCCTCGATTGATTTCACGAGAACGCCATGAAACCTGCCCATTTCGGTATGAGTCTTTTTTTGCTTGCCACGCTGACTGCCTGCGGCGACGCGAGCTCGCCCGATGGGGAGGACGTTTCGGCGGCTGCACCGGCCGGGCCGGCTGCGGCGCACCCTGCCGACGTCCTGGCTGCGCTGCCGCCGGACGCGCAGCCGTACGGACTCGACGTGTATACCGCCAGGTGCCTGAGCTGCCACGGCGACCTCGGCCAGGGCATCGGCGACAACCCCGCGCTCAAGGGGCTGACCTCCACCGCCCTGCAACAGAAATTGCTGGCGTATCGCGATGGCAGCCCGCAGGGCGGAAAGGCTGACGCGATGGCCCAGGCCATGGCCGGCATGAGCGATGCAGACATCGCGGCCGTGTCGATTTACGCCGGGGAATAAAACCGCACGCGCCGCATCCCTGCCTTGCGCAGGGATGGGTCCACAACCGCTCAGTACAAAAGGCTGGAGAGCTGGCGCCGGTAGCGGCTGACCACTTCGCCGCCGCCCAGCAGATCGAACACCGCCAGCAGCGTCTTGCGGCCGATGTCGTCTTCAAAACCGCGGTCGCGGCGGACGATTTCCAGCAACTGGTCCATGCCCGCCTCGTGCTGGCCGGCGGCGACCAGCAGGTTGGCGAGCTTCAGCCGCGCCGCTAGATCGTTTTCGTTCGCCGCGACCTGGGCAGTCAGCGTCGCCACATCCTCGCCTTCAACGCCCATGAACTGCAGCCGCGCCTTCAGCTGCGCGACGCGCGGGTCGGCATCGTCCGGCACGCTCGCGATCAGCCGTCGGGCTTCGTCGGCTTCGCCGAGGTCCAGCATGATTTCCGCCGCATCGAGCCGCACGCCGAGATGGGCCGGATCGACACGTGAAGCTTCAGCGAGCGTCTGCAGCGCGGCCGACAGGTCGCCCGCGGCGCGCAACCCGGCTGCCTGCGCGCGCAGTTCCTCGGCCGGGCTGGGGATCAGGCGATCGAGAAAGGCGCGCACTTCGCCTTCCGGCAGCGCACCTGAAAACTCGTCGACCATCGCGCCATTGACGAAGGCCTTGACGCTCGGAATGCCGCGCACGCCATAACGCGAAGCGAGCTCCTGGTTGTCGTCGGAATTGACCTTGGCGAGCAGGAACCGGCCGCCATATTCGGCAGCGAGTTTCTCCAGAACCGGCTTGAGCGACTTGCACGGCCCGCACCAGGGCGCCCAGAAATCGACGACGACCGGGCGGTGTTTCGATTCATCGAGAACGTGTTGCTGGAAATCGGCCAGGCCGACGTCGAGGGCATGTTCAGACATGGGGGCTCCGGTTCAAGGTGTCCGTTAAATCTGCCGGGCCAGTTCGGCCGCCATGCCCGTATAGGACCCGGGCGTCAGCGTTTTCAGGCGCGCCTTCTCGGCATCGGGAATCGCCAGCCCGTCGATGAAGACATGCAGCGTCTCGCGCGTCATGCCGGCCTTGCCGCGCGTCAGTTCCTTCAGCTGCTCGTAGGGGTTGGCGACGCCGTAGCGGCGCATCACGGTCTGGATCGGCTCGGCCAGCACTTCCCAGTTGGCGTCGAGGTCGGCAGCCAGTGCGGCCGGGTTGGCTTCGAGCTTGGACAGCCCGCGCAAACAGGACTCGTAGGCCAGGAGGCTGTAGCCGAAGCCGACACCCATGTTGCGCAGCACGGTGGAATCGGTGAGGTCGCGCTGCCAGCGCGAAACCGGCAGCTTTTCGGCCAGGTGGCGCAGCAGCGAATTGGCGAGCCCGAGGTTGCCTTCGCTGTTCTCGAAATCGATCGGATTGACCTTGTGCGGCATGGTGGAGGACCCCACCTCGCCCGCCTTCACCTTCTGCTTGAAGTAGCCGACCGAGATGTAGCCCCAGACGTCGCGATTGAAGTCGATCAGGATGGTGTTGGTGCGCGCCATGGCGTCGTACAGTTCGGCCATGGCGTCGTGCGGCTCGATCTGGATGGTGTAGGGGTTGAAGCCGAGCCCCAGCTCCGTCACGAAACTGCGCGCGAACGCTTCCCAGTCGAGCTCAGGGTAAGCCGACAGGTGCGCGTTGTAGTTGCCGACCGCGCCATTGATCTTGCCCAGCAGCTCGACTGTGCCGATCGCATCCCAGGCGCGGCGCAGACGATAGACCACGTTGGCGAGCTCCTTGCCGACCGTGGTCGGCGACGCCGGCTGACCGTGGGTGCGCGACAGCATCGGCAGGTCGGCCAGCTCGTGACCCAGGTCGGTCAGGCGCGCGATGATTTTTTCCAGCGCAGGCAGCAGCACGGCGTCGCGCGCGCCCTTCAGCATCAACGCGTGCGACAGGTTGTTGATGTCTTCCGAGGTGCAGGCGAAGTGGATGAACTCGGACACCGCCGCGACTTCGGTATTGCCCTGGGTCTTTTCCTTGAGGAAATATTCCACGGCCTTGACGTCGTGGTTGGTGGTCGCCTCGATCGCCTTGACCCGCTCGGCGTCCGCTACCGAAAAATGGTCGGCGATGCCGTCGAGCAGTGCAAGCGCCTCAGCGGAAAACGCCGGCACCTCGGCGATTGCGGGTTCCGCCGCCAGCGCCTTCAGCCATTCGATCTCGACGATGACGCGGTATTTGATCAACGCGTATTCGCTGAAGAAATCGCGCAACGGCGCGGTCTTGCTGCCGTAGCGGCCATCGAGCGGGGAGAGGGCGGTGAGCGTGGTCAGT
>DAHWJK010000143.1:0-6377 GCA_027344185.1 Thiobacillus sp.
CGCTTTCTCGCGGCAACCCGAAGGGACGGGTCGATTCGGGCGCATCCCTTTGTCGCAAGCCGCTTGCAGTGAACGACACTGCGGCGCGGCTCGCTTCGCGGCCTGCATCCCGAATCGGCCTCGTCGCGGGCGTGAAATTAGCGTTAACACGCCCTAATTCGGGACGACTCCTGCTTCCCTCACTTACAGGTTCGTAGTCCTCTGGAGTTCGCCATTCTCGCGTTAGGAACTCGCCCTATTCAGCACCGCCAGGACGAGAAATCTCACAAGGGGGAAGCATAGAGCAGCGAGGAACGCCCCCGGAAAGACAAAAGTCATTACTACCAAAATGGGTGTGATGAAGTCATTCACCTGGAAGACAACCCAACCGTTAATTCCGTTCAGTAGCGCCAGCGTGCTATATGTCACAAGCAGAGCGTAGAAAAACCCTCGGCAAGAATTTCAAATCTTTGCAGCATCACCCCGCTTGATCAGTTCCCTGACATCGCGCGACGTTTCGTTGCAGGGCGTAACGAGGGCTTGATGTCTTTCGGGGTCTCGGCCAAACGGCCGGTCACGTATTTGTGGAGCACGCTGGCAATCAGCGTTTGATAGGGCACTCCTTCTTCAAGCGCGCGCGTCTGGATGTCGCTCAGGTCGCCGGAGGACAGCCGAATGTTAACGCGGCGATCCTTGAGCGCGGTGGCGCGCGCGGCGGCCTTGAGCTTGGCGAGTTCGGCCTTGCTGGCCACGGACTTGAGCTGACCCTTGTCGAATGCGGTCAGCACTTCGTTTTCGTAATCGTCAATCTTCGGCATCGGTTTCACCTTGATTCAAATAATCCCGCGTCGCCTTGCGGCTGGGGATGATGGTCTTGAGGAAGTAGTATGCGTCCTCTTCGACGAAAGGCACCAGATAGACGTAACCGTCGCAGGCGACGATCAGCACGCGCTGTCGGGGATATTTCTCCGGATTCGGATGCGACAAGATGTCGAGCAGGCCGCCCGTTTCGATGGCGACGACCATGCGTTCGAACGAGACGCCGCGCTCGGCCTTAATGGCTTCGTTCTTCTCCGCATTCCAGCGAAATGCCTTCATGTGGCCATACTAGATCAGTGTGTGCCTTTTGTCACCAGCCATGCTCCAGCCTAAGCCTTGCCGTCCTTAAGCCGCTCCCCAAATTTCCCCTCCGCCTTCGCCACCTTCGGTGCCACTACGAACTGGCAGTAGGGCTGGTGGGGATTCTGCTCAAAGTAGCGCTGGTGATAATCCTCGGCGGGATAGAAGGTCGTCGCTTCGCTGACTTCCGTCACGATGGGCGCGCCGAACTGCTTTGATGCCGTCCATTCAGCGATCACTGCTTCCGCTTCGGCCTTCTGCTCGGGCGTGTGCCAGAAAATCGCCGAGCGATACTGGGTGCCAACGTCGTTGCCCTGGCGGTTGAGCTGGGTGGGATCGTGCAGGGTGAAGAAAACGTCGAGCAATTCCCGAAACGAAATCACGTCCGGGTCGAAGCTCACCTGCACGACTTCGGCATGGCCGGTGTCGCCGTTGCAGATATCGCGGTAGGTCGGGTTGAGGGTGTGGCCGCCCATGTAGCCCGATACCGCGGACTCGACGCCGCGCAACCGGTTGAATACGGTTTCGATGCACCAGAAACAGCCGCCTGCCAGGGTTGCGATTGCGTGAGCCATGCTGTTCGTCCTTTTATCGCGGAGGGATTGCTTCGACTGGGTCTCGCAATGACGGTCAGACGACGGGCACGGTGTCCTGGAACGATGCGCGCGTCGCCAGTTTGTCGGCAAGCTTCGCCAGATTGGGGTGCGCGGTGCGCCAGTCGATTTCGGGGAAACGCAGGTCGAGGTAGCCCAGCGTGCAGCCACAGGCGACATCGGCGAGCGTGATGCCGTTGCCAAGGAACCAGGTGTTTTCGCCGAGCGCTTCCGCCAGGGCTTCGAGGCCGCGGAACAGGGTCTTTTCCTGCAACACGAGCCAGTCGGCGCTTTGCTGTTCGGCGGGACGCTTGCGTTCGAGGAAGAGCGCGACCGCGGCGTCGGTGACGCCGTCCGAAAGCGCCTCGATGCCGCGCACAGCCATGCGGCTCTTGTGCTCGGCGGGGATCAAGTTAGACACCGGGCTGGCGTGGTCGAGGTATTCGACGATGACACGCGAATCGAACACGCTGACGCCGCCTTCGAGCACCAGCACCGGCACCTTGCCGAGCGGGTTGTAGGTGGGCACCGCGCTGTCGGGCGCCCAGGGGTTCTCGACCTGGAGCTGGAACGGGATTTTCTTTTCCGCCAGCACGACACGGACCTTGCGGCCGTAAGGGCTGGTGAGCGAGGTGACGAGTTTCATACGGGTTCCCTGAAGGTCTGCTTGATTAGAACGGGTTGCGAGCGACGCCATTATCGCCTGCCGCCATCGCGGCTCCAACCCGTTCGCGCAACAGGGGGAGGATTTCGGCCTCGAACCAGGGATGGCGCTTGAACCACAGACGGTTGCGAGGGCTCGGATGCGGCAGCGGCAGCACATCGGGGACGAAATCGCGCCAGGCCGCCACGGTGTCGGCCAGCGTGCGGCCGCGACGCCGGCCGAGGTAATACGCCTGGGCGTAGGCGCCGATCAGCAAAGTGAGGCGGATGTTCGGCATGGCAGCGCGCAGGGGCGGATGCCACAGCGGCGCGCATTCGGGGCGCGGCGGCAGGTCGCTGCCCTTGACCGTGCCGGGGTAGCACAGGCCGGTGGGGACGATGGCGATGCGCGACACATCGTAGAATTCATCGCGCGTCATGCCCAGCCACAGCCGCAGTTGATCGCCCGAGGGGTCGTTCCACGGGATGCCGGTTTCGTGCACGCGCCGGCCCGGCGCCTGGCCGACAATCAAGAGGCGTGCAGTAGGGGAAACGCGCAGGACGGGACGCGGCGCATGCGGAAGGTGGGGGGCGCAAACCATGCAGGCCTGCACCTGTTGCACGAGTGTATTCAGCGAAAGTGAAGATTTTTTGGCGGCCATGACTACAGCCTAGCGCCAAACGCGGCGGTCAGCTTCCCGCCGGCGAATCGCCCGGCGTGATCGGCTGGCGTGCGGCAGCTCGTTCCCGCCGGTAAAACCAGGCATGTGTCCCCAGCGCGATCATCCAGCACAGGTAGGCCGAAGTCAGATCGTGCGACGGGAAATGCGCGCCGCGCATCCATTGGTCGACGGCAAACACGCTGCCGGTCAGCAGACCGGGGAGCAACAGCAGCCCGCTGCGCGCGCGCCCCCCGCCACCCGCGAAATAGAGTGCCAGCAACGCAAAGCCGCCCGAGCTGTGGCCGCCCGGAAAGCAGTGTCCACGTGGCAGGCTGTCCGGCTTGTCGTCGAACAGCCCGAGGTGCGGTTGCTGCCCGCCGAATTCGACGACGCTCCATGGGCAGTCCACGTTTGTCCATAGCTTGCCCTGATGCACCGCCACGACGGAAAGCAGGATGGCGACCAGCAGATAACTCAGGGACTTGCGCCGGCTGCGCAGCGCCTGCACCGGCCACGACAGCAGCCACAGGGCGAGGATGGCGACGGCGAAGGCCACGAGCACCTCGCGTGCGCCCTCGTGCATGACCTGGCTGGCCCAGAAGTTGTCCCTGAGCGGAAAGCCGCCGAGGACGGGATCGTAAAAGCGGGCCGCCACCCACGCATCGAACCCGGTCTCCTGCATGAACCCGAACAGCACGACAAAGGCCAGCGTCGGCCAGACGGCCAGGGCGACCAGGCGCGCCCGGGTAAGGGGCGCGGGTAAAACCGCAGGAGGGATGGGGCTCGGCACGGGCAGGTCGCTCGATATGTCGCAGGAAATCCACGGCAGTTCGCCGCGCAGTCCATGCTCGCAGGGCTGGCTTAAGCAAGCCTTAACCCGGCCGGTCGGTCAGATATGTTCGACGATGAAGCGCTTGACCGCAGCGACGTCGGCCTCCAGCACATGCTTTTTCTGCGGCTGCGCTTCCAGGTCGGCGAGCTCCGCCGGGCGCACCGGCTCGATGCCGAGCGCCTCGCGGATCGCATCCTCGAATTTGGCAGGCTGCGCGGTTTCCATGCAGATCAACGGCACGCCGGGTTCGCGGTGCTCCAGGCCCACCTTCAGGCCGTCGGCGGTATGGGGGTCGATCATCGTGCCGTACACCTCGTACACGGTGCGGATGGTGTCGATGCGATTGGCATGGTTGCTCGACCCCGAAACCACGCCAAAGTCTGCGACGTGGTCGAACAGGCTGCCGCCTTTGGGATCGGCATGGGCGTTCAGGTCGAAGCTGCCCCCTGATTCAACCGCGCTCCACAGGTTGCGCACCTGGGCGGCATCGCGCCCGGCGAGGTCGAACACGAAGCGCTCGAAGTTGGACGCCTTCGAAATGTCCATGCTCGGGCTCGACGTGTGTTTCGTTTCCGGACGCGGGCGGTAGACGCCCGTGCGGAAGAACTCGTCGAGCACATCGTTCTCGTTGGTGGCGACGATCAGCTTGGCAATCGGCAGGCCCATCTGGCGCGCGATATGGCCGGCGCAGACGTTGCCGAAGTTGCCCGACGGCACCGAGAACGAGACCTGCTGGTCGTTGTGGTGCGTCGCCGCGAAATAGGCCTTGAAGTAGTACACGCTCTGCGCCGCGACGCGTGCCCAGTTGATCGAGTTGACCGCGCCGATGTGGTGGCGGGCCTTGAAATCGAGGTCGTTGGAAACCGCCTTGACCATGTCCTGACACTGGTCGAACACGCCGCGAATCACCAGGTTGTGGATATTGGCGTCCGTCAGCGCATACATCTGCGCCTGCTGGAAACGCGTCATGCCGTGCTCGGGCGACAGCATGAAGACGCGCACGCCGCGCTTGCCGCGCATCGCATATTCGGCGGCGGAGCCGGTGTCGCCGGAAGTGGCACCGAGGATGTTCAATTCACCCTGGGTCTTGTCGAGCACGTACTCGAACAGGTTGCCGAGCAGCTGCATCGCCATGTCCTTGAACGCCAGCGTCGGGCCGTTCGACAGCGCCAGCACGTGCAGGCCGGGTTCCAGCGTTTTCAGCGGAGTAATGTCCTCGGCGTTCTCACCCGTGGTGGTGTAGCGGTAGACGTCAGCGGTGTAGGTCTTGTCGATCAGGCGGCGCAGGTCGTCGTGCGGAATGTCGTCGATCAGGCGCGACAGCACCGCGAACGCAAGCTCGCGATAATTCATGCTGCGCATCGCGGCTAGTTCGGCGGCGGTAAAGCGCGGATAGGCCTCCGGCACATAGAGGCCGCCATCGCTGGCCAGTCCGCCGAGCAGGATTTCGGAAAAGCGGAGTTGCGGCGCCAGGCCGCGGGTGCTGAGGTAGTTCATGCGTGTCCTAAATGGCTATGCCAGAGCGGCTCCCGGCACCTCCAGACATTGCCAGGCAATGCCGAAGTAATTCATATTATGCGGTTTATGCGGTACACGTTGCTGGATTGCTTCGCGATACTCGCAATGGCCTGAAGCGTGATGCCTCTCATGTCGGTTTCGCCGTCTACGGGTTTACCGCCCTGCCAGTTCTTCGAGACGGATGCGCATCACCTGCCCCGCCACCGCATCGAGCGCCTCGATCCTCGCGATGGCCGCGTTGACGTTCTTTTCCACGGTGATGTGGGTCAACAGGATGATGTTCACCTGCTCTTCGCCCTCGGCCGGCTCCTTCTGCACCATCGCATCGATGGAGATGTGGCTGTCGGCCAGGATGCGGGTGATGTCGGCCAGCACGCCGGGACGGTCGTACGCGCGCAGGCGCAGGTAATACGCGGTGCGCACTTCATCCATCGGCAGAATCGGGGTGTCCGACAGCTGGTCGGGCTGGAAGGCTAGGTGCGGCACGCGATGGTGCGGGTCGGCAGTATGCAGCCTGGTGACGTCGACGAGGTCGGCGACCACCGCGGAGGCGGTCGGCTCGGCACCGGCGCCGGCGCCGTAGTAGAGCGTCGGGCCGACCGCGTCGCCCTTCACCAGCACGGCGTTCATTGCGCCGTCCACATTCGCGATCAGCCGGCGCTCGGGAATCAGCGTCGGATGCACGCGCAGCTCGATGCCGTTTTCGGCGCGGCGCGCGATGCCCAGCAATTTGATTCGATAACCCAGTTCCTCGGCATACTGCACATCCTCGCGCGTCAGCTTCGAGATGCCCTCGGTGTAGGCACGGTCGAACTGCATCGGAATGCCGAAGGCGATCGCCGACAGGATGGTGAGCTTGTGCGCGGCGTCGATGCCCTCGATATCGAAGGTCGGATCGGCCTCGGCGTAGCCCAGGCGTTGCGCCTCCTTTAACACGTCCTCGAAGGCGGCGCCCTTGTCGCGCATCTCGGTCAGGATGAAGTTGCTGGTGCCGTTGATGATGCCGGCCAGCCACTCGATGCGGTTGGCGGT
>DAHWJK010000155.1:0-24277 GCA_027344185.1 Thiobacillus sp.
TCCGGCGGCCAGCGCCAGGCGGTCGCCATCGCGCGCGCCACCATCAACGACCCGCCGATCCTGCTGATGGACGAGCCGACCGGCTCGATGGACCATTCCAGCGAAGAGGACATCAAGCAGCAGCTGCGCAGCTTTGCCACCGGCAAGACGCTGCTGGTGGTGACGCACCGCACCTCGCTGCTGGACCTGGTCGACCGCATCATCGTGATCGACGGCGGCAAGGTCGTGGCGGACGGTCCCAAGGCACAGGTGGTCGAGGCGTTGCGCCAGGGCCGCATCGGGAAAGCCGCATGAAAGCCGGGCTGTTCGCCTCCATCGCACGCTTTGCCGACAGTTCGGCAGGCTGGTCCAAACATGCGCGGCCGCTGCTGGACCGCCTGTTTGCCCGCTGGATTCCGCCGCGACCGGACGCATCGCTCGGTTGGGCGGCCGATGCCGACTGGGCGCGAATGGATCAGGAACCTTTGCGCGCACGCTATCTGCTGCGTTTTATCGGCGTGCTTCTGCTGCTGCTGGTGCTGTGGGCCGCGTTTGCCACGGTGGACGAAGTCACGCGCGGAACCGGCAAGGTCATTCCTTCGCGCCAGGTACAGGTGGTGCAGGCGGTCGACGGCGGCGTGATCGCGGAAATCCTGGTGCGCGAAGGCCAGGCGGTCGAAGCGGGCCAGCTGCTGTTCCGCATCGACAAGACGCGCTTCGTTTCCTCGCTGCGCGAAAACCGCGTCCAGTATCTCGCGCTCCTGGCCAAGGCCGCACGCCTGCGCGCGCTGGCGGAAAACACGCCGTTCCAACTGCCGCCCGAAGTCATGCAGGAAGACCCCAATCTGGTGGAGGAGGAGCGCAGCATGTACGACGCGCGCCGCCGCGAGCTGGAGGCTCAGATCGGCATTGCGCGCCAGCAGCTGGCGCAGCGCCAGCAGGAGCTGGTCGAGGTGCGCTCGCGGCGCGAGCAGGCGGCGCAAGCCTACGACCTCACCGCCCGCGAACTGACGATGACCCGGCCGCTGGCGGCGTCCGGGGCGGTTTCGGACGTGGAACTGCTACGGCTCGAGCGCGACGTCAGCCGCTACCGCGGCGAACGCGACCAGGCGGCCGCCCAGATCGTGCGCCTGCAGTCCGCCATTTCGGAAGCGTCTCGCAAGGTGCAGGAGCAGGAGATCACCTTCCGCAACGAGATGCGCAACGAACTGGGCGAGACCGTGGCCAAGCTCAACAGCCTGTCCGAAGGCAGCACGGCGCTGTCCGACCGCGTCGAGCAGGCCAGCGTCAAGTCGCCGGTCAAGGGCACCGTCAAACGCCTGCTGGTCACCACCGTGGGCGGCGTGCTGCAGCCGGGCAAGGAAATCGTGGAAATCGTGCCGACCGACGACGCTCTGCTGCTGGAGACGAAAATCCTGCCCAAAGACATCGCCTTCCTGTGGCCGGGACAAAAGGCGACGGTGCGCTTTTCCGCCTATGATTTCGCGATCTACGGCGGACTGGAAGCGGTGATCGACCAGATTGCCGCCGACACCGTCACCGACGAGGAAGGCAATGCCTTCTACCTGGTGAGGGTGCGGACCCTTAAACCCTCGCTGGGCAAGGACATGCCGATCCTCCCCGGGATGGTCGCCGAAGTGGATATCATGACCGGCCGCAAGAGCGTGCTGGCCTATCTGTTGAAGCCCGTGATCCGTGCCAAGACCCATGCCTTTACGGAACGCTAGCCGGATGACACGCCAGATCTTCGTCACCGCGCGGCCGCAGCCGATTCCCCGCTGGCTGGAAGCGTTCCCCGATGCCGTGCTGCTAAGCGACGCGGGCGGGCAGATCGATCCTGCCCCGCTGGCAGACGCCGCCGTGATCTGGCTGCATGTCGCCGGCAACCGTCATGCCGCCGCCGCCTCGGTCCGTGGAGTCCGCACCGCGGCACCGCATGCACCCGTCGTGGTGCTGTCGAACGTGCCCGAAGACGATCAAGGCCTCGCGGTCCTGGCCGCGGGGGCCTCCGGCTATTGCAGTGCGCTGACGCTGCCCTCTGTGCTGCGCCAGGTGGCCGGGGTCGTCGAACATGGCGGCTTGTGGGTCGGCCCGCGCCTGATGCAACGCCTGATGCAGGGCCTTGCCATGCGCGGCAGTGCCGCCCCGGACGTCTCGCTCGACCTGCTGAGCCAGCGCGAACGCCAGGTGGCCGTGGCCGTGGCGCGCGGCTCGACCAACAAGGAAATCGCCCGTGCGATGACCATCACCGAGCGGACCGTCAAGGCGCATTTGAGCGCGGCCTTCGAGAAACTCGGCGTACGCGACCGCATGCAGCTCGCGCTGCTCGTCAACGGTGTCGAGGACTCGACACCCGCCCCCCTGAAAAAATCCGCCTGACCTGTACCTCAGTCCAATACGGAAACCGGAGCGTCTGCCGTTAACTCTTGCAGACGTGCCTGAATGGGCACCCAAACCCTATTGAACAAAGGTTGGCAGATGGACACAAACGTTTCGACCCCTCAGGCAGTTGCCACGGTTATTGCCGTCGAAGGACAGGCATTTGCCCGCGACACCGCAGGCCAGATGCGTCCCCTGCGGGCCGGCGATGTCCTGCGCGAAGGCGACAGCGTCGTCACCATGCCGGGCGGCCAGGTCCAGCTCGCCTTCCTTGACGGCAAACTGCTCACCCTGCTCCCCGACGAAACTTTCCAGTTCAGCGCCGAAACAGCGCCGACCTCGCGTCCCGACGTGGCCGAGGCCTCGCTGCCGGCCGGCGAGGCCGAGCGCATCATCCAGGCACTCGAGCGCGGCGAGGACATCGACGCCCAGCTCGAAGAGACCGCGGCCGGTCTGGACGGCGGCGCCGACAACGCCGGCAGCGACTTCGTCCGCCTGCTGCGGATCGCGGAAGGCACGAGTTCGACCGCGTTTAACTTTGCACCTGGCGCAGGCGCTGGAGACATCGCAGGCATCGAGAACGGCTCCGCAAACGCGCAGGCAGGGGCTGCCACTACGCCTCCGCAGCCTGCGGCCGCGCCCGCGAACACGCTGCCTGTAGCCACCCCGGATGTCGTCTCGCTGAACGAAGACGGCAGCCTCAACATCAACGTTCTTGCCAACGACAGCGATGCGGACGGCAACGCGCTCACCGTCATTGCCGCCACCGCCGCCCACGGTACCGTGACGCTGAACCCTGACGGCACTCTCACCTATACGCCCAATCCGGATTACAACGGCCCGGACAGCATTGCCTACACGATCAGCGACGGCCAGGGCGGCACCGCCAACACCAGCGTCAGCGTGACGGTCAATCCGGTCAACGATCTCGCGCTCATCGGCGGTCAGGACAACGACACGGTGACGGAAGACACCACCCTCACCACCTCCGGCACGCTCACCGTGGCCGATCCCGATGCCGGCCAGTCGGCATTCCAGCCGCAATCCGCTTCAGGCACCTACGGCACCTTCGCAATCAACGCCGCAGGCGCCTGGACCTATACCCTCAACAACAATGATCCGGCGGTGCAGGCCCTCGCCAGCGGCGATGCCGTGACCGAGACCTTCACGGTCGCGTCCGTCGACGGCACCTCTTCCTCGGTCACGATCACCGTCAACGGCACCAACGAGTCCTTCTCCGGCGATACCACCGGTTCGGTTCAGGAAGACACGACCCTCGCTGCCAACGGCACGCTTGTCGCCAGCGGCGGCGCCACTTTCGTGGCAGGCACGACAGCCGGCACCTACGGCAGCCTCACGCTGGATGCCGGCGGCAACTGGACGTATGCCCTCAACAATGCAGCCGCCAATGTCCAGGGGCTGACCAGCGTAGATACGCTCTCCGAGGTGTTCACGGTCAGTCTCAACGATGGCACCACCGGCAATCTGGTGGTGACGGTGCTGGGCCTGGACGATATGGCGATCATCGCAGGCGAGGACACCGGGTCGGTGACGGAGGACGCCACGCTCTCCACCGGCGGCACCCTGACCATCAGCGATGTGGATTCGGGTGAGGCAAGTTTTGTGGGACAGCCTTCGACTGCCGGCGCCTACGGCACTTTCACCCTCAACGCCGCAGGCGCATGGACCTATACCCTCAACAACAGTGATCCGGCGGTGCAGGCCCTCGGCGCAGGACAGACGCTGACCGAGACCTTCACCGTGGCTTCGGTCGACGGCACTTCCTCGTCCGTCACCGTGACCGTCAACGGCACCAACGATGCGGCCGTGATCTCTTCCGGCACCGGGTCGGCGACGGAGGACGCCACGCTCTCCACCGGCGGCACCCTGACCATCAGCGATGTGGACAGCGGCCAGGCCAGCTTCACTGCCCAGCCCTCCACCGCCGGCGCCTACGGCACCTTCAGTCTCGACGCTTCCGGCAACTGGACCTATACCCTCAACAACGCCAACGCCGCCGTCCAGGCCCTCGGCGCAGGACAGACGCTGACCGAGACCTTCACGGTTTCCAGCGTCGACGGGACGGCTTCGTCCGTGACGGTCACGATCAACGGCACCAACGATGCGCCGGTGGCCAACGCCGACACCCTGGCCACCACCGAGGACACGCCGGTGACCTACGCCGCAGCCGATCTTTTGGGCAACGACACCGATACCGACGGCAACCCGCTGGCCATCGCCACGGTCACCAGTGGCACTGGCGGCTCCGCCGTGCTCAACGCCGACGGCTCCGTCACATTTGCTCCCAACGCCAACTTTAACGGCGCCGCAGATTTCTCATATACGGTGACCGACGGCGCGCTAACTTCGAACACCGCAACCGTGACGGTCAACATCGCTCCGGTGAACGATGCGCCCTCATTCGGCATCGCAAGCAAAACCGCGAGCGTCTCGGAAGAGGGACTTCCCAATGGGGTTGCGGATACGACCGGATCGCCGAGCGACACGACCAATTCGCTTGTATCGAGTGGAACGTTTGCGATCACCGACGTCGACAGCCCGAGTGTTTTCGTCACGCTCACAGCCCCCACGATATCGTTGACCTCGAACGGCGTTCCGGTCACCTGGAGCGGCAGCGGCACCTCGACGCTTACGGCCAGCGCCGGCGGCGCCCCAGTCATGACGATCAGCATTACCAATGCCGGCGCGTACACCGTGATACTCCACGGCGCAATCGACCATGCAACGGCCGGTGCAGAAGACATCCAGTCGCTCGGCATCATCGTCACTGCAAGCGACGGCAGCGCCTCTTCGACCGGTGTGCTGACCGTGAGCATCGAAGACGACGCGCCGGTTGCCGTCAACGACTTCGCCACCCTGACGATCGGAGATAGCACTTCCGGAAACGTGCTGGCAAACGATCTGGGGGCCGAACTGCCCGGCACGATACAGAGCGTGGTGTACCAAGGCACCACCTACACGGCTACCAGCGGCGTCATCACGATCGACACCGGCAAGGGCATCCTGCTGATAAACGAAGACGGTTCATACACCTACGAGTCGACCCTCTACACCACGGCCGGCGGCAGCAACGGTCTTGCTGACTGGAATGATGTCAGTATTACCGCATTCAATGGTGCGCGTAACGTGGCCAGCCAGAACGAATTCTTCATCGACTCCGTTACTTTCGCTCCGCTTGCGACAAACATTCTTACGATCAGTGGAACCGGTGTGCTGACTGTCGTCGATGCGGCCTTGCCGGACGGGACGGACGGCCTGGGCATTGCCGGCGGTGCGGGCAGCGCCAACTACCTGAACGGCCACCCGACCAATCCGGAAGCGATCATGGTGAATCTCGGCAATGAGGTGAATTCGCTCAATGCCAATTTCTACGCCGGCACCAACTCAGGCGTTCCGTTCTACTGGGCAACATACGATACCAGCGGCAATCTGATGGAGACCGGCAGCGGTTCGATTAACAAACCCGGTTTCACGTTGAATGTCGAAAACAGCTCGGGCGATCCTTTCCAGTATGTCGTGTTCTATGGCGTCGACACCAGCGCCAGCAGCAAGATCCTGCTGGTGGGCCTCGACAGCATCCAGTTCAGCGACACCGGACCGGACGAATTCACCTACACCATGGTCGACGCGGACGGCGACACGAATTCGGCACGCCTGGCGATCTCGCAGACTGAACCCAGCAACACCGCCCCCGTGGCGGCAAACGACAGCTACACCACCGCCGAAGACACGGCCGTGACGCTCAACGTGCTCGGCAACGACAGCGATCCCGACGGTGACTCCCTCCTGCTCTGGGGCTACACCCAGGCGACCAACGGCACGGTGTCGACCGATCTGAGCGGCAACCTGGTGTATACGCCGAATGCGAACTGGAGCGGAACCGATACCTTTACCTACACCATCCGCGACAGCAACGGCGGCATCGACACCGCCACCGTAAGCGTGAACGTGACGCCGGTGGCCGATGCGCCGACGCTGGCGCCTGTAGCGAGCCAGTTCGTTCTTACCCCCGGTAGCACCGTCATCTCCACCGGCGGCACGGATACCGTGGTCACCGCGTCTGCGCAGAATACCGGTGATGGCATAAGCCAAGCTAACCTGGAAGTCGAGCTCGGCCTGCCGTCAGGGTATCTTGACAACCGCTTCAACCCAACAGGGGTCAATGTCACTCACAACGGCAACGTCAATGTCTTCGACGGCAAAATGACGGATGCACACTATTCCATGACGGCCGGCACGACGGCAACCTGGAACTATGCCTTCAGCAATGGCGAGAACCTGCAAAGCGAGGTCGCAGGCGGCTACAACGATCTGGTTGTGCTGATCGTCACCGACCCGCTCGGCAACCGCCAGGCCATCGTGGTTGACTCCTCTGAAACCAAGTTTCCGAACTTCACTTCGAACGGTTCCTACAGTTACACCGCCGCCCAAAGCGGTGCCTACACGTTCAACTGGCTGGTGCTGAACGGCCTTGACGGACTGAAGGATTCCTCGCTTGCGCTGAACAGCCTGGCGTTCACCGTGGCTGGGGACACGACGCGTTACGGTGCGCCCGTGGTGCTGTCACCGATCGCCGCGTTGCTGGCCGACAGCGACGGATCGGAAACGCTGACCGCCCGAATTTCGGGTCTGCCGGCCGGCGCCCGCTTCACCAGCGGCACCGACAATGGCGATGGCAGCTGGACATTCACCGCCGCGCAGCTTTCCAGCATCACCCTGCTGCCTCCTGAAAACTATACCGGCACGCTCAACCTCACGATAACGGCGATCGCAACCGAGTCGGCCAACGGATCCACCGCGAGTACCAGCGAGGCGCTAACCATCACGATCGCAGAAACGACCAGTACGTATACGACCAGTACCCAGTCTGGACAGACCTTGAACGGCACCAATGGTAACGACCTGATTCGTGGCTATGCCGGCAACGATACGCTTAATGGCAATGACGGTAACGACATGCTCTACGGCGGCGCCGGCAACGATACGCTCAATGCCGGCAACGGCAACGACATGCTCTACGGCGGTGTCGGCACCGACACGCTCAACGGCGGTTCGGGCAACGATACCCTGCTCGGCGGCGCCGGCAACGACACGCTGGCCGGCGGCCTCGGTGCCGACGTCTTCAAGTGGGAACTCAGCGATCGCGGCACAGCAGGCAGTCCGGCGATCGACACCGTCACCGATTTCGACAGCACGGTGAACAGCGACAAGCTCGATCTGCGCGACCTGCTGCTGGGCGAAAGCCATGCCGGAACGGATCCGGGCAACCTCGCCGATTACCTGCACTTCGAGGTGTCGGGCAGCAACACCGTCATCCAGATCAGCAGTACCGGCGGCTTCTCGGGCGGCTACAGTGCGGGTGCGACCGATCAGCGCATCGTGCTGAACAACACCGACCTTACCGGTGGCGGGACGCTCAGTGCCGATCAGCAGATCATTCAGGACCTGCTGAGCAAGGGCAAGTTGATCACCGACTGATGAGCCTGCCTGCTGTATGCTGATGCCAGACGCTGATAAAAGGGGTAAAGCGTGCCTTATGTAAAACGAGACGAACAGGGTCGGATCTCCACGCTGAGCCTGGTACCCGCTAGCGGGATGGAAGAGATCCCCGTCACCTCGCCGGAGCTGCTCGATTTCATGCGCAATGCGGGCATGGAGCAGAGCACGCTGCAGCAGTCCGACATGCGTCTGGTGCGGGTGCTGGAGGATTTGATCGATCTGCTGATCGACCGCGATGTGATCCGCTTTACCGACCTGCCGCTGCCGGCGCAGGAAAAGCTGATGGAGCGCCGCTCGATGCGTCAGTCGCTGGGCGCGCTCGACCTGCTCGGCGGCGCCAACGAAACCATCTGAACCGGCGAACCCGGTTCAGCCGAGCACGATGCCCGGCCCCGTCATGCCCTTGAAGCCCAGCTCTTTCAGGCATGCAGCCTCCTCCTGATTGAGCACACCCTCGGCGATGGTCATCATGCCCATGGTGTGGGCAATTGTGCACAACCCGCGCAGGAAGGTCTGGTTGCCCGGGCTGTGGTCGATGTCGCGAATGATCGCACTGTCGATTTTCAGGTAGTCGAGCCCCACGTCGTGCAGCTCGCCGATGTGGCATATATGGCTGCCAGCATGCTCGAGGCCGATGGTGCAGCCCAGGGGCTTGAGCGTATCGCAGAACATGCGGAACTCCCGGGCATGACGATAGGCGACGAATTCAGGGATGTCGATCCAGAGTTTCCTCGCCAGCGTGCGGTTGCCCCTAAGTGCCCGGTAATAGCGCGCGCCCAGCACCGGATCGCAAACGGACTGCGGGGACACGTTGATGCAAAGCGGACCCTCGTTGGCTTCCAGCCAGTCGAGCGCGCGGTCGAACACGGCCTGGTCGATGCGTTCCGTTAACCCCAGCCGGCTGGCCCAGGGCATGAAGGATTGCGCCGACATCCACTCTGACCGCTGTACGTTCTGCATGCGTGCCGGCGCTTCGTAATGAATCAGCGCCCCCTGCGCATCCAGCACCGGGTACGTCACGAACTGAATCCGCTTCTGGTTGATCGCCGTTTCGATCAGCACCTTCCAGGCGGCGGCCATGCTGGCAACCGGTTTCCACTCCACGTCCGAATCGCCCGTCTCGACCGCGCTGCCGCCTTCCATCTCGGCACGGGCCAGGGCCATGTCGGCGCGCGACAGCACCTGCGATATCGCGTCGCCATGGCGGTAGACGGCGGCGCCCAGCAGCACGGTGCGCTCCACAGCCACGCTCGGGTCGCTGATCGACAGCTGCACCCGTGCGCTGATCCGCTTTGCCAGTTCCGAAACCGACTCCACATTGGAGGCCAGCACCGAAAAATCGGAACCGTTCAGGCGCCCGATCAGGCAGGATTCGTCCGCGCAGCAGTCCTCCAGCGCACCCGCCACCCGCATCAGCAGCGCATCGGTGGCCTCCCGCCCCAGCGTCTTGTTCAGCCCGATGAGATCGGGCAGGCGCAGAATGAACAGTGCGCCGGCTGGCGCTGCGCTTTCGTCCTCCAGCGCATGCTGCGTCTTCTTCAGGAAATGCTCGCGGTTGAGCACGCCGGTCAGCACGTCATGCTGGGCCCCGCGACGCAGCTGCTCAAGCCGCGCCGACTCCTCGTCGAGCATGCTGCGCACCTGCGACGACAGGGTGTTCATCGCACGCACCACACTGCGAAATTCCCGCGTGCGCGGCTCATCGATCGTGATGAAACGACGTGCGCCGATCGCCTCGGCCTGCCTGACCACTTCGCCCAGCGGGCGGGTGATGACCCGCAGCACCAGTGTGCCGATCAGGCCGCACAGCAGGGCGCTGACCAAAAACCAGCCGAGCAGCCTGAGATTGCCGTGCCACAGCGCCTCATGGGCAAACCGCTCGTGGCTCACCACCGTCAGCGTGCCGTACTGCCGCCAGCCGTCCTGTACCTGGGCCACGCCGGGCTCGGTATTCAAGGGAATCATGCGGACAAACCAGGCCGGCACCCCGTCGGCCCCGGCCTCGCTGACTTTTTCCAGCATCGGCGTGCCGGTCGGGGATACCAGGCTGATCCGCTTGTAGTGACCGATGTCGAACTGGGCGGACAGCAGCAGCTCGATCAGGACCGGGTCCTTGTCGATCTGCGACATCGACAGCGCCAGCGAATTGGCATTGTCGACGTTCTTCAGCCGCAGCTGGTCTTCCAGATAGGTTTTGGCCGACCACGCGCTGACCAGAAAACTGATTCCGAATGCGAGGGTCATGATGGCCGCGATGGCAATCCAGAGTTGCTTGTTGAGTGTCATGACGTTTCCCTGGGCACAAGATGGTTCATTCGATTCCTTCTTCACGCATCCGGACAAGCAGCGACTGCCATTTCGACAGCCGCTGCGACCCGCTGGCGGCACGCGGTACCGCCCCCCCGACCCACAGCCCTTCGGTATTGAAACCAAAAATCGTGGTCAGGTCAGTACGGCGCGATGCAGGTCGAATGTCCGAAATCAGGTTGTCCAGGACCAGCGGCTCGGCGTCTGGTGCCGGATAATAGCTCAGGACCATATGCGCCTGGACCAAGGCGCT
The DNA here is from genome assembly GCA_027344185.1 of Thiobacillus sp. GTDB lineage: Bacteria > Pseudomonadota > Gammaproteobacteria > Burkholderiales > Thiobacillaceae > Thiobacillus. The sequence continues at coordinate 10,439 of DAHWJK010000155.1, forward strand.
TCGCGGTCCTCCAATGCGTGCCTTGACGTAGGTGAGCCGCATCTTGCCAGACGGCACGCCCAGCAGCTTCAGGGTCACATACTTGGCAATCGCAAAATCCTCGCAGTCGCCTTCCCCGCGCCCGAGCGTTTCCAGCGGCGTCGCCCAGTAATCCGACTTGCCCCAGATCTCGCTGTCCTCGCCGAAACGCGTTCTGCGGTTGAAAAAATCATTCACCCGCTGCAGCTTGAGGGCATCGGTCTGCTGCGCCGACTGGGTCAGCAACTCGCGCCAGGCCGTCACTGCGGTCGTTCCAGAATCGCCATAACGCTGGCCAGCCAGGGTCCGCATGCGGTCCAGGTCGGACTGGGCAAACACCAATCCCACGCCGAAAGCCACGAAAAAAAACCATTTCCAAAAGGCAGGTTTTCCGACGAAGGGTCGATAATTCAGCATCTATCCGTCAGGCAGCGTGAATGTCAGCGCACAGGAGGGCGGCTGAATCCATCGAGCAGCCGCACCACAAAAAATACAGGACGCAGGTCGCCATGCAACTCAACACCGGGAAAAACCGGCATGTCCGGCACAGCCAGGGTGATGGGGTGCGCTCGTTGGGCATGGAAGGGCAAGGCCGTTATGCGGGTGCCATCGCTGGTATGATTTTTGCGCATAACATCCGGCATCACCTTATTATTCAAAGTTAACGGATATGTTCCCCGAGGCTGAAGGAATGACCAGAAGAAAAACAGCGCTCTGCCTGATTGCATCGATCATGGGTCTCTTTTCGGTATCCGCGTTCGCCCAGCAACAGGTCACGCTTCAGGAGGTGGTTAAAAAGGCCATTGTAAGCAACCCGGAAGTGCAGGCCCGCTGGCATGCCTTTCTCGCTGCCGGCCACGAGCAGGACGTTGCGCGCGGAGGGTATTTTCCGCGCCTGGACCTTACCTCGGGCGTGGGTCGCGAAAGCCTGAAGCAGCCCAATCTGCCGACCACCCAATATACCCGTCGTGGCGCGGCACTGACGCTGAACCAGATGCTCTACGACGGCTTTGCCACCCGCGACGAAGTCACGCGGCTGGCACATGCCAGGCTGGTGCGCTACTACGAGATGCTCGACGCGTCGGAGACGACCGCGCTTGAAGCCGTGCGCGCCTACACCGATGTGCTGCGCTACCGCGAACTGTCGCGGCTGGCGCAGGAAAACTTTGCCCAGCACGACCAGGTGTTTGGCCAGATCCAGGAACGCGTGCAGGCCGGCGTCGGCCGGCGCGTCGACCTCGAACAGGCCGGCGGCCGACTGGCGCTGGCGCAGTCCAACATGCTCACCGAGGCCAGCAACCTGCACGACGTCAGCGCGCGTTATCTGCGCATCGTGGGCGAACTGCCGCCCGGCGAGATGATTGCCCCCGCCCTGCTCGACCAGGGCATCCCCCCAGATGTCGAAGCCGCCCTCAAGCTCGCCTATCAGGGCAGCCCCGCGTTCAATGCCGCCATCGAAAATGTGCGGGCAGCGCAGGCCGAAGCACGCGGCCGCCGGTCGAATTTCCATCCGCGCCTCGATCTGCGCGCCAGCAAGGATGTTTCCTACAACCAGGAAGGCATCGCCGGCCGGCGCGACGACCAGGTGATCGAACTGGTGCTCAACTACAATCTGTTCAAGGGCGGCTCCGATCGCGCCCAGGCGCGCCAGTATGCCGAACGGCTGGCGCAGACCAAGGAACTGCGCGACAAGGTTTGCCGCGACACGCGCCAGACGCTGTCGATCGCCTACAACGATATCCAGAATCTGAATCGCCAGCTGGGCTACCTCGATCAGCATCAGCTGGCCATCGAAAAGGCGCGCGAAGCCTATCGCAAGCAATTCGACATTGGCCAGCGCACCCTGCTCGACCTGCTCGACACCGAGAACGAATACTTCCAGGCGCGCCGCGCCTACGTGAACGCCACCCACGATCACGCCATCGCCCATGCGCGCACGCTGGCCGGCATGGGCACGCTGCTATCCGCGCTCGACGTCGGGCGTGACGGAATGCCCGCGCCGCAGGAACTGGGGCAGAACAAACCGGGCGTCGACACGGACGGCCAGTGTCCCGCCATCGCGCCGGTGAGCGTGGCGGCGGCGCAATTCCAGCCGACGCCCCGCACACCCGCAGTCAGCGCGCAACAACCGGTCGCCCCGGCCGCCATTGCACCGGTTGTTGCAACGGCTTCGTCCGTGCCGATCCAATCGGTTCAGCAGACGCTGGACAGTTGGGCTTTGGCCTGGTCGGCCAAGGATTTTCCGCGCTACCGCAGCTATTACGCGCAAGGCTTCGCCCCCGAAAACGGTCGCACGCTTGAACAATGGGCCAGCGATCGCGCCGTGAATCTGGCGCGCCCGGGCGACATCACGGTTGGCATCGACAGCCTCAAGGTCGAGACCGTGGCAGCCGACCGCGCGGTGACCGAGTTCCGCCAGACCTACACCTCGCCCGACTACCGCGACGTTTCGATCAAACGACTCGACTGGGTGCGGGAAGGCGATCGCTGGACAATCCTGCGCGAGCGGATGATCGGCACCTCGCATCAGATCGGGGTACCGGACCCGATGAAGCCCAAAAAGAAGCGCTGACGTAAAGCGGCCAACGACTGCCAGTGCGACTGACGCAGGCGGAAAAATAGGCACCCGGCCCGACTGGCCGGCGCGTCGGCGCACGGCAGCCTGTTAAAATGGCCCCCTGCTTCGTATCTGTCCCTCCTTCCCGATGGAATCCACCCCGACCGCACCGGCACGCACCGGCGATCCCGCCCTGCTGCGCGACGTCAAGAAGCGCCGCACCTTTGCCATCATCTCGCACCCCGACGCGGGCAAGACCACGCTGACCGAAAAGCTGTTGCTGTTCGGCGGCGCCATCCAGATGGCCGGCACGGTGAAGGCGCGCAAAAGCGGAAAATACGCGACCTCCGACTGGATGGAAGTCGAGCGCGAGCGCGGCATTTCGGTGGCGAGCTCGGTGATGCAGTTTTCTCACGGCGACTGCGTGTTCAATCTGCTCGACACCCCAGGTCATAAGGACTTCTCCGAAGACACCTACCGCGTGCTGACCGCGGTGGACGCTGCCATCATGGTGGTCGATGCCGCCAAGGGCGTGGAAGAGCAGACCATCAAACTACTGGAAGTGTGCCGCCTGCGCGACACGCCCATCATCACCTTCATCAACAAGATGGACCGCGAGGTGCGCGAGCCGCTGGAGTTGCTGGACGAGATCGAATCGATCCTGAAAATCCAGTGCGCGCCGGTGACCTGGCCAATCGGCATGGGCAAGCGCTTCCACGGCGTATACCACCTGATCAAGGACGAGATCCTGCGCTTCAAGGCCGGCGAGGAAAACGCCGACCAGCAGTTCGAATCGCTGCAGGGCCTGGCCGATGAGGCCCTTCGTGAACGCTTCCCGCTGGAAGCCGACACCCTGCTGTCGGAAATCGAACTGGTGCGCGGCGCCGGTGTCGGTTTCGAACTGGATGCCTTTTTGAAAGGCAAGCAGTCGCCGGTGTTTTTTGGCTCCGGCATCAACAACTTCGGCGTGCGCGAAGTGCTGCGCGCACTGGCCGACTGGGCGCCTCCGCCGCAGCCGCGCGAGGCGATCGAGCGCGTCGTCGATCCGACCGAGCCCAAGTTCACCGGCTTCGTATTCAAGATCCAGGCCAACATGGATCCGCAGCACCGCGACCGCATCGCCTTCTTCCGCGTGTGTTCGGGCCGCTACACGCCCAACATGAAAGTGCGCCACCGCCGCACCGACAAGGACATGAAGATCGCCAACGCCGTGGTCTTCATGGCCAACGAGCGCACCCGCATGGAAGACGCGGTAGCGGGCGACATCATCGGCATCCACAACCACGGCCAGTTGCATATCGGCGACACCCTCACCGAAGGCGAGGCGCTGCAATACAAGGGCATTCCCTACTTCGCCCCCGAACTCTTCAGCCGCCCGCGCCTGCGCGATCCCCTGCGCGCCAAGCAGCTGAACAAGGGCCTACTGGAGCTGGGCGAGGAAGGTGCGGTGCAGGTGTTCGAACCCTTCTCCGACAACACGCTGCTGATCGGTGCTGTGGGGCAGCTGCAGTTCGAAGTCGTCGCCCATCGCCTGAAGACCGAATATGGCGTCGACGCCACGTTCGAGAATGCCGGCATCTACACCGCGCGCTGGGTCACCTGCCCCGACGGCCAGCATCTGGCCGAGTTCACCAAGGCCAATACCCTCAAGCTGGCAAAGGACGTCGACGGCAATCTGGTGTATCTCGCCGACACCCGCGTGAACCTGCAACTGGCGCAGGAGCGCTGGCCCAAGGTCGCGTTCCACGACACGCGCGAGCATGGGCAGGTAATGAGCTAAAGAGCGATGGGTTAGCGGCTAGAAAAAATCATTCAAGCCGACCTTTTATTCTCACCCGAACGTCAGCCCCATCGACTCCCGCACATCGCGCATCGTATCCCGCGCCAGTTCCTGCGCCTTCTCGCAGCCGTCGGCGAGGATGTTGCGCACCTGATCGGGGTTGTCTTCGTAGTAGGCCGCGCGCTCGCGGATCGGGGCGAGTTCATTGAGCACGGCATCGATCACCGGCTGCTTGCAATCGAGGCAGCCGATGCCGGCGCTGGTGCAGCCGGCGGTGACCCACTGACGCACACCGTCGTCGGAATACACCAGGTGGAACCGCCACACCGGGCAGTTGGCGGGGTTACCGGGGTCGGTGCGGCGCACGCGCGCGGGGTCGGTGGGCATGGTGCGGATTTTCTTGGTGACCGACTCGGGGTCTTCCCTTAATGCAATCGTGTTGTTGTAGGACTTGGACATTTTCTGGCCGTCGAGGCCGGGCATCTTCGAGGCTTCGGTGAGCAGCGCCTCGGGCTCGATCAGGATCATCTTGCCCGAGCCCTCGAGATAGCCGAACAAGCGCTCGCGATCGCTCATCGACAGGTTTTGCGCGTCGTTGAGCAAAGCCTTGGCGGATTCCAGCGCTTCGTCGTCGCCCTTTTCCTGGTAGGCGGTGCGGCATTCCTCGTACAGCCGCGCCTTTTTCGAGCCGAGCTTCTTGACGGCGGCGCGCGCCTTGTCCTCGAACCCCGGTTCGCGGCCATAGAGGTGGTTGAAGCGGCGGCAGATTTCGCGGGTGAATTCGATGTGCGGCACCTGGTCTTCGCCCACCGGAACCAGGTTGGCGCGGTAGATCAGGATGTCGGCGGACTGCAGCAGCGGGTAGCCGAGGAAGCCGTAGGTCGAGAGGTCCTTTTCCGAGAGTTTCTCCTGCTGGTCCTTGTAGGTCGGCACGCGTTCCAGCCAGCCGAGCGGCGTCATCATCGACAGCAGCAGGTGCAGTTCGGCGTGCTCGATGACGCGCGACTGCACGAACAGCGTGGCCTGCGCCGGGTCGACGCCGGCGGCGAGCCAGTCGACGGTCATATCGCGCACGTTGTCCTCGATCATCTGCGGCGTGTCGTAGTGCGTCGTCAGCGCGTGCCAGTCGGCGACGAAGAACAGGCACTGGTACTCGCTCTGCAGGCGCAGCCAGTTTTTCAGCACGCCGTGGTAGTGGCCAAGATGCAGGCGCCCGGTGGGGCGCATGCCGGAGAGAACGCGATCGGAGTACATGGTAGGGGCTAGGATTTAGGGGCCAGGGATTAGGGGGTCAGGGCGTTGTTCACTTCAGCACAACATTGATCAGGCTTGCGAGCTGCATGGGTTCGAGGCCTGTAACCAGCGCAATCAGACCGATGAATATGCTGATGAGCGGCCACAGCACATAGCCGAGGATGCCGGTGAACAGCAGGCCGAGCAGGATGAACAGGCCGTAGGGCTCGATGCGCGAATACTGGATCGCCTGCCGCACCGGCAGCAGGCTCACCGCGATGCGGCCGCCGTCGAGCGGCGGCAGCGGAATCAGGTTCAGGGCCATCAGGATGACGTTGATGAACACCCCGGCCGCCCCCATCAGCATCAAGGGCGCGCTGGCAAAGCCGCTGCCGAGCGCATGGCCGACCTGGATCATCAGCGCCCAGAACACCGCCATGACGAAGTTCACGCCGGGCCCGGCAGCGGCCACCCACAGCATGTCCTGCTTGGGGCGGCGCAGGTTGCCGAAATTGACCGGCACCGGCTTGGCCCAGCCGAACAGCAGCGCGCCGCCGCCCAGCAGTTTGCTGGCCACCAGAATCAGCAGCGGCACCAGGATCGTGCCGACCGGGTCGATGTTCTTGATCGGATTGGCGGTGATGCGGCCCGCCGCGGCCGCGGTCATGTCGCCGAAATAGCGCGCGACATAGCCGTGCGCGGCTTCATGCAGGGTGATGGCAAAAATCACCGGCAGCGCGAATACCGCAATTTTCTGGATCAGCGAGAGCTCCATGTCAGGACTCGAAGTCCGCCGTGTCGCCCTTGCCGAAACGCACCACGACGGGCGTATCGGTGGTGAGGTCGACCACGGTGGTGGGCGTCAGCCCGCAGGCGCCGCCGTCGATGACCAGATCGACCAGGTGTTCCAGGCGCTCGCGGATTTCCCACGGCTCGGTCAGCGGCACGTCCTCGCCGTACAGCAGCAGCGTGGAGGACAGAATGGGCTCGCCGAGTTCGGCCAGCAATGCCTGCACAATGGGATGATCGGGCACCCGCAAGCCGATGGTGTCGTGCTTCTTGTGCAGCAGCCGCTTCGGCACTTCGCGCGTGCCGCGCAGGATGAAGGTGTAGGCGCCCGGAGTATGCGCCTTCAGAAAGCGGAACTGGCTGTTGTCCACCTGGGCATAGCGCCCGAGCTCGGACAGGTCGCTGCAGATGAGCGTGAGATCGTGCCCGGTGTCGAGGCCGCGAACCGACAGCAGGCGCATCGCCGCTTCCTTGTCGCCGACGTGGCAGCCGAGTGCATAGCATGAGTCGGTGGGGTAGACGATGACGCCGCCGCGCTTGAGGATGTCGACCGCCTGCTGGATCAGCCGCGGTTGCGGATTGTCTGCGTGAATATTGAAGAATTGCGCCATACGGTCTCAGGCCAGCGTAGGGGAAAAATGGTCGGCCAATTCGGGCCAGCCCTGCCACACCGGCTGGCAGTAATGCGGCAGCGCGGGCAGGCGGCCGAGGTCGATGCCCTCGCCCGGCGCATGGAAATCGGCCCCGCGCGAGGCCTTGAGACCGAAGGCGCGCGCGAGATCGGCAAACTTGCCGTATTCGGACGGGTGATGGCTGCCGGTGATGACCTCGATGCCCTCGCCGCCCAGCGCACGAAAGGCGTCCAGCAGCAAATGCAGTTCGCGCGCGCTGAACGCATAGCGCCCGGGGTGCGCAATCACCGCCATGCCGCCGCTGGCGCGGATCCAGCCGACGGCGTTTTCCAGCGCGGTCCATTCGTGCTCGACATAGCCGGGGTTACCGCGCGTGAGGAAACGCTTGAACGCGCTGCGCATATCGGACGCGTGGCCCTCGGCCACCAGCCAGCGGGCAAAATGCGTGCGGCCCACCATTTCCTTGTTGACGGCGTAGCCGAACGCGCCCTCATAGGCACCGAGGATGCCGGACCGCGCCAGATCGTCGCCCATGCGGCGGGCGCGCTCGATGCGGCCGCGGCGGATGCCGGCAAGCCCGGCGGCGAGGTCGGGGTGGGTCGGATCGATGCGCAGGCCGACGATATGGACGGTTTGCCCGCACCAGGTGACCGAGATTTCGACGCCCGGGATCAGCACCAGCCCGGCAGTCTCTGCCGCCGCCTGCGCCGCGGCGATGCCGGCCACGTCGTCATGGTCAGTCAGCGCGAGCGCGTGCACGCCGTTGGCGGCGGCGCGGGCAACCACGTCGGCGGGCGGCAGTACACCGTCGGACACGTTGGAATGGCAATGCAGATCGATATTGAGCATCGATGATCGGGATCGGGCGACCAGGGCCAAAAGCGCTTGGTCAGGAGGGGGAATCATAGCAAAATAAGCTGCCACCCGAATTACAGAGGGCGGGGCGCCACCTGTACGACAAAAAGCCAGATGAAAAAACTGCTGTTCGACCTCTTCCCCGTCATCGTCTTTTTCATCGCCTACAAGCTCGGCGATGCCAACGTCGAAGCCACGCGCGACTTCATGGCGAGCGTGGGTCTGCCGCAGCCCGGGGCGGCCGGCGAAAAGCCCGGCATCTACCTCGCCACGCTGGTCGCCATCGTCGCCAGCTTTGCGCAGATCGGCTGGGTCAAGCTGCGCGGCCATAAGGTCGAGACCATGCTGTGGGTCACGCTGGGCATCATCGTGGTGTTCGGCGGCGCCACCCTGTGGCTGCACGACGAGAGCTTCATCAAGTGGAAGCCGACCGTGCTGTACTGGATTTTTGCAGTCATCATTTTCGGCGCCGCAGCCTTTGGTCGCAATGTCATCCGAAGCCTGATGAGCAAGCAGATGGAACTTCCCGACATCGCATGGAGTCGGTTGAATGCTAGCTGGGGCGCTTTTTTTGCGGTCATGGGGCTTGCAAACCTGTTTGTCGCCTTCAACTTCTCGACGGACGCCTGGGTCAATTTCAAGCTGTTCGGCAGCCTGGGGCTGATGCTGGCGTTCGTCGTCGGTCAGAGCATGATGCTGACCAAATACCTGGACCAGGCTGAACTGGACCAGGCCAAACTGGACAAGGAAGAAAAGCAATAATCTTCTACGCCATTGTCGGGCAGGATGTGCCAGACAGCCTGAATCTTCGCGTTGCCGCCCGTCCCGCGCATGTGGAACGCCTGCAGGCCCTGGAACAGGCCGGACGCCTGCTGCTGGCCGGCCCCTTCCCCAACACCGACAGCACCGATCCGGGCGCTGCCGGCTTTTCCGGCAGCCTGATCGTCGCCGAATTCGACACGCTGGTCGACGCGCAGGCGTGGGCCGAGGCCGATCCCTACGTGGCGGCGGGCGTCTATGCCTGCGTCAGCGTCAAGCCTTTCAAGAAAGTCTTTCCCATATGAGCACGGCCGACCTGATTCGCGAGCGCCTTGCCGCGCTGGAGCCCGAGACCTACACGCTGGAAGACGAAAGCGCCCAGCACAAGGGCCATGCCGGCGCTGCCTCGGGCGGCGGGCATTTTCGTCTCACACTGGTGTCACACCGATTCCGTAATCTGTCCACCCTCGCCCGCCACCGGCTGGTGTATGAAACCCTGGGTGAACTGATGCAGCGCGAGATTCATGCGCTGTCGATCACCGCCCTCACCCCCGAAGAACTCTAAAAGGAACCCGAATGCGCACTGCCCTCCTTCCCACCCTGATCCTCCTTGCCCTGGCACCGCTGGCGCAGGCGCAAACCCCCGCAACCCCAACCGCGCCCATGGCCGTCGTCAACGGCAAGGCCATTCCCTCGATCTATGCAGACATCGTCAAGCGCGAAATGGCGCAAGGCCAGCCCGACTCGCCGCAACTCGACGCCCGCGTGCGCGAGTCGCTGATCAATCTGGAGCTGCTGTCGCGTGCCGCTGTCGACAAGGGCCTCGACAAGGACCCACGCCTCGCCGCCAGCCTCGACATCCGCCGCATGGACACGCTGGCCAAGGCCTATCTGGAAGACTACGTGAAAGCTCACCCGGTGACCGATGCCGAAATCCAGGCCGCCTACGACCAGGCCAAGGCCGACGCCACCGAGCCGGAATACCGGGCCCGCCACATTCTTGTGAAGACGGAGGCGGAAGCGAAAAAAATCATTGCCGACCTCGGCAAGAAGGCCAAATTCGAGGATCTGGCGAAGAAACAGTCGATCGACACCGGCTCCGCCCGAAACGGCGGCGTTCTCGACTGGTCTGACCGCCGCGCGTTCGTCCCCGAGTTTTCCAATGCACTGGCCGCCCTGAAAAAAGGCGAAACCACCAAAACGCCGGTCAAAAGCCAGTTCGGCTACCACGTCATTCGACTCGACGACACGCGCAAGCCGCAGATCCCCCCGCTGGACACTGTGCGCGGTGAAATCCTCAAGCAGGTACAGCAAACGCGCGTGCGCGATGCCATCCTCAACGCGCGCGCCAGTGCAAAAATCGAATAAACGACTAATAATGATTCAACGCCGGCATCAACCGGCCTTCACCTGATAGGGAGCCGAACATGGCCAAAGAACATAATCAACTGCAAGACGTTTTTCTCAACACGCTGCGTAAAGAGCGCATTCCGGTGTCGGTGTTTCTCGTCAACGGCATCAAGCTGATGGGGCGAATCGAATCCTTCGACCAGTTCGTGGTGCTGCTCAAAGGCCAGGATCAGGCCGCACAGATGATCTTCAAGCACGCCATCTCGACCATATCGCCGTCGCGCGAAGTGGTGCTGCCGCCGCGCGACGCCACCGAAGCCTGAGCCCCGGCTATTCCCCGCGCTCGGCCAGCGGCTGATGTCCAGTCCATTTATACCGCCGCACTGATTTCGACCGCTCTGCTAGCAGGCATGTCGATGCGGGGGTTCAAGGTAAAGAACTGGAACGGAATGCCGCGATATGCCCAAGAGAGACGGGAAACACGCGATACGGCGAATGCTGGCGGAGAGGGCGGGATTCGAACCCGCGTTAGGATATTATCCTAAACACGCTTTCCAGGCGTGCGACTTAAACCGCTCATCCACCTCTCCGGGAGCCGCGCATTCTAATCGAGCGCCCGGGTTAAGGCAAACCGGAGAGGCGCCGTAAGGCGTGCCCGCGTTAATGCGGGGCGGCGTAACGCGCCCAGTCCCTGCTCATGCCGTCAAAGCATGCCCGGTATTCGGGTGAACTGCGCATGCTCTCGTCGATGCCGCTCCAGTCCTCCGCGATGCGGACCGGCTTGCCGTCCAGCGTGCCTTCGCAAAACTCGTAATTCACCTGCCCGTCCAGCTCAAATTGGCGGAAACTATGCAGCGCGCCGTTATGGTGATGCAGGTTGATGTATGCGTGCGACGGGTGCAGCGGCCGCCACGGCGGTGCACTGGAAAAATAATCCCGCACCACCTTGCCCTCGGCATCGTACACATTCACCTCGGCGATATGGATGGCCTCGGGCAGCGCGGCATCGCGCTGTATCCGCGACAGCAGGCGTCCGGTGGCCGCATCGTAGTAGCTGGTGATGCGGTAGCGGTAACCAGCCGCGGCCACCCCCTCGTAGGCGCCGCGGGTTTCCTCGGTGCGGACCGTATGCCGTGCAAGCTGCTGCTCGTGCAGGGCATACACCGCGCGATGGAATTCCGGCCGCGATGGCGCCGCAACCGCCAGTTGTGAGGCGCATATTCCCAGTATCGTTAACCAGCGCTTCATTTTGACGTCTCCACCTTGTCCCACTTATTGATAAAACGCTCCAGCATGTCGCGATTTACGCTGCCCATATGGCGCGCCACAATGGCGCCGTTCGGATCGTAGATCACGGTTGTCGGCACTCCCAGCAGGTCCGCACCGCCGAAACGCGTAAAAGCCTCCTCGCTGCCCAGCAACACGGGGAAGCTGATCAGGTAGTTCTCCGAAAACCGGGCAACCTCATCCCGTCGCGCCAGGCCAAAGCTGGGGAAATCCACCGCAACGCCGAGCACCCTCGCCCTCCCGTCCTTGTTGGCATCGTGAAATTTCTGCAATTCCGGCATTTCCTCGATGCAGGGCGGGCAACGCGGCCCCCACACGGTCAGTACCGTCCACTGGCCGCGCCCGATGTAGTCACTGAAGTGGCGAGGTTTGTCGTGTATATCGAGCAGCGTCACGTCGGGACTGGCGGCACCGGCCGCAGTCGATGCAAGGACCCCCGCAAGAAACGCACCGCGCAGCAAGCTGTTCCGGATCATTTTGATTCTCCCCGTGTTGTAGAAACCTCGCTCCGCTCGGACCAGTTGCTCTCGGGGAGAAACTCGGCGCGTTCGACGAGGCGCCTGGCTTCCTCTGTTCGCCCCAGCGTCTCCAGAATGGCCGATTTCAGCAGCAGCGAATCACGGCTGTCGGGATCCAGCTGGAGACCTGCCTCGACGATTTCCAGCGCTTCCCGGGGCTGGCCCCTCACGTGAAAGCAGATGGCCAGGTTGTGGTAGGCCTTCTGGTAGTCGGGATCCAGGCGGATCGCTGTGGAAAAGTGCCGGGCCGCCACACCGAGACGGTTGTGCTTGGCATGAACCACGCCGAGGTCGTCGTGGGCCTCGGCATTGTTCGGGTCCAGTTCGATCGCGCGCGTGAGGTCGCGCTCGGCTTCTATCAGGTTGTTGCGCCAGATATTGCGCACGCCGCGCTTGGTATAGGCCACCGAATCGTTCGGATGGCGCCGAATAAAAACGTCGAGGTCGGCTATGCCCTCGTCCACCAGCCCCAGGCGGCCGAGCGCCATGCCGCGCCCGAAATAGGCCCGATCCTGACCGTCGTCCAGCTTGAGGGCGGCAGTATAATTTTCCATCGCCGCATAAAAGTCGTTCAGGGCCAAGTACGCATCCCCGCGCTGCGTGTAGAACACGGCCACGCCCGGCGCCGCTTCAATCAGGCGATTGTATTGCTCCAGGGCGGCGAGGGCTTCCTCCCGCGTCTGAAATCCTGCGCTGGCCATAGGCGTCCAAACAAGCGCCATGACAGCCAAAAACATGCATGATGCCCTCGAGCAGTATCGTTCCATGCTTTGCCTCCCTTTGATGGAAGACGGCAACGCATGCCGCTTTATTCCGGTTTTCCGCTGAAAACGGGCTCGCTCCCAAATTTGCGCCGTGGGCTTGAAAAGCCTGCGGGCGCCCCCACGTCTTCGCGAGAACCCATTTGGAGCCCCTATGCAGGACGAACTCAAAACCGACGCCGACGCCAGCGAACACCCCGAAAATGACAGCATGCCGAGCCTGGAAGCGCTGCTGAAGGCAGCCGAACTGCAGGCCGCCGAGCACCACGACGCCTGGTTGCGCGCCAAGGCGGAAACCGAGAACATGCGCCGCCGCGCGGCGGAAGACGTCGACAAGGCGCGCAAGTTTGCAGTGGAAAGCTTCGCCAGCGAACTGATGGCGGTGAAGGACAGCCTGGAAGCCGCGCTGGCCGCCGAGTCGCCCAGCGTGGAGAACCTCCGCGACGGCGTCGAGCTGACCCTGAAGCAGCTGACCGCCGCGTTCGACAAATTCAATCTCACCGACATCGACCCGCTGGGCGAAAAATTCGACCCGCACCTGCACCAGGCGATCCAGGTGGTCGAATCCGACCAGCCGGCCAACACGGTGGTGACCGTGTTGCAGAAAGGCTACCGCCTCAACGAGCGCACGCTGCGGCCGGCGCTGGTGATGGTCGCCAAGGGCCCGGCGGATGAGCCGTGAAAGGCACCGCGGCCGAGCTTGAGCCGACCTTATTGAAATAGGCCCACCCTCCCCCATATTCGATTCAATTCACACTTTTACAGAAGGAACACATCATGGGACGCATTATTGGCATTGACCTGGGTACCACCAACTCCTGCGTGGCGGTGATGGAAAACGGCACGCCGAAGGTGATCGAGAACGCCGAGGGCGCGCGCACCACGCCGTCCATCGTGGCCTACACCGAAGATGGCGAGATCCTGGTCGGCGCGCCGGCCAAGCGCCAGGCCGTCACCAACCCGAAAAACACCCTGTTCGCGGTGAAGCGCCTGATCGGCCGCCGCTTCGAAGAGAAGGAAGTGCAGAAGGACATCGGCCTGATGCCCTACAAGATCGTCAAGGCCGACAACGGCGACGCCTGGGTGGAAGTGCGCGGCCAGAAAATGGCGGCACAGCAGGTGTCGGCCGAAATCCTCCGCAAAATGAAGAAGACCGCAGAGGACTATCTGGGCGAGGAAGTGACCGAAGCCGTCATCACGGTGCCTGCCTACTTCAACGACAGCCAGCGCCAGGCGACCAAGGATGCCGGCCGGATCGCCGGCCTGGACGTCAAGCGCATCATCAACGAGCCGACCGCGG
>DAHWJK010000156.1:0-12575 GCA_027344185.1 Thiobacillus sp.
TCCGGCGGCATTCTCGAAGTGCAGCCGCACGTCGTCACCATCCTGTCCGACTCCGCGATCCGCGGCGCCGACCTCGACGAAGCCAAGGCCCTCGAAGCCATGCGCGCCGCCGAGGAGGCGATGAAGGACAAGGCCGCCACCATCGACTACGCCCAGGCGCAGATCGAGCTGGCACAGGCGGTCGCCCAGCTGGCCGCAATCAAGAAGCTGCGCAAACTGACCTGATCCGGTCGCAACGGCACAGAAAAGCAACCTTCGGGTTGCTTTTTTATGGGCGCCGGGGATTGGGGGGTGGTCCTATCAATTTCTCCTGATAAAGGCCGTTAATGCTCCTGTGGTTGTGCATAAACCCAAGGAGAACGTGAAATGAAACGACGTGAATTTCTGGCCGGGCTTGTTGTACTGCCGGCCTTGCCGCTGCGCGCGCATGCCAGCGGCGAAAGCCTGCGCATCGGCATTTTTCCGGGAACCGGGACGTCCGACATGCTGCGCGAGGACTTGCGCGCGGCGACCCGCTCGTTTGCCAAGGCGATTGCCGGCGCCGTTGGGCGGCAGCCTAGCCTGATGATCTTCACCACCCTGAAAAGCATCAACCGCTCGCTGGAAAATGGCCGGCTGGATGTCTATTTCGCGCCGCCCACCGTGGCCGTGGCTGCGATCGACAAGGGCTATGTGCCGATTGCGCGGGTGAAGGACAAGATCAACGTCATGCTGGTGCGGCGCAAGGGCGCGCAGATATCCAGCGTTGCGCTCACCGAAACGGAATCCTTGCCGGACGTGATGAGCCGTTACGTGCTCAAGAGCAAGAAGGAGAACGTGAGGCTCTTTAACCTGAAGTCGCAGGAAGACGTGATTCTGGCGATGGAACGCAACTATGCGCAAGCAGGTGCGCTGGGAGGAAAGCCTGGCAAGGCGTTGATCGAAAAAGGCGGCTATGAGGCCTGGCATCCGTTGCCGCCTTCACCCGGGTTTACGCTGGTGGCAAGCACTGAGCTGAGCGAGGCCGACCGGAAAAGGCTGCAGTCCGCAGTCACCACGATCGATCCCGTAGCGGTGAACGAAATGCAAAAAGTCTTTGTCGCCAAACTGGGCAGCTTTGTCCCCGACGACGGTGCCGAGCTGGCGACGTTGAAGAAGGCCATGACGTCGGCGGGCTATCTCTGAATCGGGGAAACCAGGCCTGTGACAGAACGCACGTTGCGCCTCGCCGACGGCCGCACTATGCGCCCATGACCCTTCCCATTCTGGATCCCAAGCTGGGTGTCGAGCGCGCGTATGGCGATCCGGTGACGTGGCGCGAAGCGCTTGACCTGCTGTACGGGCTGCTGCCGGAATACGCCGACAATCTGCGCGTCGCCCTGCAGGCAGGCGACACGGCAGGCATGTATCGGGTGGCGCACAGCCTGTCCGGCGCGTCGAGTTATTGCGGAACCGTAGCCGTCGAGCTTTCGGCCAAGGCGCTCGAGGCGCGCTGCCTGCATGAAAATGCCGGCGCACTTCACGATGCCGTGCAGGCGGTGCTTCAGCACATCGAGCGTCTGCTCAGGCTCAAGCAATCCGGAGTGTTGCCGCCGGCAGACGGCGATCCGATCTATTAAGCGTGCTTTTGCGTGCAGCGTGTGACAGCCTCGATCACGCTGGCGGGGCAAAACGGTTTGACGACAAAGCCGGCCGCACCCTGCGTAAGCGCTTTTCTAACATTGTCTGCCGTCGAGGCCGAGCTGATCATGATGACCGCGAGCCCGGGCATGTCCTGTCTGAGGGCATGCAGCGTTTCAAAGCCGCCCATCTCGTGCATGTTGATGTCGAGGAACAGCAGGTCGGGCGCGACCGCAGCGCACTTAAGCAGGGCCTCCTTGCCGTTTCCGGCCTCGCCAACGACCTCGATGGCATGCTGACGCAGCAAGGTGCGCAGCACGAGCCGAGTGACGCTGTCATCGTCCGCGATGACTGCCGTGATTGTCCGAGTTTTCATAAGGTGTTTTTACGGCACCCGGGGCTCCGATTGAAATTGTTCATTACTACCAGCCCATCGGGCAGGACTGCCCAACGAATCCGCCTTCCCTGACCCGCGTCTGATCTATGGGCGAGAGCGCGCGGAAAAGGCGGCCGCAGCGTTCCGTAGGCCTGCGGGGAAAATAACACGACTTATGTTCGCCAGCGCACGGATGCATCGGCGCGAGGGCATATACTGCGCTATCGGGCTGGCATACCCTTGGGACAACAATGATTACATTCCCGGATGCCCCACAAATTTTGCTCGAATCCACATTTACAGGACCTCAATCATGCGCACAACACCCTTTCTTATGAGCACCCTCGCGGCACTTCTGATGTCGGCCGGCATGGCCACCGCACACGCAGCCGAAGGCGTTTTTTACGACCCGTCCAATGCCGCCAGCCCGGATGGATATACGACGGATTATGAGCTTAAGCGCACCATCGGCTGTCCTGGCCGCGGCCTGATGGATACTCCGTGTCCGGTACCCGCGCCGCCCGCGCCCGTTGCAGAAGCCCCTGCGCCCGCGCCGGCCCCCGCGCCGGCCTATGTTGCGCCGCCCGCCCCGGCCCCGGTTGCTGTCGCGCCGGAACCCGCGCCCGCGCCGAGAAAACTGGTGCTGGAAGGCGTGAACTTCGATTTCGATGAGTCCGTGATCCGCCCGGAAGACCAGGCCAACATCGACAAGGATATCGCCACCCTGGAACAGTGGGGCAAGGTGAACATCGAGGTGGCCGGCCATACCGACAGCCGCGGTAGCGACGAATACAACATGACCCTGTCGCAGCAACGTGCCGATGCGGTTCGCAACCACCTGATCAAGAAAGGCATCGAAGCCGATCGCCTGACTGCAGTCGGCTATGGCGAATCGCAGCCGGTCGCCGACAATGCGACGGACGAAGGCCGCTTCAAAAACCGCCGCGTCGAGCTGATCCAGAAGTAACGGGGCTTGGCACGACCAGGACGGGGACTTCGGTCCCCGTTTTTTTTGGCCTGCCCGCACGGGCCGCGCATTGTCATTGGGGCGGACGGGTACAGGCTATATACTTGGCGCGCGTTTTGCTGTTCCCTTGTGCTGATGCGACTTCATACCCAGACCGATACGAATGCATTCCATGCTTGAGATCCTGATACTTGCGGCGGGGAAAGGCACCCGCATGCGCTCCGACCTGCCCAAGGTGCTGCACCGGCTGGCGGGCAAGCCGCTCCTCGGGCATGTGGTCGATGCCGCGCATGCGCTCGGCGCGGCGCAGACCTGCGTGGTGTACGGCTTTGGCGGCGAGGCGGTGCCGCAGGCACTGGCTGACGATACGCTGACATATGTGCTTCAGGCCGAACAGCACGGCACCGGCCATGCGGTGAAGCAGGCGCTGCCGCAGCTGGCCGACGACGGCGTGACGCTGGTGCTGTACGGCGACGTGCCGTTGACGCACGTCTCGACGCTGCAGCCTCTGGTGGCGGCAGCGCAGTCCGGCAAGCTGGGGCTGCTGACCGTGAATCTGGCGCAGCCGGATGGGTACGGCCGCATCGTGCGCGAGAGCGGTCGCGTCACCCGCATTGTCGAGCACAAGGACGCGACGCCAGCCGAACGCGCGATCCAGGAAGTCAACACCGGCATCCTCGCGGTGGCGACGCGCCAGCTGAAGCGCTGGATCGCCGAACTGAAGAACGACAACGCCCAGGGCGAGTACTATCTGACCGACATCATTGCGATGGCCGTGCGCGATGGGGTCGAGGTCGAGACCCACCAGCCGGGATTCGAGTGGGAAGTGCTCGGGGTCAACAGCAAGGCGCAGCTGGCCCGGCTCGAGCGTATCCACCAGAACGAAATCGCGCAGGCCCTGCTGGAGGCCGGGGTGACGCTGATGGACCCGGCCCGGCTCGACGTGCGCGGCACCCTGGCCTGCGGTCGCGATGTCGTCATAGACGTCAACTGCGTGTTCGAGGGGCGCGTGGAACTGGGCGACAACGTGCAGGTGGGTGCCAATTGCGTACTGCGCAACGCGACCGTGGCGGCGGGCACGCGGATCGATGCCTTCACGCTGATCGACGACGCCACTATCGGCGAAGCCAACCGGCTCGGCCCGTTTTCGCGCATCCGGCCCGGTACCACACTGGCGCGCGATGTGCACGTCGGCAACTTCGTCGAGATCAAGAACAGCCAGATCGACGACGGTTCCAAGATCAACCACCTGTCCTACGTCGGCGACACCACCATGGGCAGGAAGGTCAACATTGGCGCCGGCACCATCACCTGCAATTACGACGGCGCCAACAAGCACCGCACCGTGATCGAGGACGAGGTCTTCGTCGGCTCCGACACCCAGCTGGTCGCGCCGGTGACCGTCGGCCGCGGCGCCACCTTGGGCGCCGGCACCACGCTGACACGTGACGCACCTGCCGGCGAACTCACCTTGTCGCGGGCGAAGCAGCTCACGATCAGCGGCTGGAAACGGCCCGTCAAACAGAAAAAGGAAGGCTAAGCATGTGCGGCATTGTCGGCGCGGTAGCGCAACGTAACGTCGTTCCCATCTTGCTCGAAGGCCTGCGCCGGCTCGAGTACCGCGGCTACGATTCGGCCGGGCTGGTCATCATCAACGGTGGCCTGAACCGGGTGCGCAGCGTCGGCCGCGTCGCCTCGCTGACAGACGAATGCGCGGCGCAGCAGGTGAGCGGCCACCTCGGCATTGCCCACACGCGCTGGGCCACCCACGGCGCGCCGTCGGAGGCCAATGCGCATCCGCATGTCAGCGGCGGTCTCGCGGTGGTGCACAACGGCATCATCGAGAACCACGAAGCCCTGCGTACCCGGCTCAAGGCGGAAGGCTATGTGTTCACTTCCGAAACCGATACCGAAGTGATCGCTCATCTCATCGAACATCACCTCCGGCTCACGAAGGACCTGCTCGCCGCCACTCGCGCGGCGGTGGTCGAGCTCGAAGGGGCCTATGCCATTGGCGTGGTGCATGTCGACGAACCGGCGCGGCTGATCTGCGCGCGCAAGGGCAGCCCGCTTCTGGTCGGCCTCGGTATCGAGGAAAACTTCATCGCTTCCGATGTCTCGGCACTGCTGCCGGTGACGCAGCGCGTGATGTATCTGGAAGAGGGCGACGTCGCCGACATCGGCCTGCTGTCGGTGAAGGTGGTCGACGCCGCCGGCACGCCGGTCGACCGCAGCGTGCACATTTCCGAACTGTCGGCCGACATGGCCGAGCTCGGCAATTACCGCCATTTCATGCAGAAGGAAATCCACGAGCAGCCGCGCGCGCTGACCGACACGCTGCTGACTGCGGTGGCGCAGGATCATGTGCAGCCCGAGTGGTTCGGCTTCGATGCGGCCGAAGTGTTGAGCCAGGTCAAAGCGGTGACCTTCCTCGCCTGCGGCACCAGTTACCATGCGGCGAAAGTGGCCACCTACTGGCTGGAAGGGATCGCCGGCATCCCGGCGCGCGCCGAAATCGCCAGCGAATACCGTTATCGCACCAGCGTGCCCGACCCCGACGCGCTCATCGTCACCATCTCGCAGTCGGGCGAGACCGCCGACACGCTGGCGGCGCTGAACCACGCCAAGGCGCTGGGCCAGGACAAGACGCTGACCATCTGTAACGTGCCGGAGTCGGCGCTCACCCGCGCCTCGCGCCTGAAATTTCTCACGCGCGCCGGTCCGGAAATCGGCGTCGCCTCGACCAAGGCCTTTACCACCCAGCTGGCCGGCCTGTTTCTGCTGACGCTGGTGCTGGCCAAGCTGCGCGGGCGGCTCAGCGCGGAACAGGAAGCCCGCTACCTGGCCGAGCTGCGCAGCCTGCCCAACAAGGTGCAGCAGGTGCTGGCACTGGAGTCGCAGGTCGAAGCCTGGTCGCAGCGCTTCGCCAACAAGCACCACGCGCTGTTCCTCGGGCGCGGCGTGCACTACCCGATCGCGCTCGAAGGCGCGCTGAAGCTGAAGGAGATTTCCTACATCCACGCCGAGGCCTATCCCGCGGGCGAACTCAAGCACGGCCCGCTGGCGCTGGTCGACGAGGACATGCCGGTCATCACCATCGCGCCCAACGACCAGCTGATCGAAAAACTGAAGTCGAATATGCAGGAAGTGCGCGCGCGCGGCGGCGAGCTGTACGTGTTCGCCGACGGCGACGTGCACATCGAGGAATCGGAATTCGTACACGTGATCAAGCTGCCCGGCGGCAGCAACGGCGCGTTGTCGCCGATCCTGCACACCGTTCCGTTGCAGATGCTGTCGTATCACGCGGCCCTGCAAAAGGGTACCGACGTCGACAAGCCGCGCAACCTTGCGAAGTCGGTCACCGTGGAGTGAGTGGGTGAAAGCACGTGGGCCCGCGGCTTGCGGCGCAGGCTGACCGCGAAGCGGGTTAAGGGCGAAGCCCGGCCGCAGCCATAAACCCCGAAATCTCGCCAAATCCGTTACGGTGGAATAAGTCGGCCCGATCGCGACGCAAAAAAAAGCACGGCATCCAGCCGCGCTTTTTTTGCGCCCGCAAGGCTCAGTGTCGCTTGTGGTCTTCCTTCAGCGCCAGCGTGGCAACCTGGACGCGGTTGCGCAGACCCAGCTTTTCCATGATGTTGCGCAGGTGGTTGCGCACGGTGTTTTCCGACAGCGTCATCTTGTAGGCGATGGCCTTGTTGGAGAGGCCTTCCTTCACGTGATTGACGATTTCCATTTCGCGGGCGGTCAGCGTGGACAGGGCACTGTTGTTGAGTTCGCCGCGCGCCATCTTCTGCATGATGTTGAGCGGGAAGCTGCTCTGGCCGTCGCATACGCTGCGGATGGCCGACAGCACCTGGTCGGGGTCGCTCGACTTGATGACGTAGCCGTCGACGCCCGAGGAGATCGCCTCGGAAATTTCCTCGTCGGAATCGGCGATGGTGAGCATGATGACCTTGATGCCGAGGTCGCGCAGGTCTGAGACGAGATCCAGCCCGTCGGCATCGGGCAGCGAGCGGTCGAGCAGCGCGGCGTCGGCGCGGTTGCCGGCCGCGATCCAGGCGCGCAGTTCGGCTGCATTGGCGAGCTGCGCGGTCAGCGTGAGGTCGGGCTCCTGCTGGATGTATCCCGCCACCCCCATGCGCAACAGCGGGTGATCGTCGATGAGGATGATGTTGAGGGGGGTGGGCATGACAGTCTCCGTCTTAAGTCCTGTGTAACCAGTTTCTATTATGTCGGCAGACCGCGCGGTTTGCGCGGCGCCCGCTCGAATACCGAATCATAGACCGGAATGGGTAGCCATTTCAGCAGGCGCGCCACCCAGGCCATCTGCCAGGGGATGACCGTGTAGGCACGCCGTCGTTCAATACAGCGTGCTATCTTGTTTGCGGCAGTGTGCGCGCGCATCTTGAACGGCATCGCGTAGGGATTGACCTGCGTCATCGGCGTGTCGATGTAGCCGGGCGCCACCGTCACCACTGCGATGCCGCGCGCCCTCAGCTCCAGCCGCAGCGCTTCCAGATACACCGTCGCCGCCGCCTTCGATGCCGAATAGGCGCCGCCGCCCGGCAGGCCGCGTACCCCGG
Source organism: Thiobacillus sp. (assembly GCA_027344185.1). GTDB lineage: Bacteria > Pseudomonadota > Gammaproteobacteria > Burkholderiales > Thiobacillaceae > Thiobacillus. Next base: position 7,529 of record DAHWJK010000156.1, read on the forward strand.
CCACGCTCGAAATCCCGCACAGCACGCCGCCGCGCGCCTGCATGGCGGCGATGAAAGGCTGAAAGGTGTGCACCAGCCCCAGCACGTTGGCATCCATCACGGCGCGAAAGACCGTGCTGTCCTCGGCGGCTTCGGTCAGCGTGCCGACGCTGATGCCGGCAGCCGCGATGACGATGTCGGGCGCCCCCACCTCGCTTACAAACGCGGCCGCCGCTGCCTGCATCGCGGCCGCATCGCGCACGTCGGCCTGATACAGCCGTGCATCCAGCCCGGCCGCGGCGGCTTCAAGGCCGTCCTGCCGGCGCCCGGCCAGCCCCAGGCGCGCGCCCTGCGCGCCATAGTGCCGCGCCAGCGCCGCCCCGAGGCCGGAGCTGGCGCCGGTGATGAAGACCTTGAGGGGCAGGCTCAAACGGGCTGGCTTACTTCGCCGGTTTCTTGCTGGCGCGCTCGGCGCGCGCCTTGACGATCAATTGGTCGAGCACTTCAAACAGGCGCGCTTCGCTGCCGACCATCGAGACCGAGGTCATGAACTTGCCGTCGATGATGAAGGCGGGGACGCCGCTGATGCCATAACCCGAAGCCAGGCGCGCACCCTGCGTGGCCTTGGACTGGGTGGAAAAGGAATTGTAGATGGCCTCGAATTTCTTGCGGTCGACGCCGTGCTTGGCAACCCAGCCACCCAGCACCGCGGGGTCGTTGAGGTCGATGCGTTCCACGTGGTAGGCGTCGAACACCTTGCGGTGCAGGCGGCCGAGCAGGTTCATTTGTTCCAGCGTGTAGTAGAGCTTGGCGCCGGGCATCCAGTCTTCGCGGAACACGGCCGGCACACGGCGGATCTGTGCGTCCTTGGGCAGGGTTTTCAGCCAGGTCGTGAGGCCGGGTTCCAACTGGAAACAGTGCGGGCAGCGATACCAGAAGAACTCCAGCACCTCGACCTTGTTGCCGGTGGTCACCGCCTGCGCGGTTTTCAGCCGGGTGTAGTCGTGGCCTTCGAAGGCCTCAGGGCCGGCGGCCTGGACGGACAGGGAAAATACGGCGGCGGCAACGAAAGCCAAGGCGCGAGTGAACATCAAGGCGTCTCCTGTGTGGTGGGAATTTCTTTGACCAGCGTGGTGGGGATATTGTTCTGCACCAGCAGGCTGCGGGTGCGATTGATTTCGTCCATGGCGCTGAAAGGGCCGACCCGCACGCGATGGAACACGCCCTTGTCGGGCACTTCGCTGGTCTGGATCACGGCTGCGACGCCGAGCAGGGCCAGTTGCGCCTTCAGGTTGTCGGCGTCGCTCGCGCTGTGGAACGCGCCGGCCTGCAGATAGTAGCGCGGCGGCGCATCGGCAGGCTTGGCAGCCGGCGGCAGCTCGCCCGGCGCATCGGCCGGCAGCACCTTGTAGAAGTCGAAACTGGGTGCCGTTTCCGGGGTGTCGGGCACGGCCGGCGCAGTGGGGGCGGTCGGCGCGGACGCGCGGAACGGGTTGTTGCCGGTGGCCCACAGCGCCACGACGACCGCGAGCACCGCCCCGACCGTGAGGCCGATGAGCACGCCGGTAAAAATGGATTTGCCGCCGGAGCGGCCCGAGTTGCGGGAAGGGGTTCTGGCCATGGCTACATTTTCTCCGGGGCGGACACGCCGAGCAAGGCCAGCCCGTTGACGATCGCAATGCGGGTGGCATCGGCCAGCGCGAGGCGCGCGAGCCGCGTCGCCGCATCCTCGACCAGGAATTTTTCCGCGTTGTACCAGGCGTGGAAGTCGCCGGCCAGCACCTGCAGGTAATGAACAAGCAGGTGCGGTGCCAGATCGCGCGCGGCGCCGGCGACCGTTTCCGGATATTCCGCCAGGCGCTGCATCAGCGCGAGTTCGTGGGGTGCGGTCAGCGGCGCGAGGTCGGCGTCGTCGAGGGTGTCGGCCATGCCGCCCCATTCCTCGAACACCCGGCAGATGCGCGCGTGCGCGTACTGCACGTAGTACACCGGGTTGTCGTTGCTCTTCGCCAGCGCCAGGTCGACGTCGAAAATGTACTCGGTGTCGGCCTTGCGCGAGAGCAGGAAGAAGCGCACCGCGTCCTTGCTGGTCCACTCGATCAGATCGCGCAGCGTGACGTAGCTGCCGGCGCGCTTGGAGATCTTCACTTCCTCGCCGCCGCGCATGACCCGGATCATCGTATGTAGCAGGTAGTCGGGATAGCCCTCGGGGATGCCGACGCCGGCAGCCTGCAGTCCGGCGCGCACGCGGGCGATGGTGCCGTGGTGATCGGTGCCCTGGATGTTGATCGCGCGCTCGTAGCCGCGTTCCCACTTGGCGATGTGATAGGCGACGTCCGGCACGAAATAGGTGTAGGTGCCGTCGGACTTCTTCATCACGCGGTCCTTGTCGTCGCCGTAGTCGGTGGTCCTGAGCCACAGCGCGCCGTCCTGCTGATAGGTCTTGCCGGCGCCGACCAGTTTTTGCACCGTCGCCTCGACGCGCCCGCTGGTGTACAGGCTCGATTCCAGATAGTAATGGTCGAAGCGCACCGCAAAGGCCTTGAGATCGAGGTCCTGCTCGTGGCGCAGGTAGGCGACGGCGAACTGGCGGATCGAGTCGAGGTCGTCGACGTCGCCCGACGCGGTGAATTCGCGGTCGTCCGACTTCACCGTCTCTTTTGCCAGAAAATCGGCCGCGATGTCGGCGATGTAGTCGCCGTTGTAGGCGGCTTCCGGCCAGTCGGCGTCGCCGGGCTTCGCGCCCTTCGCGCGGGCTTGCACGCTTGCGGCCAGCGTCGCGATTTGCACCCCGGCGTCGTTGTAGTAGAACTCGCGGAACACTTCCCAGCCCTGCGCGGCGTAGAGGTTGCAGATCGCGTCGCCGAGCGCCGCCTGGCGGCCGTGGCCGACATGCAGCGGGCCGGTCGGGTTGGCCGAAACGAATTCGACCAGCATCTTGCGACCGCGGCCGGCGTCGGCGCGGCCGAATTGCGCACCGGCGCTGCGGATCTGCGGCACCAGGCCGTGCCAGGCGGTTGGCGTGAGGTAGAAATTGATGAAGCCGGCGCCGGCGATATCCGCCTTGGCGATCAGCGGCGACGCCGGCAGTTCGGCCAGGATGCGCTGCGCCAGTTCGCGCGGATTTTTCTTCAGCGGGCGCGCCAGCTGCATTGCGGCGTTGCTGGAAAAATCGCCGTGGGCGGGACTCTTCGGACGTTCGATCTCGAGGCTCACCGGCGAATCGGGCGCCACGATGTCGAGGGCGGTGCCGATCAGCAGGGCGAGCTGTTCTTTGAGCGGATGGATGTTGGACATGGTTGCAGAGCGGACAGGAAGGCGCGCGCGTCTTCGGTGTCGAATGGGTAGCCTGCGATTATAAGCGCCGCGCGCAGTGCATCAAAACGCGAGCGGCAATTGCGCGCCCGCAACTCAAAACACCAGCGGGTCAACGTCGAGCGACCAGCGCGCGATGCGCGGCTTGATGGTATCGAGATGCGGCCGCCAGTCGCGCACGAAAGCCTGCAGCGCCTGGCGCTGCGCCGACTGGATCAAGAGTTGCGCGCGTTCGAGATTGGCCACGCGCGCCATCGGCGCCGGGGCGGCGCCGAACACGCTGACGTTCGCATCGTGGGGCGCCAGCTGCGCGGCACGATGCAGGAAGGCCAGCGCCGCGTCCATCGTGCTTGCCTCGGCGCGCAGCAGGACCTGCCGGGTGTAGGGCGGCAAATCCAGCTGGCGGCGCTCGGCCAGCAGGGCGCGTGCGTAGCCGGCGTAGTCGTGGCGCTGCAGGTAGCGGAACAAGGGGTGATCCGGGAAGACGGTCTGGATCAGCACGCGCCCCGGCTTGTCGGCGCGACCGGCGCGACCGGCCACCTGCATCAGCTGGGCAAACAGGCGCTCGGTGGCGCGGAAGTCGGGGCTGTAGAGTGCGCCGTCGGTGTCGAGGATCAGCGCCAGCGTCATGTTGGGGAAGTCGTGTCCTTTGGCCAGCATCTGGGTGCCGACCAGGATGTCGATCTCGCCGCCGTGCACCGCCGCGCCCAGTTCGGCCCAGGCGCGCGGCCGCATGGTGTCGCGGTCGATACGGCGGATGCGCGCAGTGGGCAACAGGGCGCTGAGCGTTTCTTCCAGCCGCTGCGTGCCCTGGCCCAGGGCTTTTAAATCGGGATTGCCGCAGCCCGGGCATTCGGCCGGGATGCGCGTCTCGAATCCGCAGTGGTGGCATTTCAATCGGTGGCCGGTGCGGTGCAGCACCAGCCGCGCCGAGCAGCGCGGACACGGCGACACCCAGGCGCAGCTCGGGCAATACAGCGCCGGCGCGTAGCCGCGGCGGTTGAGGAACACCAGGCTCTGTTCGCCGCGCGCCAGCGTCTCGGTCAGCGCCTGCACGGCGGCGCGGGCGAGGCCGTTGTCGAGCGGAAGATGTTTCAGGTCGACCAGTTCGATGTCCGGCAACTGCGCCTGGCTGATCGCACGCTGCGTCAGTTCGATCAATTGGTAGCGCCTGGCCAGTGCGTGAGAATAACTTTCCAGCGAGGGCGTGGCGGAGCCGAGCACCACCGGCACATCGGCCTGCTTGCCGCGCGCGATGGCGACGTCGCGCGCCGAATAGCGCAGGCCGTCCTGCTGTTTGAACGAGGCGTCGTGCTCCTCGTCGACCACGACCAATCCCAGCCGCGGCAGCGGCGCGAACACCGACAGGCGGGTGCCGAGCAGCACGTCGCACTCGGGCGCGGCGAGCCAGTTTTCGGTGCGCTCCTTTTCGCCCAGCCCGCTGTGCAGCGTATCGACGCGGCGGCCGGGAAAGCGGTGGCGAAAATGCTGTTCCAGCTGCGGGGTCAGCGCGATTTCCGGGATCAGCACCAGCGCCTGCCGGCCGCGCGCCAGCACCGCATCGATCAGGCGCAGATAGAGCTCGGTCTTGCCGCTGCCGGTCACGCCATGGATCAGGTGGACGCCAAACGCGCCGAGCGCGGGCAGCAGCGCGTCGAGCGCGGCCTGCTGCTCGGCGGTGGCGGCCGGCGACGCGGCGGTGGCGGGCGCGTCGGCAGGCGCTGGCGCAACGCGCGACCACACGGCCCAGCCC
>DAHWJK010000162.1:0-6888 GCA_027344185.1 Thiobacillus sp.
CTCCTTTCGTTGAAGACATCTGATCCCCATCCCCATGAAGACCAGTGACGCCAACTATGGCAACAAAAAGACGGGGGAGTCCATCCCATCAATCAACTCGGACAGTGTAAAGCGGCGCGAAAAACATGCGCCGCTTTACACTGCCGGTTATGGCGAACGTTAGATTTCATGGCGAACACGCGTAACGAAAATCTCGGCTATCTATTTGGGCTAATGGCGGTCGTCGCATTTGCTGTCACGCTTCCAGCCACACGGGCCGCGGTTAGAGCCCTTGACCCTGTGTTCGTAGGCCTCGGCCGAGGTGTCGGCGCGGCTGTGATGAGCGCCGCCTTTCTAATTCTCACCCGGCAACGTTTACCGTCGCGTGAAGAGGCAAAAGGTCTAGTCATCGTCGCAGCCGGCGTTGTGGTTGGCTTTCCTCTTCTTACTGCTTGGGCGATGCGTTACGTTGATGCCTCACACGGTGGCGTTGTCCTTGGAATTCTTCCGCTGGTGACCGCAGTGGCCGGAGTTCTGTTCTCCGGAGAACGCCCGTCAACACGGTTTTGGTTGATTGCGCTGGTTGGAACGGCGCTGGTGGTCGGGTATTCGCTTACAAGGGCGGGGGGAACCCTGCACGTGGCTGATCTCGCCCTCTTCGGAGCCATTGTTAGCGCCGGCGTCGGGTACGCCGAGGGTGCGCGACTGTCCCGATCCTTGGGTGGGCTCCAGGTTATCTCGTGGGCCCTTGTCTTTTCTGTTCCCGTCCTTATCGTTCCCGTCGTTCTGTTCGCACCGGCGTCAATCAACTTGCCTTTGGAGTCATGGTTGGGGTTCCTCTACGTCATGGTGATCAGCCAGTTTCTAGCTTTTTTTCCTTGGTATCACGGGCTCGCGCTTGGCGGCATCGCTAAAGTCAGCCAAATACAACTATTGCAGCCGTTTCTCACCATCGTGGCATCCGCGCTTCTGCTTGGAGAGCGCGCAGACATCCTTACGTGGCTTGTAGCCGTCGTCGTAGTTGCAGTCGTCGCAATCGGCAAGACTGCCCGAGTGGCAAACATGAACTCTAACCCTACGGTCGAGAGGGACGCGCGCAAAAACGGCGCGCGCCTCTCGCCGTAACGTTAGGCGCTAATAAGGGAGAAACTATGAAAACGTTTTGCAGTTGCAGCATCCTGAACCGCCCCGGGTTTTGAGGAGGCTCCTTTCCTTGAGAAGATGGCGCCATGAAGAGCAAGAAGACCATCCCCAAGCATTCCCCAGAAGCGCGTGAACGCGCTGTCCGCATGGTGCAGGAGCACCGTGGCGAGTAACCGCAGTAGAATCCACTCAGCCTTGGACTACCTGACACCCGCGACGTATGAACAATCGTTGGTTCAGCAATCCGGTGTGAATTCAATCTGGGGAAGATTCCGGCATGATTCTCAGCTGAAACGCGATATGGACATGGACCCTTTTCTAGACAAACTGGTAGCGGCGGTATCGGACAGCGAAGATCTGGAAAGCCTGGTGCGCCCGCTGCTGGGGCTGCTGGAATCGGTCACCGGGCTGGAGTCGACTTATCTGACGACGATCGACCACGAACGCAATGTCCAGCGGATTGTGTTTTCGCGCAACACGCAGGCGCTGAATATTCCCGAGGGGCTGGAAGTGCCCTGGGGCGACACGCTGTGCAAGCGCGCGCTCGACGAGGGGCGGCCTTATGTGGACGATGTGGTGGGCTGCTGGGGCGATTCGGACGCGGCGCGGGTGCTGGGGATCACCACGTACCTGAGCGAGCCGGTGCATGTGGCGGCGGGCGAGCTGTATGGCACGCTGTGCGGCGCCAGCGGCGCGCGCATCCAGGTCACGGATGACACGCGACGGCTGCTGCAGCTGTTTTCGCAACTGATCGCGCGCCAGCTGGAGCGCGACCGCCTGCTAGCCCAGCTGAAGGACGAGAACCGCGAATACAGCCGTTATGCGCTGTCCGATCCGCTCACCGGTATCCCCAACCGGCGCGCGCTGATGAACGAGCTGGCACGGGCGCTGGCCAATGCTCGACGCGCGGATACGGCGGTGCATCTGGCCTTTGTCGATCTGGACGGATTCAAGGCGATCAACGACCAGCATGGCCACGATGCGGGCGACCGCTTTCTGATTGCGATTGCCCGGGCGCTGGTGGGCGGCATGCGCGATGGCGATTTTGTTGCGCGCTATGGCGGCGACGAGTTTGTCGTGTTTGGACCGGCGACGTCGGACTCCCACGATGCGAGTCGCGCGGCGATACGCGAACGGCTGCAACGCCTGACCACCGGGCGCTTTTCCATCGGCCTGCACACGATCGACTACGCGGGCGCCAGTGTCGGCGTGGTGACTTCGGGTGCCGGCGAGCGCGATTGCGAGGCGCTGCTGGCGCGGGCGGACGCGGCCATGTACGAAGCCAAGAAGGCCCGGCGCGCACAGGCGACGTCATGACAGCGCCGGCCACACATGCGGACATGGATGCGGTCAACATGCACCAGGTGTTTGACTGGCTGTGGACGTCGGGCCAGCTTTCCGCACGCGACATCCAGCGGCTGCCCTTTCTGGGCGTGGAAGCGGTGGTGAATCTGGCCTTGCCCACATCCACGAACGCGCTGCCCGGCGAAGCCGAGCAGGTGGCCGGTGCGGGGCTGGCCTATGTGCAGATTCCGGTCGAATGGGAGTGCCCGCGGCCCGAGCAGTTCGCGCAGTTCGTCGGCGTGCTCGATGCCTTCCGGGGGCGGACGGTGTGGGTGCATTGCGCCTTGAACATGCGCGTGTCGGCCTTCGTCTATCTGTATCGCCGGCTGGTCCTGTCGGAAAGCGAGGCGGCAGCATCCTATCCACTGCGCGAAGTGTGGACGCCGGATGCAGTCTGGCAGGCGTTCATCGACGAGGTCTTGCAGGTGCCGCCCCCGGCGATCGAATAGCGTCAGCGGCGCCCGCGCATCGTGGCGCCCGCCAGGGCCAGCATCGCCGCCAGCGGCAACAGCGCAAACTCGGGCGCATCCATTGCCCATAGCGTGGTGCCGCTGATCAGGCACCACAGCAGCGGAATCGGAAACAGTATCCACCGCGGACGCGCGCCCACGAGCAGCAGCATGCCGAGCGTGACAAGCACCGTGGGATCGGGCGCCATGCCAAGGATTTCGGCGTGAGCCCAGCTTCGGCCCAGCAGCGGCGCCAGCAGCGGAAACCCCAGCACGCCCAGCAGTACCAGCATCAGGCCAATACGCGCAGTCCAGCCCGTGGCCGGCACCGGCGTGAAGCGGTTGCGCACCGCCCCCAGCCACACCAGCAGCACGGCCTGGGCGACAAAGGCCCAGGCATAGAGATCGGCCAGGAGATTGATGCTGGCGTAGCGTTGCGCGTGGTACGCCCACGCCACCCACAGCCAGCCTGCGGCCAGGATCAGCGCCACGATGCGCCCTGCCCCGGCACCTCCGCGCCGCCACAGCACCGGCAGCGCCATGCCGAGCGCGAGCGCAAGCAGTGGCAGCGGCCACCATGCCTGGTTATGAAGCTCGAACAGCCGGTAATACGTCTGCGGCGAAAACAGCAGCAGGTCGCGCGGGCTGTAGGTCCACCATTCCGACATCAGCGGCCGGCGTAGGCAGCGGCCATCCGCGCGCGCATGGCCGCGTCCGGAAGCGGTCCGATGGCGGCGCCCATGTTCTCGCGCACATGGTCGACGCTGGTGGTGGCCGGGATCGCGCAGGTGACGGCCGGATGGGAAATGACGAACTTGAGCGCGAACTGCGCCCAACTGGTGCTGTCGATGTCGGCCGCCCACGACGGCAGTCGGCGACGCGCCAGCCGTTCCAGCAGCGCGCCCTGCTGGAACGGCCGGTTGGCGATGACGGCGATACCGCGCTCGAGCGCAAGCGGCAGCAGGCGCTGCTCGGCTTCGCGGTCATGCAGGTTGTAGGTGAGCTGGACGAAATCGATCGGCTGGCTGGACATGATCTGCTCCAGTTCGCCATGCCGCCGCCCGTGCGAGGTGGTGATGCCCACATAGCGCAGCTGGCCGGCCGCCTTCATCGCGAACAGGGTCGGCAGGTGTATCTGCCATGACAGCAGGTTATGCACCTGCATCAGGTCGAAACGCGGAATGCCCCACAGCCGGCGCGACGCATCCATCTGCATGCGGCCTTCGTCCCCGCCGGCAATCCAGACCTTGTCGGCGGCAAACAGGTCGGCCGGACGGCCGATCTTCCTGAGGCCGTAGCCGATGACGTCCTGCGCCGAGCCATACATCGGGGAGCTGTCGATCAGGCGGCCGCCGGCATCGAAGAAGGCGCGCATCACGTCGGCGCTGGCGTTGCGCGCGGCAGGGTCGTTGCCGACGTTGAAGGTGATCCAGCTGCCCAGCCCCACCAACGGCAGCGCTTCGCGGCCCGAGGGAATGATGCGGGTGGCAGGCCGTGCCTGCGGCGATTGCGCCAGGGCCGATTGCGTCAGGGCGGGGCCCAGCAAAGGCGCGGCCGCAAGCGTGGCAAGCAGTCTGCGGCGCGTGAAATCGGGGGAATGTGGCATGAGAGGACAGTCTCCTGGAATGGGCGCGATCCCAACCTTATCTCAGGACGGCACGCCATCACGTGGCCGGCGCGCCCCCGCCGCCGTCAGCGCGGGTTCAGCTGACTTCGTCGATCCATGCCATCTGGATCGCCTCGAGAATCTTTTCGCCGGAATGCTCGGGGTCGTCGTCGAAGTCGGGCAGCTCCATCACCCAGCGATGCAGGTCGGTAAAGCGGATGGTGCGCGGGTCGATCTCGGGATGCGCTTCAGAGAGTTCGATGGCGATGTCGAGGGAATCCGTCCACTTCATTTCAATGACCTTCCTTGACCATGTTGATGGTGTATTTGGGAATTTCGATCACCAGGTCGCTGCTGGCGACGCGCGCCTGGCACGACAGCCGCGACTGCGGTTCCAGCCCCCAGGCCTTGTCGAGCAGGTCGTCCTCGTCTTCGCTCGATTCGGCCAGCGAATCGAAGCCTTCGCGCACGATGACATGGCAGGTGGTGCAGGCACAGGATTTTTCGCAAGCGTGCTCGATTTCGACGCCATTGGCGAGCAGGGTATCGCAGATGGTTTCGCCCGTCTTGGCTTCGATGACGGTGCCTTCTGGACAGAGCTCGACGTGGGGCAATACGATGAGTTGGGGCATATATCAGGCGGCTTGGGTTTGTTGGCTGGGCAGGACGGCGAGCACGCCGTCCCAGAATTGTAAACGGGCGTCGACTGCGGCGGCAGCGGCAGCTTCGGCTTCGCGCCACTTGGCGGCGTCGTCGCACAGTGCGGCGAGCAGGCGCAGCGACAGCGGCGCATGAAAATCCTCGTCGAGGTGGACGTGGCGGTTGAGGTAGTAGTGAAAGCTGGGCGCCTGCGCCTCGGCCACTGCCATGCGCGACAGGAAGGCGCGAAACATCGACGGAATGACATGCTCGCGGCCCAGCGCCAGCGCGGCGGCGACGGTGTGCGGCTTGCCGCTGGCCAGAAAATCGAAGGTGGTGCGGGTGAACGCGGCCGACGGCGCCGGTGCCCTGCCCGACGCCAGCGCGGCGTCGACGCCCTGCTCCGCCACCTGCTGCACGAAGCGCGCCGGCGTGTCGGCGTCGGCGCCAATTTCGCGCATCGCGGCCAGATACAGCATGAAGTGGCTGGTATGCCCTTGTTGCCCCGGCAGCGCGACGTCGGTTTCCTCTTCCAGCACCAGTTCGTTGATGAAGCGCTGCACCGAGACGTCGCCCTGCGGCGTCCACGGCCAGCGCGCAGGCGCGACCTCGTGCTGCAGATACTTGATCAGCGACATGAAGTCCCATACCGAATAGACGTGGTGCTGCATGAATGTGCGCAGGTCGTCCAGCGTCCGAACCGCGGCGTAGATCGGGTGCGCTTCGAGCTTGACGCGCAGAGACTCGATGAAGGCGTCGTTCAGCATCGGGAATTCAGGCATCAGCCAAAGGTTTCCAGTTTCTGTCCGGCCATCGCACGGCGCACGTTCTGGTCCATGCGGCGCTGGGCGAACTCGGTGGTCACCGCATTCAGCGCCTCGATGCCGCGCTTGATGGCCTGGTGATCCGTGCCAGCCATCCGTGTTTCAAGGTCGGCGATGCCGGCTTCGATCGCCGCGGTTTCGGCCTCATCGAGCAGCGCGGCATCTGTCGCCAGCGCCGCGCGGGTGGCGGCGATCAGGCCCTGCGCGTCGACGATCTGCTCGTTCAGCGCGCGCGCGTACATGTCGTCCTTGGCGTGGGTGAAGGCGTCCTTCAGCATGCGGGTGATTTCGTCGTCGCCGAGGCCGTATGACGGCTTGACCTGCACGCTGGCCTCGACCCCGCTGCTCTGCTCGCGCGCCGCCACCGACAACAGGCCGTCGGCGTCGACCTGGAAAGTGACGCGGATGCGCGCCGCGCCCGCCACCATCGGCGGAATGCCGCGCAGCTCGAAGCGCGCCAGCGAGCGGCAGTCGGACGCCAGTTCGCGCTCGCCCTGCAGCACGTGCACGCTCATCGCGGTCTGGCCGTCCTTGAAGGTGGTGAACTCCTGCGCGCGCGCGGTGGGAATCGTGGTGTTGCGCGGGATGACTTTTTCGGTCAGCCCGCCCATGGTTTCGAGGCCGAGCGACAACGGAATCACGTCGAGCAGCAGCCAGTCGTCGCCGGCGCGGTTGCCCGCCAGCACGTCTGCCTGCATCGCCGCGCCAAGGGCGACCACCTTGTCGGGGTCGAGGTTGGTCAGCGGCGTCTGCTTGAAGAAAGCGGCGACCGCATGGCGGATGCACGGCATGCGGGTGGAACCGCCGACCATCACCACGCCCTTCACTTCATCCACCGACAGGCCGGCGTCGCGCAGCGCCTTGCGCGTGGGGGCCAGCGTCTTGCTGACGAGGCTCGCCGTCA
>DAHWJK010000176.1:0-3313 GCA_027344185.1 Thiobacillus sp.
TCGATCGGGTCAAACCATGCCGTGCCATCAAACAGGCTGGCTTCCGGCGTTCCTGTGCTATTCTTCTCCATGGCGTGATCTCCATCGGCGCTCGAACGCCGAGTCTGGTGGTTGAACTCACCCGGAGATTACGCCCCCCCCCAATTTCCACACACTTCACGACGCCACCTTGGTAAACTAACAAAAATACCATCAGGAGAAGGCAAAATGATGCTACATCCGCCACATCCTGGCGAACTGCTCAGAGAGGATGTCATCGGCGAGCTGGGGCTTTCCGTTACCGAGGCCGCCCACAGGCTGGCTATGTCCCGCGCTGCGTTGTCGCGTGTGTTGAACGCCAGGGCTGCCATTAGCCCTGATTTGGCGATCCGGCTTGAACAGGCTGGCGTGAGCACGGCGCAGGCATGGCTTGGGATGCAGGCAAACTATGACCTTTGGTTTGCACGATAACACAAGCAGCCACCACTACGCCGTTTTCAGGAAAATGCGGCGTGAGCGACCAAGTTCAGACAGCGACCAGTAGACTTATGGATTTATATCCGCTGGGTGGGCCCAATGGGCAAGTATAGCTGCCGGACGGCTTATGCTTTACGAAAGCGGATATCAGACGTTCGCTTTGTGGCGGGGACGGGCCGAAGAACGAACCCGCTTCGCGGGAAGGTGCTGGCTTTGACGGCCCGGGCATGATGCGGGCGTATCATTTGGATTGAGCGGAGCGATCCCGAGGCGGACGATTTCGGCTCCTTTTAACCGAGAGGAGCCGACCGATGGACGAGACCATTCGCACTGCCGCTATCAGCCCACTGCGGCAGCACCTGATCGACGATATGAACATGCGCCGTTTCTCGCGCGAGACGCAGCGCAGCTACATTCGAGACGTTGGACGGTTCGCCACGTTCCTGGGGTGTTCGCCTGATATGGCGACAGTCGATGACGTACGACGGTTCCAGATAGAGCAGCGTGATGCTGGCGTGCCGACGCCGACCATGAACAGTATTGTCTCGGCACTGCGTTTCTTCTTTACGCAAACAATCGACAGGCCTGATCTCGCCCGCAAGCTGATCCAGGCGCCGCATCCTCGGAATATTCCGGTTGTGCTGAGCCGGGATGAGGCTGCACGACTGCTCAACGCGACCACCAGCCTCAAGCATCAGGCGGCCCTCTCGGTCGCCTCCGGTGCGGGGCTGCGGGTTGCTGAGGTCGCAGCACTCAAGGTCGCCGATATCGACAGCGAGCGCATGCTGAGCCGCGTCGAGCGGGAGCAAGGGAGGCCGGTATCGCCACGCCATTCTCCCGGCAGATCTCGTGATCCTGCTGCGCGAATGGTGGAAGGCAAGCCGGCAGCAGGGTGTGATGCACCAAGGTTGCCACACGCACGGTGCGCGCTGTGATCATTCCGCTCGACCAACTGCATATGATTGCCTCGGATCAGGCGCCACCCGCGGGCTGAGGCGGTGGGCGCCGCGCTTGAGATCGTCGACATCTTCCGGGCCACTGCTCCCGCCTATCGGGCCGTCCATGCCGGGCATCTGAACCTCCAGCACCTCAAGGTCATGTCGGCGATCGAGCCGTGCCGCAACGCCGCCCTCGGCGGCCACGTCGAGGCTTGCCAAGATTGCGGCCGCCGTCGGGTCTCGTACAACAGTTGTTGCAATCGGAGCGGGCGTTTGGTCGCCTTCTCGTCGCGCCGGCCCTGGTGATGACGACGATCGGGGCTGCTTAAGGATCTGAAAATCCGGATCATGGAACGGATTCTGGGGTCCGACCTGACGGCGCGTCTGGTACCGGCCGACCTTTGGATACTCAGCACCACCCGGCAGATATGCCCCGAGGCACCCGAACTAGGGTCTTCGTTTTGCCAAAAAACGGGAAACCCACATAGATGCGTGCGATCATCACGTCGGTGGAATCGAGCTTCGCCGAGACATTATAGGTTCTGCCGTCGTCCGGATTGTAGAACCAGCCGTCGCCCCAGCTGTCAGGGCCCGTGGACTGAAGGTTCCAAAGTATCGTCAGGCCGCAGAGCGGTCGGCTACGCAGGGCGGCATCCGGATTTTTCTTGTCGCGCTGAAGCTGGCCCTCCGGATTCCGAGGGACGAGCAGCCAGAGAATCCGGCCACACATCTTGTTTCCACAGTGAAAAATCTGCACCGCGACCTTTCCGTCCATTAGCCAGACCCCCTGCGGAATCGACGCGGATAAGGACGTGGATGGAGCGGCCGCAACGATGAGGGCTGCGATCAGCAGGAGACGGCGGATCGCGCGGAGGGACGCCATGCGCTTGCTGGAATGCAAATTACCGCCGAGCCGCCAAATGCGTGTGCGGCTATCCGCTCTCGTCATGAGCTTCTCCCTTAGACTGGCGCCACCAAATAGGGCGAGGATCGATCACCTCGTGGCGCCATGCCGATCGTCAAATGGAACAGCTCAGAGCTCACCGCTGTTCAGATGGCGATCTACTCAAGGCGTGTCGAACCGGGCTCGCGTCCAATTTGCGCAGCATCCGAACATAACGCAACTGACCCGGTTATCGATGTGTGAAGAAGTCAGGGCCGCCTAGCTTCTTGGGAGACTTTTTCTCATGCCGCGATGGGCCAGAGCGGGGTATGTCATGGGTGTTCTCCTCCGCCGCTGCGCCTCCGAAACATAGGCGTTCCGTCACTCCGAGGCAACGCGCTCAGCAGCGTGAGACCAGCAACAGAAGAGACGACTGAGGCAGCAAGAATACCCAGCTTCGCTGCGTTGAGCGTGGCATCTTGAAATGCCTGGCCGGCGATAAACAGCGCCATGGTAAATCCGATACCGGTAAGAAGAGCCCCACCGACAAGTCCCCCCCAGGTGAGCCCCGCCGGCCGAATGGCGACACCCGTGCGCACCGCCAGCCAGGCGAATCCTGTGACGCCGATCGGCTTGCCGAGGACGAAGCCCGCCATCACCGCCAGCGAGACCGGGTTGATAAGTCCCTTGATCGTGATCGGTACCCCCGCGTTTGCAAGCGCGAAAAGCGGCATAACGCCGTAGGCGACCCAGGGATGGAGCATGGCCTCGAGCCTCTCGACGGGCGACAACGTCTCGCGCACCGCGATACCGGCAACTTGCAGCGCCCGGTTATCCTCGGTATCGCCACTCCAATGATCTCCCGGGGGATAGGAGAGCACCTTTCGCAAGATTTCCCCCAAACGCTGGTCGCTCACCCAGCCAGCCGTCGGTGTCATGAGGCCGAGGATAACACCAACAATCGTCGCGTGGATGCCGGACGCATTGACGGCGAGCCAGATTATTGCCCCAGCCAGAAAGTAGGCGCGGATGTTAC
>DAHWJK010000183.1:0-19799 GCA_027344185.1 Thiobacillus sp.
GCCCTGGGTGCGCTTGGCGACCAGGTCGTCGACCATGATGCCGTCGATCAGGTCGATCGGGTCGAGCACGTTGCCCTTCGACTTGCTCATTTTCTGGCCTTCGGAGTCGCGCACCAAGCCGGTGACGTAGACCTCGCGGAACGGCACCTTGCCGGTGAAGTGCAAGGACATCATCACCATGCGGGCGACCCAGAAGAAGATGATGTCGAAGCCGGTGACCAGCACCGAGGTCGGCAGGAAGCGTTCGAGTTCGGGCGTCTGCCCGGGCCAGCCCAGGGTGGAGAAGGGCCACAAGGCGCTCGAGAACCAGGTGTCGAGCACGTCGTTGTCCTGCGTCAGCGCGCGGCCGCCGGCCTGCTTCTTCGCCTCGTCTTCCGTGTAGGCGACGTAGAACTCGCCGTCAGCGTCGTACCACGCCGGGATACGATGACCCCACCACAATTGGCGCGACACGCACCAGTCCTGGATATTTTCCAGCCACTGGCGGTAGGTCGTGGTCCAGTTCTCCGGCACGAACTTCAGTTCCCCCGAATCCACTGCGGCGAGGCCTTGTTTGGCCAGGCCTTCCATGCTCATGAACCACTGGTCGGTGAGCATCGGCTCGATCACCGCGTGAGTGCGGTCGCCGCGCGGGATCATCAGCTTGTGAGGCTTGGCCGAGACCAGGAGTCCTTTCGCCTGCAGTTCGTCCAGCAGTTTCTGCCGTGCGTCGTAGCGGTCGAGCCCCTGGTATTCGGTGGGGCACAAGTCGTTCATCTTCGCGTCGAGCGTCAGCACGTTGATCGCCACCAGCTTGTGGCGCTGGCCGACCTGCCAGTCGTTGAAGTCGTGTGCCGGGGTGATCTTGACGACGCCGGTGCCGAACTCGCGGTCGACGTAGTCGTCGGCAATAATGGGGATACTGCGCTCGGCGACCGGCAGGCGCACGTGCTTGCCGATCAAATGCTTGTAGCGCTCGTCTTCCGGATGGACTGCGACGGCGCTGTCGCCGAGCAGGGTTTCCGGGCGGGTGGTGGGGACGGTCAAAAATCCGGAGCCGTCTTCCAGCGGGTAGTTGATCTCCCACATGAAGCCGTCTTCCTCGGCGCTGACGACTTCAAGGTCGGACACCGCGGTGCCGAGGACCGGGTCCCAGTTCACCAGCCGCTTGCCGCGGTAGATCAGGCCTTCGCGGTAGAGCCGCACGAAGACTTCGGTGACGGCCTTCGACAAGCCCTCGTCCATGGTGAAGCGCTCGCGGCTCCAGTCGGGGCTGGTGCCGAGCCGCCGCATCTGGCGGGTGATGGTGGAGCCGGAGTGCTCCTTCCACTCCCACACTTTTTCGAGGAATTTTTCGCGGCCGAGCGCGTGGCGCGACACACCCTGCGCGTCGAGCTGGCGTTCCACCACGATCTGCGTCGCGATGCCGGCGTGGTCGGTGCCCGGCTGCCACAGCGTGTTGTCGCCTGCCATCCGGTGGTAGCGGGTGAGCGCGTCCATCAGGGTGTGCTGGAAGGCGTGCCCCATGTGCAGCGTGCCGGTGACGTTGGGCGGCGGCAGCATAATGCAGTAGGCGGGAGCGTCGGGCGTGTTGCCGGCCTTGAAGTAGCCGGCGCTTTCCCACTGGGTGTACCAGCGTTTTTCGATGTCTGCCGGTTCGAAGGATTTGGCGAGTTCCATGGCGTGCGCGCAAAGGGTGCATTATCCCAAAGAATCCCTGGACACGACCCAAAGAATCCGCGATGCGGCTCAAAAACGCCGCCGCATGCGGATTCAGGTCGAGGGGTCGCGCGGTTGCTTGAGTTTTTCGGCGACGGCGTCGCGCACGATTTCGCGGACGTTGACGTCGAGCTGGCTGAGCAGGGTGGCGACAGTCTGGTCGAGATTCTTGCGCAGTTCGGCGGCGACCTGCTTTTCCATCACCTCGGACAAACGCGGCGCCAGCTCGCTCATCAACTGCTCGGCCAGGGTGTCGTTGACGAGGGACGCCGATGGATCAGGCATCGGGGCGGGGGCCGGTGCTGCCGCTGGCGCGGATTCAACCGCGGGTGCGGCGGCGGGTGCGGCGAGGACCGGGGCGGGTGCCGTCATGGCAGGCGGTGTACCGCGCTCGATCACATCGGTCAGCACCGGCAACCAGGCGCCGGGCGGCGGCGTGGACACATCCGCCTGCCCGGACGCAGCAGGCTCAGCGGAACGCGCAGCCGGGTCGCCCTCGCTACCGCCGCGGTGTTTTTTCAGCAGCGCATCCATCTTGCTCAACAGGGGACTGTCGCTCATCGTGCCTCCTGGCCGGCGTGCTGCCGCAGGTCGTGCGTTTGCAGGGCGTATCCACGCGTCTTGTAGAAACGATAGCGCGCGCGTCCCGCCTCGACCCGGGCTTCATCCAGGCCGACGATCTCGACCAGCCGCTCGAAGCGGGCAAAGGCGGGCGGCTGCTCGGTGTGCAGGTTGATCATGACATCGGCGCGGCGCAGGGCATCGGCATCGGTGCCGATCAGCACTGGCGTCTCGCCAGCCAGCGCGTCGCTGTCGCGGCAGTGCGGCACGAAACCCAGCGCAGGCGTCGTCCACAGCAGGCGGTCGATGGCGTCGGCCACCGCCGCATCCGGCGCGTAAATCATCACCTGCCGGCCCTGGCCATGCGCCTTGGCGGCGACGCGGCGTGCGACGTCGAGCGGGTTGTCGGCAAAGGTGTAGAAGAGAATTTCGGTCACTGCGAAAAGTCTACTTCTCGGCGCGATTCAGCAGGAAATGCACCAGCAGCGAAACCGGACGGCCGGTCGAACCTTTTTCGCGGCCGCCTTTCCAGGCCGTGCCGGCGATGTCGAGGTGCGCCCAGTGGTATTTCTTGGTGAAGCGCGACAGGAAGCAGGCCGCAGTGATCGAGCCGCCCGGCCGCCCGCCGATGTTGGCCATGTCGGCAAGGCTGCTTTTCAGCTGATCCTGATAATCGTCCCACAGCGGCATGCGCCAGACGCGGTCCCAGGCGTGATCGGCAGCATGCTCGATTTCGCGTGCCAGCGGATCATGGTTGCTGAACAGGGCGCTGGGGTGGGCGCCGAGCGCGATTACGCAGGCCCCGGTCAGCGTCGCCAGGTCGACCA
Source organism: Thiobacillus sp. (assembly GCA_027344185.1). GTDB lineage: Bacteria > Pseudomonadota > Gammaproteobacteria > Burkholderiales > Thiobacillaceae > Thiobacillus. The sequence continues at coordinate 3,087 of DAHWJK010000183.1, forward strand.
CCGCGTCGGGCTCGAAGCGCTCGGCATAGGTCAGCGCATCGCACAGGATCAGGCGGCCTTCGGCATCGGTGTTGAGGATTTCGATGGTCTGGCCGGACATCGAGGTGACGATGTCGCCCGGCTTGTTGGCACTGGCGTCCGGCATGTTCTCGCAGGCCGGGATCAGGCCGACGAGATTGAGCTTCAGGCCCAGTTCGCCGATGGCGCGGAAGGTGGCGATGACCGCGCCGCCACCGCTCATGTCGTAGTTCATCTCGTCCATTTCGCCGGCCGGCTTCAGCGAAATGCCGCCGGCGTCGAAGGTAACGGCCTTGCCGACCAGTACTACCGGCTTGTCGCCTTTTTTGCCGCCCATGTGCTTCAGCACGATGAAGCGCGGCGGCTTGTCGCTGCCCTTGCCGACCGACAGGAAGGAGCCCATGCCGAGTTTTTCGCAGGCGGCGTAGTCCAGTACTTCGCAGCCGAAGCCGTGGGCCTTCGCCACTTTCTTGGCCTCGCCCGCCAGGTATTCCGGGGTGCAGATGTTGGAGGGTGTGTTGCCCAGGTCCTTGGCGAGCTGGATGCCGTGGGCGATGGCCAGGCCACGTGCGAGGCCGACTTCGCCGAACTTGAGCTCGCCGCGCCGTGTCACCGCAAAGGTGACGCGCTTGAGCGGACGGCGCGCTTCGCTCGGTTTGCTCTTCATGCGGTCGAATCGATACAGCGCATCGTGCGCGCTGATCACCGCCTGCTCGATGTTCCAGGAGGTATCGCGCTTCTTCAGCGGAATTTCGCTGAGCGTGATGGTGGCCTCCATCGAGCCGGTGTCGCGCAGCGTCTTGACGGCACAGGCGATGGCGTCGCGATAGGCTTTTTCGTGGAAGTCGCGCTCCTTGCCCAGACCGACCAGCAGCACCCGGTCTGCCAGGATGTTGGGCACCCGGTGCAGCAGCAGCGTGCTGCCGGCCTTGCCGTCCATGTCGCCGCCGCGCAGAATCTCGGACAGGTAGCCGTCGCTGGCGCGATCGATGTCCATGGCAGGGTCCGACAGCTTGCGGCTTTCGAACACGCCGACCACCACACAGGCGGTGCGCTGCTTTTCGGGGGCGCCGCTTTTTATGCTAAATTCAAGTTCGATTTCCTTGTTTTCCATGTCTGTGCTCAAAAAAATGCAATTTGCCGATACGGGGAGGATCGATGTTGCCGACCCGGCGATTATTGGCGCAGGCGTGACGGAATGTCAAAACACCGGTTTGTTCGCAAACGGTACCCGGATTGTCCCATGCTCTATCGCCGCGCGCTGACCCGCGAGATGGCCCTCACCACCGGGGCCGTGCTGACGGTGCTGGTGGCGATTGCGCTGGTGGTGCTGTTCATCCGCCTGCTCGGCGACGTGGCGCGCGGCGAACTCGCCAACGAGGCCGTTTTCGTTTTCCTCGGATTTTCCCTGCTGCACTTTTTGCCGGTGTTGATGACGATCGCGCTGTTCGTGGGGGTGCTGCTGCCCTTGTCTCGTATGTGGCGAGACAGCGAGATGGTCATATGGTTCAATGCCGGCCTCTCGCTCCAGCAGTGGCTGCGCCCGGTGCTGGCCTTTGCAGTGCCGTTCGCGCTGGTGATCCTGCTGTTGACGCTGGTGATCACTCCGTGGATGCAGGGCAAGAAAAGCGAATACCGCCAGGACCTGCACAGCCGCAGCGACAGCACGCTGATCGCTGCCGGAATGTTCGCCGAATCGGGCGCCAACCAGCGTGTCTACTATGTCGAATCGCTCAACCCGCTGACCGGTATCGTGCGCAACGTCTTCATGCAGTCGCGCATCGACGGCCAGCTGGGTCTGGTGGTCGCGCGCGAGGGCAGCCATACCCAGATGCCGGACGGGTCGCGCTACCTGGTTTTCAAGGACGGTCGCCGCTATGAAGGCATACCCGGCCAGCTCGATTACCGCATCGTGCAGTTCGAGCGCTACTGGATGCGTCTCGATCCGGTCGCCGTGGAGGCCAGCGATGCCGGCGTTCGCGAAGCGGACGTGAGGACCTTGCTGGCCGACCCCTCGCCGCAGGCGCGGGCCGAATTGCTGTGGCGATTGGGCGTGCCGGTTTCCGCGCTGATTCTTGCGGTCATGGCGGTTCCGCTGAGCTACGTCAACACGCGGGCGCGCCGTTCCTATGGCTTGCTGGTCGCGCTGCTGCTGTATTTCGTCTACAACAACCTGCTGTCGCTGTCGCAGGCCTGGGTGTCTCAGGCCAAGCTCAATCCCTGGGTGGGGATGGTGTCGGCCCACCTGGTGATGCTGCTTGCGGTGGGCGTCCTGTTTTATCTGCGTGCGCACCAGAACGCGCCGCGCGGGAGGCCCGCATGAGCCTGCTGGCGCGATACCTGGCCAGCCAGGTGCTGGTGGCGTCGGGATTCATCCTGCTGGCGCTGATGGTGCTATTCGCCTTCTTTGACGTGATGCAGGAGCTTGGCAGCCTGGGCCGCAACGATTACGGTCTGGGTCAGGCCATCGTGGTGGTGTTGCTGAACATGCCCGGGCACCTCTACGAAATCCTGCCGGTGGCGGCACTGATCGGCACGTTGTTCGCGCTGTCGCGCCTGGTGGGCAATTCGGAATACGCGGTGATGCGGGTGTCGGGCCTGTCCAACTGGCGGGTGGCGGGCTACTTCGCAATGATCGGCGCGGTGTTGTCGATGCTGCTGTTGCTGCTCGGCGAATTCGTCGCGCCCTGGTCCGAGCAGGCCGCACAACGCTACAAGCTGCTGGCCACCCGCGCGGTGGTGGCGCAGCAGTTCCGTTCCGGACTGTGGGTCAAGGATGGCAGCGCCTTCATCAATGTGCGCGAGGTGATGGCGGATAACACGTTGCGCGGGGTCGAGATCTATGGCTTCGAGGCCGACGGCCATCTGGGCTCGATCCGGGCCGCCGAGAAGGCCGATTGGCGCGGCGGCCAGACCTGGGATCTGCAGCAGGTGATGGAAACGCATTTCGATGCGGACGGCGGCATCCGCGCGGTCCGCAGCGAACGTCAGGAATGGCAATCGGTGTTGACGCCCGATATTCTCAGCGTGCTGCTGATAGCGCCGGAGAAAATGTCGTCGCGGACCCTGTGGCGCTATGTGACGCACCTGAAGGAAAACAACCAGAAGGCCACCCGTTACGAGATTGCACTGTGGTCGAAATTCATCAACCCCTTCGTCATCCCCATCATGATGCTGATCGTCATGCCGTTCGCGATCCAGGGTCCCCGCGCCGGGGGCACCAGCGCCAAGATTTTCATCGGCATTCTGACCGGCCTGAGCTTCCACCTGCTGAGCCGGCTGTTCGGCCATCTGGGACTGCTCAACGACTGGCCGGCGGCGGCGGTGGTGAGCCTGCCGCTGCTGATATTCCTGGCCCTCGCGCTGGTCGGCATCCGGTGGGTGGACCGGCGCTAGCGTCGCTGCCCGGGCGGCTGGCTGAGTGCCTTCGGGCGAGCGAACCGGCGGCCAAGATCGCCTGCGTGCATGGCTTGCAGGCCGATTGGCTGGCCGGCAGGGTCGACGCTGAACCCGACGTGCCGCGCGCGCCGATCGACCAGCCTGGACGCCCCGCCCGCCCCGAACGGGTATCGCCGCACCAGGTGGCGCGCCGCCGTACCAGCACCGTGGCCGGGCGGGCGGCGCTTGTGCACGCGCTGGCGCACATCGAATTCAATGCCATCAACCTGGCGCTCGACGCCGCCCACCGCTTTGCCGGTATGCCGGCGGCCTATTACGCCGACTGGCTCAGGGTGGCGGACGAAGAAGCGCTGCTTTCGAGTTGCTCGACACGCAGCTGGGGGCGCTGGGACATGGCTACGGGGACTTTTCTGCGCATGATGGCCTGTGGGACATGGCGCTGAAAACCGCGCACGACCCGCTGGTGCGCATGGCGCTGGTGCCGCGCGTGCTGGAGGCGCGCGGACTCGATGCCGCGCCGCTCATCGTCGACAAACTGAAGGCCGCGAAAGACGGGCGCATGATCGAGATCCTTGCCGTGATCGAACGTGACGAGATCGGCCATGTTGCCATCGGCAGCCACTGGTTTGGCTGGCTGTGCCGTGCGCGCGGGGTGGAGCCCGATGCAACGTTTCGCCAGCTGCTGGTCGAGTATGACGCGCCGCCGCTGAAGCCGCCCTTCAATCTGGCGGCACGCCGCGCGGCGGGCTTCAGCGAATCCGAATTGGACTGGCTGAGCGGGCTTTAAGGTCTTTCGCGTAAGAGCGCCTGAATCGGCCTATAGCCCCAGTGTCGTTGCCGACACGCCGGCGGGCGAGCGCTGCCACATGCCTTCAAACTGCTGATGCAGCAACACGGCATCGCGTGCGTCTTCAAGGTGCAACGTGCCACGTACCGCCGCCTTGTCGGCACGCAACAGCACGCCGTGGACGTCGGCCAGCGCAAAGGCCTGATCCGGGCGCGGCGCGTCGGGATCGGCCTGGCGAATTTCGAGGACATGGCCGAAATCGCGCACCAGCTGCATCAGCCGCGGATGGCTACGCGCGACGTGGCAAATGTCATCGAGCAGCAGTTCGATGCGACGGCCGCCGCCGGCCACGCACAGCGCGCGCAGGCTCGCGTGACGCGGCGCATCGTCGATCTCGAACAGGTCGAGGTTGCGGTCGTAGACGCGCAGTTGGCGGTGCGTACCGGCGAGCAGGGCATCAAAAGCGCTGCGAAATTCGCGTGGGGTTTCAAAGGCGTTCATGCGGCATCGATCTCCAGCCAGCCGGCTTCATACCAATCATAAAGGCGTTCGCGCAGCGCCGCAGGCAGCGGCTGCATATCTCTTGCGGATGCGAGGCGGCGCTGATCGGCCAGCTGTCTCAGCGCGGCGGTTTCGTCGACAGCCGCCGTGAAGGCTTCGCCGTTGATGAAGAAGCGTCCGCCCGTGAACAGCAGGCGCGACTTGGGGTTGAGCGAAACGCCTTGCCTGTTCGCCTGCTTGTTGAACGCGGTGCGCGTAAGCGGGGTTTCGGGGGGATCGAAGAACACATTCGGCTTCGGCTCGGACAGATAGCGCCCGGCGAATTCGGCAATGTCGCGCTTGTCCCATTGTATTTTTGCGATCATGTTTTCGATCTGCGCCAGCATCGCCCGGCTGATTTCGCCGGGGTGGGCCTGGAGACGCAGGTCGGGGTCGGCGTAGCGGCCTTCGAGTTTGAGCGTGTCCTGCAAATGCATCAGGAAGCCGTGCGCCAGTTCTTCGGTGGTGGGCGCGCGGAAACCGATCGAGTAGGTCGTGCAGGCATCTTCGGCGACGCCGTAATGGGCGACGTGCGGAGGCAGATAGAGCATGTCGCCGGGGCCGAGCAGCCATTCCGCCTCGGGCTTGAAGCGGCGCAGGATTTTCAGCGGCGCGTCGTCGAGCAGCGCCAGGTCGTTTTGCGTGCTGATCTGCCAGCGGCGGTGTCCCTGGCCCTGCAGCAGAAAAACATCGTAGGAATCGAAATGCGGTCCCACGCTGCCGCCGGGCACGGCATAACTCACCATCAGGTCGTCGAGCCTGGCATGCGGGATGAAGTTGAAGCGCGCCAGCAACGCGTCGGCTGCGGGAAGAATGTGATTGAGCGACTGCACCAGCAGGGTCCACTCGGTTTTGGGCAGACGCTTGAAGTCGTTTTTGCCGAATGGGCCGTGATCGAGCTGCCAATGCGTGCCGCTGCCCTGGATCAGGCGCGACTCCACATCGTCTCGGCACGCCAACTGCTGCATCTCGTCAGGCGTCAACAGACCAGCGAAATCCGGAACGGCATTGCGGATCAAAAGCGGGCGTTTGTGCCATACATCGCGCAGGAAACGGGTGGGGCTCAGGCCGCCGAGCAGGGTCGAAGTCATAAATAATTATAACGATGCGGCAGGAATTGCCCTGCTAGAATGCGCGGAATTACGTGGCGGAGCCAAGCATGCTGAAAGCGGGAGACCGCGCGCCGGATTTTTCAAATCCGGACGCGGACATGAACATCGTCGAGTTATCCCAGTTCCGCGGCAAGACGCTGGTGCTGTATTTCTATTTGCGCGACGATACGCCGGGCTGCACCACCGAGGCGATCGAATTCTCCGAGCTGGAAAACGATTTTGCCAAGCTGGGTGCCGAGGTGTTGGGGGTGTCGCGCGACGACTGCATCAAACATGGCGAATTTCGCGACAAGCACGGCATCGGCGTGCGCCTGCTGGCGGACAAGGAACAGATCACCAACAAGGCCTATGGCGTCTTGCAGGACAAGGAGGTGGACGGCGTGATGCGCAAGAGCCCGGTTCGCTCCACCTTCATCATCGACAAGAAGGGCATCATCCGTCATGCCCTTTACGGCGTTTCCAGCCGCGGTCACGCGGCGGAAGTGCTTCAACTGGTTGCTTCAATGAGCAAAGGGGAACACAAGTGAATATCGGCAAGGACACCGTCGTCACTATCACCTACATCGTCAAGGACATGGAGGGCAAGCTGCTGGAGGAAAGCGACGAACCGGTCAGCTACCTGCACGGCGGCTACGACAACATTTTCCCGCTGGTGGAACAGGCGCTGGAAGGCAAGGCCGTGGGCGACAAGATCGACCTCAAACTGCAGCCGGCCGATGCCTTCGGCGAATACGAAGACGACCTGGTGCGTCTCGAGACGCGCGAATCGTTTCCGGCCGACATCGAGGTCGGCATGCAATTCGTCGGCTCGCCGGTCGATGGCACCGAGGAAATGCTTTACACCGTGACCGACATCGCCGAAGACAAGGTGGTGGTCGACGGCAACCACCCTTATGCCGGCCAGGCGGTGCATTTCCAGTGTGTGGTAACCGAGGTGCGTGCGGCATCGGCGGATGAAGTCGAGCACCGCCACGCACATGGCGCGCACGGCCACCATCATCATTAAGCCACTGCTGGAAAACGGCGTCGGGCTGCTAAAATGCCCGGCTAACCTGTTTCCGTGATTGTTGAATGAAAACCACCTTCCTCGATTTCGAGCAACCGATCGCCGAGCTCGAAGCCAAGATCGAAGAGCTGCGCTTTGTGCAGGACGATTCCGCCCTCGACATCTCGGAAGAAATCCGGCGCCTGCAGAAGAAAAGCCAGGCGCTGACCAAGGACATCTATGCCAAGCTCAACGCCTGGCAGGTGTCGCAGGTGGCGCGCCACCCGCAACGGCCCTACACGCTCGACTATGTGCAGGGGCTGTTCACCGATTTTTCCGAACTGCATGGCGATCGTGCCTACGCGGACGATCAGGCGATTGTCGGCGGCATGGCGCGCTTCAACGGCGAACCGGTGATGGTGATCGGCCACCAGAAGGGCCGCGACACCAAGGAAAAGATTGTTCGCAATTTCGGCATGCCGCGCCCCGAGGGCTATCGCAAGGCCTTGCGCCTGATGCGCCTGGCGGAAAAATTCCGGCTGCCGATTTTCACCTTCATCGACACACCGGGCGCCTACCCCGGCATCGGTGCCGAGGAGCGCGGACAGTCCGAGGCGATTGCCCGCAATCTGTATGTGATGGCCGAACTGCAGACGCCGATTATCTGCAGCATTGTCGGCGAAGGCGGATCGGGCGGCGCACTGGCGATCGGCGTCGGCGACCGTACGCTGATCCTGCAGTACTCGACCTATTCCGTGATTTCGCCTGAAGGCTGCGCCTCGATCCTGTGGAAGAGCGCCGACAAGGCCTCGGTCGCGGCCGAAACCCTGGGCATTACCGCCGACCGGCTGAAGGCCAACGGCCTGGTCGACCGCATCATCGATGAACCGCTGGGCGGCGCCCAGCGCGACTGGGATGCCATGTTCCAGAACATGCGCCGCGCGCTGACCGACACCCTGTCCGAGTTGCGCAAGCCGTCGCTCGACGCGCTGCTGGCCGAGCGCTACCAGCGTCTGCGGGCGTATGGCAGCTTCAAGGAAACTCCTGCCAAGTAAGGCGCTTGCGGAGGTCGTGGCGGACGTGCTGGCCCGCCATGTTGCGCCGCGTGCGCGGCTGACCCTCGCCCTGTCGGGCGGGCTCGATTCGGTGGTTCTGCTGGATGCGCTGGTGACGCTGCGCGATCGCTATCCCTTTGAGCTTGAAGCCGTGCACGTGCACCACGGGCTCTCGCCGCACGCCGACGACTGGGCCGATTTCTGTGCGTGCCTGTGCGCGTCGCAGGCTGTCGAATTGACGGTCCATCGCGTAACGATCGCGCGCGACGATGCGGCGGGCATCGAAGCCGCTGCGCGGCGCGCGCGCCTGCGCATTTTTGCCGCGGTCGACGCCGACTTCCTGCTGACCGCGCACCAGCAGGACGATCAGGCCGAGACACTGCTGCTCCAATTGTTGCGCGGCGCCGGGCCGAAAGGCCTCGCGGCGATGTCTGTGCTTCGGCAGCGGCACGGCTGGCGGGCAGCTCACTTGCGACCGCTGCTCGGGGTGACACGCAATACCATCCTGGAGACGGCCCGACGGCACGGCCTGGCCTGGGTCGAAGACGAAAGCAACCAGGACACTCGCTACCGCCGCAATGCGCTGCGCCAGCAGGTGATGCCATTGCTGGCAACGCATTTTCCCGGCAGCCAGGCCACGCTTGCGCGTGCGGCCGCCCTGCAGGCCGAGGCGGCGGAGCTGCTGGATGATCTGGCGCGGCTGGATGCGGGGGATGCCCTGGCGGGCGGGCGTCTCGATTGCGCCGTGCTGGCAGGCCTGACGCTGCCGCGCGCGCGCAATCTGCTGCGCTATTTCATCGCGCAGCAGGGCCAGACCCTGCCCAATGCGCGGCGGCTCGAGGAGACCGTGCATCAACTGTGCGAGGCGCAGGCCGATGCGCGGGTGCGCGTCAACCTTGGATCGGCCGAGCTGTGGCGTTTTCGCGGCGGCGCGTATCTGGTGCCGCCGGCACCGCCGGCCGCACCCTCCGTGCGCTGGCGGGGCGAGGCGCAGCTCTGGGTGCCGGCTGCGGGCGTGGGCGTGCGGATGGAACCGGTGATCGGGGCGGGCCTCAAGCGTGGCGTGCTGGAAGCCGGCAGGGTCACACTGGGGGTGCGCCAGGGCGGCGAACGCCTGCGCCTGCATGCCGGCGGCCCGCATCGCAGCCTGAAAAACCTGCTGCAGGAACAGGCGGTCCCGCCCTGGCAACGCGCGCGGCTACCGCTATTGTGGTGCGACGGGCAACTGGCGTGGGCCGCGGGCGTCGGATTCGACGCCGACTGGCGCGCGGCGCCGGGCGAGGCGGGGATGTTGCCGCAGGTGGTCGGCTAGCCCCGGACGAGACAGGGCGGGCTCGGGCGTGGTATCCTAGCAGGCTGATTTTCATGGTTTTTTGAACGTTTTTCTCATTTTATCCGGAGCATTCACATGGCAGTTCAGCGCACCTTTTCCATCATCAAGCCCGATGCCGTCAAAAAGAACGTGATCGGCAAGATTGTCAGCCGCTTCGAAAGCAACGGCCTCAAGGTGGTGGCGTCGAAGATGAAGCACCTGTCGCGCCAGGAAGCCGAAGGCTTTTATGCCGTTCACAAGGAGCGTCCCTTCTTCAAGGATCTGGTCGACTTCATGATTTCGGGCCCGGTGGTGCTGCAAGTGCTGGAAGGTGAGGATGCCATTGCCAGGAACCGCGAACTGATGGGTGCCACCGATCCGAAGAAGGCCGATGCCGGCACCATTCGTGCCGATTTCGCCGAGAGCATCGACGCCAACGCGGTACATGGTTCCGACGCGCCTGAAACCGCGGCGATCGAAATCGCCTATTTCTTCCCAGCCAGCGAAGTCTACGCGGGCCGCTAAGCTGTACGCATGACGCAAAATCTGCTCGATCTCGACCTGGCAGGACTGACCACCTGGTTCGGCGAACGCGGCGAAAAACCGTTTCGCGCCAGGCAGGTGTTCCACTGGCGCCATCGGGCCGGGGTGGCGGATTTTGCGCAGATGACCGATATCGCCAAGAGCCTGCGCGAGAAACTGCAGCAGCAGGCAGTGGTTGCGGCGCCGGCGATCAGCTACGCGCACACGTCGACCGACGGCACCCGTAAGTGGCTGTTCGACGTCGGCGTCGCCAACGGCATCGAGACCGTATTCATTCCCGAAGACGATCGCGGCACCCTGTGCGTGTCGTCGCAGGTGGGCTGCGCGCTCGAATGCACCTTCTGCTCGACCGGACGGCAGGGCTTCAACCGCAACCTGACGGTGGCCGAGATCATCGGCCAGCTGTGGGTGGCGCATCACAGCCTGAAGACCGAGCCCAATCGCACGACTGGAGAAATCTCCGACCGACCGGTGACCAATGTGGTGATGATGGGCATGGGCGAACCGCTGGCAAATTTCGAGAACGTGGCGACCGCGCTCGGCATCATGCTCGACGACCATGCCTATGGCCTGTCGCGACGGCGGGTGACGGTGTCGACTTCCGGCCTGGTGCCGGCGATGGACCGCCTGATGGAGCGTTGCCCGGTGGCGCTGGCGGTGAGCCTGCACGCCCCGAACGACGCACTGCGCGACCAGATCGTGCCGATCAACAAGAAGTATCCGCTCGCAGAATTGATGGCGGCGTGCCGGCGCTATCTGGTGCATGCGCCGCGCGACTTCATCACCTTCGAATACGTGATGCTGGCAGGCGTGAACGATCAACCCGAGCATGCGCGCCAGCTGATCGCGCTGACGCGCGACGTGCCGTGCAAGTTCAACCTGATCCCGTTCAATCCGTTCCCGGATTCGGGCTATGAAAAGCCGCGCGGCGAAGCCATGCGGGTATTCCGCGAAATCCTTCAGGACGCGGGCTATGTGGTGACCACGCGCAAGACGCGCGGCGACGACATCGACGCGGCCTGCGGCCAACTGGCCGGCAAGGTGGCCGACAGGAGCGGACGCGTGATGAAAAGAATACACAAGGAGGCGGCGTGAAAAAATGGATCGTGATGGCAGCAGTGCTGCTGGCCGGCTGTGCGGCTCAGCCGACCGGAGAAAGCGGCGTGGCCAATACGCAGGTCGACAGCGAGAGCCGTCAGCGTGCGCGGGCCTTCACCGATCTGGCCGGCGCCTATTTCGTTCGCGCCCAGTACAAAACCGCGCTGGACGAACTGCGCAAGGCGATTGTCGCGGACCCCCGATACGGACCGGCCTACAACATCTATGGCCTGATCTACATGGAACTGGCCGAGGACAAGCTGGCCGAGGAGAATTTCCGCCGTGCGATCGAACTGGATCGCAGCGACTCCGAAGCGCGCAACAATTACGGCTGGTTTCTCTGCACCCGCGGCCGCCATGACGAAGGCCTGGAACAGTTCAGCACCGCCTTGCGCAACCCCTTGTATGCGCAACCCGAGCAGGCCATGGCCAATGCCGGCCTGTGCGCGGAGCGAAAAGGCGATCTGGCGCTGGCCGAAGCCAACCTGATCAAATCGCTCAAGCTGCAGCCGGACAACCCCAACACGGTGATCAAACTGGCAGGCCTGCATTTCCGTCAGGGCAATCTTGTCGAAGCGCAGCGCTTTCTGACCCGCCATGCCGAACTCGCTCCGCCGACTGCAGAAAGCCTGTGGCTGGGTGTGCGGCTGGAGCGCAAGCTGGGCGACCGGGCGCAGGAAGCGGCATACGGCCTGCAATTGCGCAAGCGTTTTCCGGATTCCGAAGAGGAGCGTTTGCTGCGGGCGGGACAGTACGAATGAGCGAGAACGCGCAGCTTTCAATCGGACAGACCCTGCGCGCGGCGCGTGAAGCGCAGGGCATGTCTCGGGATGATGTCGCGGCGCATCTGCGGCTGATGCATCGCCAGATCGAGGCGATGGAATCGGACGATTTTGCGAGCCTCGGACAGTCGGTGTTTGCGCGCGGCTTCGTGCGTAATTATGCGCGCCTGCTTGGCCTGGCGCCAGAGGATCTGCTGGCACGCATGGGGGGCGCGCCGAGCGAAGCAGCGCCGATTACCCAGGCAGAGCCGCCGCTGCCGGCCGCCTGGCTGACCTCACCCTGGCTGATTCTGATGCTGCTGGGCACGCTGATCGTGGTGGCGGTGCCGGTCGCGCTGTACCTGTGGCTGAACAGTGAAGTGGACGACGACGGGTCCAGCCGGCAACCATCGGCCATGCAAAGGGAGTCTGCACCTGCTGTCGCGCCCGTACCGGTTGCCGCGCCCGCGGAGGCGCCCGCGCCGGCCGAGACGTCACCGGTTCCGGCTGAACAGCCAGTTCCAGCGCCCGCGCCGCCGCTCGCTGCACCCACGTTCCAGGACCCCGCCGAAGCGGGCGCGCCCGCAGCGAACGGCAGCGTGCTGCGCTTCGACTTCGGCGACGAGGCCTGGGTCGAGGTCAAGGATGGCAGCGGGCGCATGGTGCACCGTCAGCTCAACCCCGCGGGCAGCCGGGTCGACATCCAGGGCCAGCCGCCGTTCGATCTGGTGGTGGGCAATGCGACGCAGGTGCGCATGCATTACAACGGCCGCCCCATCGATCTGAAGCCCTATATTGCGGTGTCGGTCGCCCGTTTCACGCTCGAAGAATAACCGTCTGGAATCATGATGTCCCCTATCGTTCGTCGTGCAACCCGCCAGGTGCGGATCGGTCAGGTACGGGTCGGCGGCGACGCGCCCGTGGTGGTGCAGTCGATGACCAATACCGATACCGTCGACATCACGGCCACCGTGCGCCAGGTGCAGGCGCTCGCGGAAGCCGGCTCCGAGCTGGTGCGGCTGACCGTCAACACGCTGGAAGCCGCCGCCGCGGTGCCGCGCATCCGCGAGCGCCTCGACGTGCTGGGCTGCCGCGTGCCGTTGATCGGCGACTTCCATTTCAATGGCCACAAGCTGTTGACCCAGGTGCCCGAGTGCGCCCAGGCGCTGGCCAAGCTGAGGATCAACCCCGGCAACATCGGGCGCGGCAACAAGCGCGACGAGCAGTTCGCGACGTTGATCGACGTGGCGTGCCGCTACGACAAGCCGGTGCGCATTGGCGTCAACTGGGGCAGCCTCGACCCGGCGCTGGCGGTGCGCATGATGGATGAGAATGCGCGCCTGCCGCAGCCCGAGGACGCCGAGGTGGTGATGCGTCGCGCCATGGTCGCCTCCGCGCTGGAATCCGCGAAGAAGGCAGAGGAACTGGGTCTTGGCGGCGACAGGATCATCCTGTCGTGCAAGATGAGCCGGGTACAGGACCTGATTGCGGTGTACCGCGACCTCGCCGCACAGTGCGACTACCCGCTGCACCTGGGACTGACCGAAGCCGGCATGGGCTCGAAGGGCATCGTCGCCTCGACCGCTGCCCTGGCGGTGCTGTTGCAGGAAGGCATCGGCGACACCATACGCATTTCCCTGACGCCGGAACCGGGCGGCGATCGCGCCCAGGAAGTCCGCGTCGGCCAGGAAATCCTGCAGGCGCTCGGCCTGCGCGCGTTCACCCCGCAGGTCACCGCCTGCCCGGGCTGCGGCCGCACCACCTCGACCGTGTTCCAGGAGCTGGCGCAGGACATCGAATCGTATCTGCGCAACCAGATGCCGGTGTGGCGCAGCCAGTATCCGGGCGTCGAATCGATGCAGGTGGCGGTGATGGGCTGCGTGGTCAACGGCCCGGGCGAATCCAAACACGCCAACATCGGCATCTCGCTGCCCGGCACCGGCGAAGTGCCGGTCGCGCCGGTCTACGTCGACGGCGAAAAGACCGTGACGCTGAAGGGCGACCGCATCGCCGCCGACTTCCAGGCGATCGTCGAGGACTACGTGCGCAGCCACTACGCGGCTGCGTGACACGCAATCAGTTGATTAACTTATGAGCAACAACATTCAATCCGTGCGCGGCATGAACGACCTGCTGCCCGATGTCACCGATACCTGGCAGGGTTTCGAGGCGATCGTGCGCGACTGGCTGCGGCGTTACGGCTACCGCGAGATGCGCACCCCGATCCTTGAGCACACGGGCCTCTTCAAGCGCGCGATCGGCGAGGTGACCGACATCGTCGAGAAAGAGATGTACACCTTCGTCGACGAGCTCAACGGCGAATCGCTGGCGCTGCGCCCCGAAGGCACGGCCTCGTCGGTACGTGCGGTGATCCAGCACAACCTGTTGTACGACGGCGGCAAGCGCCTCTGGTACACCGGCCCGATGTTCCGCCACGAGCGTCCGCAGAAAGGCCGCTACCGGCAGTTCCACCAGGTCGGCGTCGAGGCGCTCGGCTTTGCCGGACCGGACGTCGATGCGGAACTGATCGTGATGTGCGCCGATCTCTGGCGCGAGCTCGGCGTCAACCCGACGCTGCAGATCAACACCCTGGGCGACCTCGAATCGCGGCATCGCCACCGTGCCAAACTGATCGCCTATTTCGAAGCGCATCAGGATGCGCTCGACGAGGACTCGATGCGGCGCCTGCACAGCAACCCGCTGCGCATTCTCGACAGCAAGAATCCGGAGATGCAGGCGCTGAACGACGCGGCGCCCAAGCTGATGGACGAGCTCGACGACGCGGCGCTGGCGCATTTCGATGCGTTGCAGGCACTGCTGCGCGCCAGCGGCATCGCGTATGAAATCAACCCGCGCCTGGTGCGCGGGCTCGACTATTACAACCGTACCGTGTTCGAATGGGTGACCGATCAGCTCGGTGCGCAGGGCACCGTGTGTGCGGGCGGCCGCTACGACGGCCTGATCGAGCAACTTGGCGGCAAACCGGCGCCGGCCGCCGGCTTCGCCATGGGCATCGAGCGCCTGCTGTCGCTGATGGAGACGGCCGGCACGCCGCTGGCGACAGCTGTGCCGGATGCGTATATCGTGCACGCTGGCGAGGCGGCGCAGGCGTTTGCCTGGCAGGCGGCGGCCGCATTGCGCAGCGCAGGACTGGCCAGCGTGCTGCATTGCGGCGGCGGCAGCTTCAAGTCGCAAATGAAAAAGGCCGACGCCAGTCGCGCACGCTATGCGGTGATCATCGGCGACGACGAGGCGGCGGCGCAGCAGGTGACGCTGAAATCCCTGCGCGGCACCGGCGAACAGACCCGCGTTGAACTGGCGCGGGTTGCCGACATTCTGAAACAGGCATCAATTTAAGAAGGCATTACGCAATGGCAACCTACGATCTCGACGAACAGGAACGGCTGGACGAACTCAAGGCCTTGTGGAAACGCTGGGGCAGCGCGGCGATGTTCGGGCTGGCCGTGGTGATCGCGGCCGTGGCCGGCTGGCGCTACTGGCAGAACCACACCGTGACGCAAAGCCTGGAAGCCGCCACGGTCTACGAAAAACTGACCCAGTCGCTGGCAGCCAACGACCTCAAGTCCGCGCGCGAGTCGGGTGGCCTGCTGATCGAGCAATACAAGGGCACCGCCTACGCGCCGCGTGCCGCGCTGCTGCTGGCCAAACTCCACGTCGCCTCCAAGGATCTGAAAAGTGCGCAGACCCAGCTGGAATGGGCGGTGGCCAACGCCAAGGAACCCGCGATCCGGGATCTGGCGCGGCTGCGTCTCGCCGCGGTGCAACTCGACCAGAAAGCCTACGACGCGGCGCTAAAAACACTCTCCGCCACGCACAGCGATGCCTTTACCCCGCGCTTCGACGACCTGCGCGGCGACGTGCTGCTGGCCCAAGGCAAGACGGCCGAGGCGCGCGCCGCGTACCAGACGGCCTTCGGCAAGATGGGCGAAGACAACCCCTACCGCAACATCGTCGAACTGAAGCTCGACGCGCTGGGGGGAGACGCCAAGTGAAGACGCATATGATCATTGCCAGCCTCGCGCTGGCGCTCTCCGGCTGCAGCGCGGTCGGTTCGATGACCAGCACCGTGGGTGGCTGGTTCGGCTCCGGCCCGTCCAGGGCCAAGCCGGCCGAGCTGGTCGAATTCAAACCGCGCGCAAGCCTGGTCGAAGCCTGGAAAGCCGATACCGGCGATGCCGGCGGCTATCTGCTGCGTCCGCAGGCCGAGGGTGACGATGTGCTGGCCGCCGGCGGCAGCCGTGTAGTGCGCGTCGCCATCGCCAATGGCAACACCGTGTGGCGGTCCGATACCGGCGTCAAGCTGTCGGCCGGCGCAGGGGCGGGGCAGGGACTCGTGCTGGCGGGCGGCGGCAAGGGCGAACTGCTGGCGCTCGACCGCGCCACCGGCCAGCAGCGCTGGAAAGTGAGCCTGTCGAGCGAGGTGAGCGGACAGCTGTTGACCGTGGCCGACACCGTGATCGCCCGCACCGGCGACGGCCGCATCCATGGCCTTGCGGCGGCCGACGGCAGCCGCAAGTGGCTGTACACCCGCACCTTGCCGGCGCTGAACCTGCGCGGATCGGGCGGCATGGTGGTGCTGGACGAGGTGCTCTACGCCGGCTTTCCCGGCGGCAAGCTGGTCGCGCTCAACGCCCTCAACGGCGCCCAGTTGTGGGAAGCCACGGTGGCGCTGCCGCGCGGCGCCACCGAACTCGAGCGGGTGGCCGACGTGATGGGCAATCCGGTGGTGGACGCGCAGCAGGTGTGCGCCGTCGCCTATCAGGGCCGGGTGGCCTGCTTCGACCGCCGCACCGGCGCCGCGTTGTGGGCGCGCGACACCTCCAGCAACAGCGGACTGGCGATGGACGAACGCACCCTCTACGTCACCGACGACAAGGACGCCGTGACCGCCTACGACAAGGCCAGTGGCCGCGCCGGCTGGCGCCAGGATGCGCTGGCGCGCCGCCAGGTCACCGCGCCGCTGGCGCTGGGCGCCTGGGTGGTGGTGGCCGACGGCGAAGGGGTTGTGCATGTGCTGTCGGCTGACGACGGCAGTTTCGTTGCACGCGCCAAGGTCGACAGTGGCGTGCGCACGGCGCCAGT
>DAHWJK010000116.1:0-30287 GCA_027344185.1 Thiobacillus sp.
CGGCGATTGCCGTGCCCGACCACAACGTGCCGACCACCGACCGCAGCCAGGGCATCGCCGACCCGATCTCGCGCCTGCAGGTGGAAACGCTCGACGCCAACTGCGCCGAGTTCGGCATCACCGAATTCAAGATGGGTGACATCCGCCAGGGCATCGTCCACGTCATCGGTCCCGAAGAAGGCCTGACCCTGCCCGGCATGACCGTGGTGTGCGGCGATTCGCATACGTCGACGCACGGCGCCTTTGGCGCATTGGCGTTCGGCATCGGCACCTCCGAGGTCGAGCACGTGCTGGCCACGCAATGCCTGTGGCAGAAGCCGTCGAAGACCATGCTGGTCAAGGTCGAAGGCACACTCGGCAAAGGCGTGACGGCCAAGGACATCGCGCTCGCCATCATCGGCGGGATCGGCACCGCCGGCGGCACCGGCTACGCGCTCGAATTCGGCGGCTCGGCAATCCGCGCGCTGTCGATGGAAGGCCGCATGACGCTGTGCAACATGGCGATCGAGGCAGGCGCCCGTGCCGGCATGGTGGCGGTCGACCAGACCACGATCGATTACGTGAAGGGCCGCCCCTATTCGCCCAAAGGCGCGGCATGGGACAAGGCGGTGGCGTGGTGGAACACGCTGCATTCGGATGCCGACGCCAAATTCGACCATGTGGTCGAACTCGACGCCGCGAAGATCGAGCCGCAGGTCACCTGGGGCACCTCGCCCGAGATGGTGACGACCATCGGCGGCAGCGTGCCCAATCCGGCCGACGCGCCGAGCGAGGTCAAGCGCCACGACTGGACGCGCGCGTTGGACTACATGGGACTTGCGGCCGACACGCCGATGGCCGACATCCGGATCGACAAGGTCTTCATCGGCTCGTGCACCAATTCACGGATCGAAGACCTGCGCGAAGCTGCCGGCGTGGCGAAGGTCCGCAAGGTGGCACCGAATGTGAAGCTGGCGATGGTGGTGCCGGGTTCCGGTCTGGTCAAGCAGCAGGCCGAGGCTGAGGGCCTCGACAGGATCTTTATCGAAGCCGGTTTCGAATGGCGCGAGCCTGGCTGCTCGATGTGCCTGGCGATGAATGCCGACCGGCTGGAGCCGGGCGAGCGCTGCGCCTCCACCTCCAATCGCAACTTCGAAGGGCGCCAGGGGCAGGGCGGCCGCACCCATCTGGTCAGCCCGGCGATGGCGGCCGCTGCCGCCTGTGCCGGTCACTTTGTCGATGTACGGAATTTTTGAAGGGAGA
This sequence comes from Thiobacillus sp., assembly GCA_027344185.1. Lineage (GTDB taxonomy): Bacteria > Pseudomonadota > Gammaproteobacteria > Burkholderiales > Thiobacillaceae > Thiobacillus. The sequence continues at coordinate 1,243 of DAHWJK010000116.1, forward strand.
CACCATGAAACCGATGGTCGCTGTTTTGATTGCCGCTGCATTGATCCTGGCAGGCTGCAACACGATGCAAGGCCTGGGCAAGGACGTCGAGAAGCTGGGCGACAAGATTCAAGAGAAGGCGAATTGATGCAGGCATTTACCACGCTGGACGGGTTGGTGGTGCCGCTCGACCGCGCCAACGTCGACACCGACGCCATCATCCCCAAGCAGTTCCTGAAGTCGATCAAGCGCGCCGGCTTCGGCCCCAATCTGTTCGACGAATGGCGTTACCTCGATCACGGCGAGCCCGGCATGGACCCCGCCACGCGCAAGCCCAACCCCGAGTTCGTATTGAACTTCCCGCGCTATGCGGGCGCCTCTGTGCTGCTTGCACGCGACAACTTCGGTTGCGGGTCGAGCCGCGAGCACGCGCCGTGGGCACTGGAGGACTACGGCATCCGCGCCATCATCGCGCCGAGCTTCGCCGACATCTTCTACAACAACTGCTTCAAGAACGGCATCCTGCCCATCGTGCTCGACGCCGCAACGGTCGACCGCCTGTTCCGCGAATGCGAAGCGTCGGAGGGCTATCGCCTCAGCATCGACCTGGAGAAGCAGACCGTCACTACGCCGGGTGGCGAAGTGCTGAAATTAGAAGTGGATGGCGGGCGCAAGCACCGTCTGTTAAACGGCCTCGACGACATCGGTCTGACCCTGTTGCAGTCGGACAAGATCAAGGCGTATGAAGAACGGCGCAAGCAGGAAGCGCCGTGGCTGTTTGCTGAGCCGGTGGCACATCTGGATTCCCATAGATGAAATCAAAGTTGATTCAATGTCTGGCTGTGGCCCTCGGAATTTCCCTAATGGGTGGGTGCGCCACTACATCAAGAGTGGCCAGCTCTGAATCTGAAATGATAGAAAAAAATGTCAGATTGATAGATGTTCATGTGACTGTACTTCCCGTCAGACTGAATGCAGATGCGCGGCCTCTGCTTGTCGATCCATCTTCTGCATGGATATCTGGAGAGGTTTCCAGGGCCGCTGCTGAAATGGTCGATCTTTTGAAGTTGAGGGGAGTCAAGGCCTCTGCTGCCGCTGCGACAGGGCGCGGCGACTTGGGAAAAACAGCGGTCCCGCATCATGTTTTGGTGTTTTCAGTGCCCAGGGCGAGCAAGCAAACCTCGACCAACTATTCCAGAAAGACCCGGACCGAGACGCTCGCGGGTTATGAGGCTGTTCTTCAAGTATTTGATCCTGTCCAGAAAAAAACCATCTGGAAAGGCCAGGTAAGAATGAATGTTGGTGCCGAGGACACGGCCAATCCCTTGGCAAGAGAATTTCTGGAATTGCTCCAGAGAGACCATTTGATCTAGATAGGGCATTCAATTTTATGAAAGTCGCAATATTGCCCGGTGACGGCATCGGCCCGGAAATTGTCGCGCAGGCGGTCAAGGTTCTGGAGGTTTTGAAGGCCGACGGCGCCAAGATCGAAATGGAAACCGCGCCGATCGGCGGCGCCGGCTACGACGCGGCGGGCGACCCCCTGCCCGAGGCGACGCTGAAACTCGCGCGCGAAGCCGACGCGGTGCTGCTCGGTGCCGTCGGCGGCCCGCAGTACGACACGCTCGACCGGCCGCTGCGGCCCGAGCGCGGCCTGCTGCGCATTCGCAAGGAATTGAATCTGTTTGCCAACCTGCGTCCGGCGCTGCTGTATCCGGAACTCGCAGGCGCGTCGTCGCTGAAGCCGGAAGTCGTCTCCGGGCTTGACCTGATGATCGTGCGCGAACTCACCGGCGACGTCTATTTCGGCCAGCCGCGCGGCATCGAAGTGCGCAATGGTGAAAGGGTTGGCTTCAACACCATGCTGTATGCCGAATCCGAAGTGCGCCGCGTCGCGCATGTCGCGTTCGGCATCGCAATGAAGCGCGGCAAAAAGCTCTGTTCGGTCGAAAAGGCCAACGTGCTGGAGTGTTCAGAGCTGTGGAAAGAGGTGATGATCGAGGTGTCGAAGGACTACCCCGAGGTCGCGCTCTCGCACATGTACGTCGACAACGCGGCGATGCAGCTCATCCGCGCGCCCAAGCAGTTCGACACCCTCGTCACCGGCAACATCTTCGGCGACATCCTGTCCGACGCGGCGTCGATGCTGTCCGGCTCGATCGGCATGCTGCCGTCGGCCTCACTGGACGAGCACAACAAGGGCATGTACGAGCCGATCCACGGTTCCGCGCCCGACATCGCCGGCAAAAACCTGGCGAATCCGCTGGCGACGATTCTTTCGGTGGCGATGATGTACCGCTATACCTTTGCCGACCTGACCACCGCCGACCGCATTGAAGGTGCAGTCAAGAAAGTGATCGCGCAGGGCCTGCGCACCGGCGACATCTGGACCGAAGGCACCCAGAAAGTGTCGTGCAGCGAGATGGGCGATGCGGTGGTCGCGGCACTCTAGGATTTAGGAACTGGGATCTAGGGGCTAGGGGTGGAATGGGTGACGGGGTTTCTAGCCCCTAGCTCCTAGATCCTAGCTCCTCAAACGGAGACACGAACATGATGAAAGTAGGACTGATCGGCTGGCGCGGGATGGTGGGTTCCGTGCTGATGGGGCGAATGCGCGAGGAACGCGATTTCGACCACATCGATCCGGTGTTCTTCACCACCTCGAACGTCGGCGGCACCGGGCCCGACATCGGTCGTGAGGTGCCGCCGCTGAAGGACGCCAACAGCATCGACGCGCTCAAGGCCTGCGACGCCATCGTCACCTGCCAGGGCGGCGACTACACGAAGGAGATCTATCCCCAACTGCGCGCGGCGGGCTGGAACGGCTACTGGATCGATGCTGCCTCGACGCTGAGAATGAAGGACGAGGCCATCATCATCCTCGACCCGGTCAATGGCAAGGTGATCCGCGACGGCATCGCCAGCGGCGTGAAAACCTACGTCGGCGGCAACTGCACGGTGTCGCTGATGCTGATGGCGATGGGCGGGCTGTTCGACGCCGGGCTGGTCGAGTGGGTGTCGCCGATGACCTACCAGGCGGCCTCGGGTGCCGGCGCGCGCAACATGCGCGAGCTGATCAGCCAGATGGGCGCGGTACACGCCGAAGTGAACTCGCTGATCGACGACCCGGCTTCCGCCATCCTCGAAATCGACCGCAAGGTCGCCGACTTCATCCGCTCCGACCGCTATCCGATCGAGGCCTGGCCGGTGCCGCTGGCCGGCAGTCTGATTCCGTGGATCGACGTCGCGCTGGATTCGGGCCAGTCGAAAGAGGAATGGAAGGCGCAGGTCGAGGCCAACAAGATCATGGGCCTCAGCACCAAGCCAATTCCGATCGACGGCCTGTGCGTGCGGGTCGGCGCGATGCGCTGCCATTCGCAGGCGCTCACTATCAAGCTGACCCAGGATGTGCCGCTGGCCGACCTCCACAGCCTGATCGCCGCGCATAACCAATGGGTTAAAGTGGTACCCAACGACCGCGAGATTACCATGCGCGAACTCACCCCGGCGGCAGTGACCGGCACGCTGACCGTGCCGATCGGCCGCATGCGCAAGCTCAACATGGGGCCCGAGTACCTGACCGCATTCACGGTTGGCGACCAGTTGTTGTGGGGGGCGGCGGAACCGCTGCGCCGCATGCTGCGGATACTGCTGGAAGCCTGATCGTGCGAGGGATGACAGGGACGGATCACGGGTTGGTGCGGCTATTGCACTAAAGATTGTGCCTGACGAGCCGTCAATAGTGGCGTCAAGGAATCAACGGCCCCGCCGTGCGGGGCGAATAGGGAGATACGGGATGAAATTGAAGCGCTTCACCACCCAACTGGTGGCCGCTGGTCTGATTGCCGTGCCGCTGATGGCCCATGCTGCAGGCCTCGGCAAGCTGTCGATCACCTCGGCGCTGGGCCAGCCGCTGGCGGCTGAAATCGAGTTGTTTGCAGCCGACAAGGCCGAACTCGACAGCCTGTCGGCCAATCTCGCCTCCGACCAGGCGTTCCGCGATGCGCGCGTCGAATATGCCCCGGTGCTGTCCTCCCTGCGCTTCTCGGTCGTGAAAAAGCCCGACGGCCGGGCCGTCCTGAAAGTGACCTCCAACCGTCCGGTGAACGATCCCTTCATCGATATGCTGGTTGAGCTGAACTGGGCCTCGGGCCGGCTGGTTCGCGAATACACCGTCCTCCTCGATCCGCCAGGCATGGGGAGCCCGCAAGTGGTTGCCCCGGTCGCGGTGGCCCCGACACCGGCTCCGGCTGTCAAGCCGGCTCCCGCGCCTGCCCCCGCACCGGCACCCGCCGTGGCCAAGCCCGCGCCGACACCCGTCCCCACCCCGGCCCCGCAGGCCGAGGCGCCGGATAGCGTAACCGTCAAGCGTGGCGACACCCTGTCGGGCATCGCCAGCCGGGTGCGTCCTGCGGGCGTCAGCCTCGAGCAGACCCTGCTTGGACTCTATCGCGAGAACGCCCAGGCCTTCGACGGCAACATGAACCGACTGAAGGCGGGCAAGACGCTCAATGTCCCCTCAGCGGAGGCGGTGGCGGCCATTCCGCAACAGGAAGCTGCGCGGGAAATCCGGCTGCAGGCTGCAGACTGGCGCGCTTATCGGCAGAAGCTTGCCGCCGCTGTCAGCGACGCACCTGAAGCCGAGGCCGCACCGAGCCAGGCCGCCAGCGGCAAGGTTACGCCCAAGGTGGAAGATCGCGCCAAGCCGGCACCCGGGGCCCAGCAGGATGTACTGAAGCTGTCCAAGGCCACGCCGCCGTCCGCCGCTGCTGCGGCAAAAGCGGACGAGGCCCGTGCGTTGCAGGAAAAACTGCGTGCCCAGGAAGAAGACGCGACCGCGCGCGAAAAGGCGCTGAGTGAATCCGGCGAGCGTGTGGCCATGCTGGAAAAGCAGGTCGAGGATCTGCAGAAACTGGCGGACATGAAGGAACAGGCGCAAAACGGCGACGCCGCGGCGCCGGCCCCGGCAGAACCGGCGCCCGAGCCCGCCGTGGCCGAGCCCGCACCCAAGCCGCCCACCCCGGCGCCGGTTGTGGCCGCGCCGCCGGCGTCAGCGGAACCCACCGACAACTGGTATGACCCGCTGCTGGCCAATCCGCTGTACTGGGGCGGCGGTCTGGCCGCGCTCGGTCTCGGCGGCGTGCTGTGGTGGATGATGGCGGGCGGCGGCCGTCGCCGCAAAACACCCGGCACCTCGCTGGAAGACAGCATCATGACCGGCGGCGACCTCCAGCCCAACACCGTGATCGGCGCGGCCTCGGGAGGCAGCGTCAATACCGGCGACACCTCCTTCCTCACCGACTTCAGCCAGGCGGGCCTTGGCACCATCGACACCCACGACGTCGACCCGATTGCCGAAGCCGAGGTCTACATGGCCTATGGCCGCGACGCGCAGGCCGAGGAAATACTCAAGGAAGCCATCGACAAGAACCCGGATCGCCCTGAAATCCGCGTCAAGCTGCTGGAAATCTATGCGGCCCGCCACAATCCCGTCGCGTTCGAGGCGGCTGCCGGCGAACTCTATGCCGCGCTCGGCAGCAAATCGAGCCCGTTGTGGGACAAGGCCTGCGAGATGGGCCGCGCCATCGACCCGACCAATCCCCTGTACGGTGGCGTGCAGTCCAACGACGCCCCGGTTACCGCTGCGCCCTTGGCGGCCATTGCCGGTACCGCCGCCATCGCGGGCGGTGCGGTGGCGTTCGATACCCAGATGGCCGAGGCCGCGCCGAAGTCCGAGCCTGAACCGCTGCCCGAGCCCGAGCCTGTCGACACGCGCGCGCCGCTCGAATTCGAAACGGCCGCTCCTGCCGCCCGTTTCGACAAGGACAGCGAGCCTGCTGCCGCACCCGAATCGGGCTATGTCGAAATGGATACCCAGGGCCTCAGTTTCGACCTGCCGGATCTGGATCTTCCGGCACCGGACGATGCGGCGAAGTTCGATCTCGACCTGGATACGGGCGAGGATGCCGACGGGAAATTCGATTTCGGCGCGCTCGACCTCGATCTGGGCGAGTCGGGCGACAGCGACGATCTGGAACTCGACGAAGTCGGTACCAAGCTCGACCTCGCGCGCGCCTATGTGGAAATGGGCGACAAGGAAGGTGCCCGTGAAATCCTCAACGAAGTGCTGGCCGAGGGTAACGAGCGGCAGCAGTCCGACGCGAAGGACATGCTGAGCACGCTTGGCTAGTGTTGGTCCGCCCTAGGGGGCTGCACCCGGCCGCCCGCATCCTGTTGTGGTGCGGGTGGGCGGTGACGGTGGAACGCGCCGCGCAGACTCCGCTGATCCTGCTGGCCGTCGCCGCTGCGACGGCCTTTCTGTTTGCACCGGCCCGCCTGCAGCTGCTGCGTTTGTTGCGCCGCACCCGCTGGCTGCTGCTGGTGCTGCTGTTGACCTATGCCTATTTGCTGCCGGGAACGGCATGGTGGCCGGCGCTGGGCTGGGCCAGCCCGGCGCTGGAAGGCGTGCAGCAGGGCGCGCTGCGCGTCGGGCGGCTGGTGCTGCTGCTGGCCGGGCTGGCGCTGCTGCTGGCCAGCACCAGCCGTCCGCGCCTGATTTACGGTCTCTATGTCCTGGCCAGACCGCTGACCTGGCTGGGCTTCGACCGTCGCGCCTTCGCCGTGCGTCTGGGCCTGACGCTCGATTACGTCGAACGCGCGCCCAAACCGGCCAAGTGGCTGGATGCGCTGCGCGTGCCGCTGCCCGACGAGGCAACGCCGACCACGTACACCCTCGAAGCCGAGCGCTGGCAAAGCCGCGACAGCGCCGTCATACTCATGGGCCTGTTGGGGATGGCGATTGTGTTGGCATGAGAGTCGTACTGGGTCTGGAATATTGCGGCGTCGGTTTTTGCGGCTGGCAGTCGCAGCCGCAGCGCTGCGGCGTGCAGGATGCGCTGGAAGCCGCGGTCTCAACCATCGCCGGCACCAAAACTGCGGTCACCGCGGCCGGACGCACCGATACCGGCGTCCATGCGGCGTTCCAGGTGGCGCATTTCGATACCGATGCGGCGCGTCCGCTGACCGCCTGGGTGCGCGGCGTCAACAGTCACCTGCCGGCCGGGGTGGCGGTGCTGTGGGCGCGCGAGGTGGGCGAGGATTTTCATGCGCGTTTCGCCGCCACCCAGCGCGGCTACCGCTATGTGCTGTTGAATCACCCGGTGCGCCCCGGCATCCACCAGGGACTCATCGGCTGGCACCACCGTCCGCTCGACGCCGCCGCGATGAACCGGGCGGCCGCATACCTGATCGGGCAACACGATTTTTCCGCGTTCCGCGCCGCCGAATGCCAGGCAAAGTCTCCTGTCAAGGAACTGCGGCGGGCGCAGATCGAGCGGCGCGGCGATTACCTGCTGTGCGATTTCCAGGCGGACGGCTTTCTGCATCACATGGTGCGCAACCTGATGGGCTGCCTGGTCCAGGTCGGCGCCGGCAGCCAGACCCCGGAATGGCTGGGCGAGATCCTGCAAGGCCGCGACCGCACGCTGGCTGCACCCACCTTCGACGCCGCCGGGCTGTACCTCACCCATATCCGGTATCCTGCGCACTTTGCCCTGCCGGAAAGCTCTGAGAGATGGCTGTTCGCGTAAAAATCTGCGGCATCACCCGGGCGCAGGATTTGCACGCCGCCTGCGCGGCGGGAGCGGATGCGCTGGGTTTCGTGTTCTACGAAAAAAGCCCGCGCAATCTGTCGATCGAAGCCGCAGCCGAACTGGTGCGCGCGCTGCCGCCCTTCGTTCAGAGCGTGGGGCTGTTCGTGAATGCCGATCCTGCGTTTATCCGGCGTGTGCTCGAGGCCGTCCCGCTCGACCTGCTGCAGTTTCACGGCGACGAGACGGCCGCCGACTGCGAGCACCATGGACGACCCTACATCAAGGCCATACGCGTCACCGCCGGCACGGATTTGCTAAAATACGCGGCTGATTTCGAAACCGCGCGCGGTTTGCTGCTCGATGCCTACGTTCCCGGCGTGCCGGGCGGCACCGGGGAAAGCTTCGACTGGAATCTGATTCCGCCCACTCTGCCGAAACCGATCGTGCTGTCGGGGGGGCTCGCTCCGTTCAATGTCGCCGCTGCCGTCCTGCAAGTGCGTCCGTGGGCGGTAGATGTGTCCTCCGGCGTGGAAGCCTCGAAAGGCATCAAGGACGCGCACAAGATTGCGCAATTCATTGCGAAAGCGAAAGAAGCATCATGAAGCTGACTGATCTCCCCGATTCCCGCGGCCACTTCGGTCCCTACGGCGGCATCTTCGTCGCCGAAACCCTGATGGCCGCGCTGGAAGAATTGCGCGTTGAATACGACAAGGCGCGCAACGATCCCGCCTTCATCGCCGAATTCGAATACGAGCTCAAGCACTACGTCGGCCGCCCCAGCCCGGTGTATCACGCCAAACGCCTGTCCGAGCAATACGGCGGCGCGCAGATCTACCTCAAGCGCGAAGATCTCAATCACACCGGCGCGCACAAGATCAACAACACCATCGGCCAGGCGCTCTTGGCGCGGCGCATGGGCAAGAAGCGCGTGATCGCCGAAACCGGCGCCGGCCAGCACGGCGTTGCCTCGGCCACGGTCGCGGCGCGCTACGGCATGGAATGCGTGGTCTACATGGGCGCCGAAGACGTTGCGCGGCAATCGCCCAACGTCTTCCGCATGAAGCTCCTGGGCGCCACCGTGGTGCCGGTGTCGTCGGGCTCCAAAACGCTGAAGGACGCCTTGAACGAGGCGATGCGCGACTGGGTCACCAACGTCGAATCGACGTTCTACATTCTGGGCACCGCCGCCGGCCCGCATCCGTACCCGATGCTGGTGCGCGATTTCCAGTGCGTGATCGGCCGCGAATGCATCGTGCAGATGCCCGAGCTGACCGGGCGGCAACCTGATTGTGTCGTCGCCTGCGTCGGCGGTGGCTCCAACGCCATCGGCATTTTTCATCCGTATATCCCGTATGAGGCCGTGCGGCTGATCGGCGTCGAGGCCGGCGGCTCCGGGATCGCGTCGGGCAAGCACGCGGCGCCGCTGTCTGCCGGCACGCCCGGCGTGCTGCACGGTTTCCGCAGCTACCTGATGCAGGACGACAACGGCCAGATCATCGAAACCCACTCGGTGTCGGCCGGCCTCGACTACCCCGGCGTCGGGCCCGAGCACAGCTGGCTCAAGGACGCCGGCCGCGCCGAATACGTCGCGATCGACGACGACGAGGCAATGGCCGCCTTCCACGACCTGTGCAAGTACGAGGGCATCATCCCCGCGCTCGAATCCAGCCATGCGGTCGCCCAGGCCAAGAAACTGGCGCCGACCCTGGGCAAGGACAAAATCATCCTGGTGAACCTCTCCGGGCGCGGCGACAAGGACATCAACACCGTGGCCAAGGTGGCGGGTATCACGCTGTAGACCCGTTCCCGACCTATTGAAGCGCATTTTTCAGAAGAACAAACCATGAGCCGCATCGGCGAGACCTTTACCGCGCTGAAAGCGCAAAACAAGAAAGCCCTGATCACTTTCATCACCGCCGGCGACCCCGGCAAGGGGCTGACCGTGCCGCTGATGCACGTGCTGGTCGAAGCCGGCGCCGACATCATCGAGCTGGGCGTGCCGTTTTCCGATCCGATGGCCGACGGCCCGGTGATCCAGCGCGCGTCCGAGCGCGCGCTGGCAAACAAGGTCGGGCTGAAAGACGTGCTTGCGATGACGGCGGAATTCCGCAAAAGCAACACGACCACGCCGGTGGTGCTGATGGGCTATGCCAACCCGGTCGAGCACATGGGCTATGAAACCTTTGCGAAGGCGGCGAAAGCGGCCGGGGTGGACGGCGTGCTGACGGTGGACATTCCGCCGGAAGAGTCGGCCGGCGTGTCCGACGTGTTCAAGGCGCACGGGCTCGATCCGGTGTTTCTGCTGTCGCCGACCACGCCCGAAGCGCGCGTCGAGCAAGTGGCGGCGGCGGCGGGCGGTTTCATCTATTACGTCTCGCTGAATGGCGTGACGGGTTCGGCCAACCTCGACACCGAGGAGGTCGCGCGTAAGCTGGAGATGGTGCGCAGGCATTGCAGCCTGCCAGTCGGCGTCGGCTTCGGCATTCGCGACGCGGCGACCGCCGAGGCCGTGGCGCGGATAGCCGACGCCGTGGTGGTGGGCAGCCGCATCGTGAACGAGATCGAGACTGCGCCGGAGGGCGAGTGCTCCAACCGCGTCCGGCATCTGGTGGCAGAGTTGCGCCGCGGCGTCGACGCCGCATCCAAATAATCGGAGAAAAGCATGAGCTGGTTCCAGAAAATACTGCCTCCCAAGATCAAGCGCCGGGTCGAGGCGCGCAAATCGATGCCAGAAGGCCTGTGGTCGAAGTGTCCCGCATGCAACGAGGTGCTGTACCGCGCCGACCTCGAGAGCAATCTGGAGGTGTGCCCCAAGTGTGGCCACCATCACCGCATCGGCGCCCGCGCGCGGCTGGCCATGCTGCTTGACGTAGAGGGGCAGCATGAGATCGGTGCCCACATCACGCCGCTCGATCCGCTCAAATTCAAGGATGGCAAGAAATACCCCGACCGTCTCAAGGACGCCCAGGCCGGCACGTCGGAAACCGACGCGCTGGTGGTGATTGGCGGCAGCGTCAAGGCGGTGCCGGTGGTGGCAGCCGCGTTCGAGTTCAAGTTCATGGGCGGCTCGATGGGCTCGGTCGTGGGCGAGCGTTTCGTCCTCGGCGTGGAGGCGGCGATCGAATCGAACTCGGCCTTCGTCTGTTTTTCCGCCAGTGGCGGCGCGCGGATGCAGGAAGGCCTGTTTTCGCTGATGCAGATGGCCAAGACCTCGGCCGCGCTGACGCAGCTGTCGCGCCATCATCTGCCTTTCATCTCGGTTCTGACCGACCCCACCATGGGCGGCGTGTCGGCGAGCTTCGCCATGCTGGGCGACCTGATCGTGGCCGAGCCGAACGCGCTGATCGGTTTTGCCGGTCCGCGGGTGATCGAGCAGACCGTGCGCGAGACACTGCCGGAAGGCTTCCAGCGCGCCGAATTCCTGCTGGAGAAGGGCGCCATCGACCGCATCATCGATCGCCGCCACATGCGCGACGAACTGGCGACTACGCTGTCGATGATGATGGGCCGACCTGCGCTGGCGGCTTAGGATGTGCTGACACGCTCGGCTCTATCGCTGGCCGACTGGCTGGCGCGGCTGGAGCAGCTGCATCCCAGCGCGATCGAACTCGGTCTCGAGCGGGTGCGCCGGGTCAAGGATGCCCTCGGGCTGGCGCCGGCGTTCCCGCTCCTGATCGTCGGCGGCACTAACGGCAAGGGCTCCACCTGCGCCTATCTGGAAGCGATCCTCACCGCCGCCGGCTACAAGACCGGCCTCTACACCTCGCCGCACCTGCTGCGCTACAACGAGCGCGTGCGGATCGCCGGCGCGGAGGCGGGCGAGGCCGAGCTGGTCGCCGCATTTGAAAAAATCGACGCGGCCCGCGTCGACACCTCGCTGACCTATTTCGAATTCGGCACGCTCGGTGCGATGCTGCAGTTCGTCGACGCCGGCGTCGACGTCGCCATCCTCGAAGTGGGCCTGGGCGGCCGGCTCGACGCGGTCAACGTGTTCGACGCCGATGCCGCGATCGTCACCAGCGTCGACCTCGACCACATGGACTATCTGGGCGACACCCGCGAGCTGATCGGCCACGAGAAGGCGGGCATCTACCGTGCCGGCCGCCCGGCCCTGTGCGCCGACCCCGATCCGCCCGCCAGCCTGCTGGCGCATGCCCGCAACGTCGGTGCCGACCTGCGGTGCGTGGGGCGCGACTTTTCCGCGCAGGACGCGGGCGATCGCTGGACCTTTCACGGTCGCGCGGGCCACTGGCCCGATCTGCCGCAGCCCGCCATGGCGGGCGCCATCCAGTTGCGCAACGCGGCCGGTGCACTGGCGGTGCTGGATGCGGTGCGCGAGCGCCTGCCGGTGGGCGAGGTGGCGATCCGCCAGGGGCTTGCCGCGGCGCGGTTGCCGGGGCGCTTCCAGCGCATCGCGCAGGCACCCGAGGTCATCGTCGACGTGGCACACAACCCGGAAGCGGCGCGCGCACTGGCGGCCACCCTGCGCGCGCAGCCGGCGTCGGGGCGTACGCTGGCGGTAGTGGGCATGCTGGCCGACAAGGACGCGGCGGGGGTGCTGGCGGCCCTGGCCGGCGGGATCGATGCGTGGTGGGCCTGCACCCCGCCGACGCCGCGTGCCTGTGCTGCCGCGACGCTGGCCGCGGTCCTGCGCGAGCAGGCGGGGGCAGCGCCGGTCCGGGTGCAGCCGGATATCAATACGGCGCTGGCGGAGGCGCGGGGTGCGGCGCATGAAGGTGATAGAATTCTCGTCTTCGGTTCGTTCTATACCGTTGCCGCCGTCCTCGACCATGCCGCCACCCAGCAGTGAACATGACCTCAAACGCCTCGCGCGGCGTCGCCTGATCGGTGCGGTGGCGCTGACGCTGCTTGCCGTGATCGTGCTGCCGCTGCTGCTGGAAGACACGCCGCCGCCAGCCAGCGATCTGGCCGTGCGCATGGCTGCCCTGCCGGAGCCGGCGCCCGCCACCGAACCGCCGCCGCCCAAACCGGCCAGCGTGCCCGCGGCGCCTGTCCAGGCGCCCGCCAAAGCCGGGCCTGTGGCCAAAGCCGAACCCGCCGCAGCGTCGCCGGCCAGGCCCGAGCCCCCCAAAATCGAACCGCCCAAGCCGGCGCCCGTCACAGCCGAACCGGCGCCGGCGGCGCCCAGGCCTGCGCCTGCCAAGCCCGCAGCCAAGCCGGCCGCCGAGCCCTATGTGGTCCAGCTGGCCGCCCTGTCCGACGCCGCCAAGGCCGAGGCGCTCAAGACGCGCGCGGCGGCCATGGGCCTGCCGGCCTACACCGATACGCTGGGCAAGCTGACGCGCGTGCGCATCGGCCCGTTTGCGACGCGCGAAGCGGCGGTGGCCGCAGCCGTGAAGCTGGCCGAAAACGGCATGACGACCGCCCAGGTTGTCGCGAAGTGAGCCTGCTCGACCTGATCATCGTGCTGCTGCTGTTGCTCACGCTGGTGCGCGGCCTGATGCAGGGCATGGTCAATGCGCTGTTCGCGCTGGCGGCCTGGGTGCTGGCGTTCCTGCTGGGCAAGTGGGGCGCGCTGTGGGTGGCGCCGCTGCTGCCGGTCGCGGTGGAAAACCCGGCGATCCGCTATTTTGGCGGCTTCGCCGCGGTGTTTCTGGTGGTGCTGATTGGCGTGCTGTTGTTGGGCCATGTGCTGGCCACGCTGGTCAAGGCGGTCGGACTGGGCGGCGTCGACCGGATGCTGGGCGGCGTGATCGGCCTGGCCAAGGGCGTGGTCATCTTGGTCGGGCTGACGCTGGCCGCCGGCCTGACCTCGCTGCCGCGCACCGATTTCTGGAAGCAGGCCGCGCTGTCGGGCAGCCTGCAGGCCGCGGCGCTGCGCAGCTTGCCGCTGCTGCCGGCCGACGTGGCGAAACATGTTCGTTTTGAATAATTTTATGGATGGGTGCACAGCATGTGCGGGGTAATCGGCGTTGTTTCCAATTCGGCAGCCAATCAGCTTTTGTATGACGGGCTGATGGTGTTGCAGCATCGCGGGCAGGATGCTGCAGGGATCGTGACGGCGGAAGAAAGCCGCTTTCACATGCACAAGGGGCAGGGGTTGGCGCGCGACGTGTTTCGCACCCGCGACATGCGCAACCTGCTCGGCGACATGGGGGTGGCGCATGTGCGCTATCCCACCGCAGGTAGCGCATCGTCGTCTGCCGAGTCGCAGCCGTTCTACGTCAATTCGCCCTATGGCATCGTGCTGGGGCACAACGGCAATCTGACCAATACCCACGAGCTGAAGGAATCGCTGTTCCGTTCGGACTTGCGCCACGTCAACACCAATTCGGATTCCGAAGTGCTGCTCAACGTGCTGGCGCACGAACTGCAGGTGCGCGCCTCGGGGCGGCAGCTGAACCTGGACACGATTTTCGGCGCCGTCGCCGGCGTGCATGCGCGCTGCAAGGGCGCCTACGCGGTGACGGCCTTCATCGCCGGCTATGGTCTGCTGGCTTTCCGCGATCCGCACGGCATCCGGCCGCTGGTGATCGGCGTCAACGACCAGGTCGTGCCGCACGAGTACATCATCGCCTCGGAAAGCGTGGCGATCGACACGCTGGGTTTCCGGCTGCTGCGGGACGTGGCGCCGGGCGAGGCGGTCTTCATCGATTACCAGCGCAAGCTGCACAGCCGCCAATGCAGTGCGCGGCCCGCGCTCAATCCCTGCATCTTCGAATACGTCTATCTCGCGCGTCCCGATTCGGTGATGGACGGCGTCTCGGTCTACAGCACGCGTCTCGCGATGGGCGTGTCGCTGGCCGAAAAAATCAAGCGCGAGTTCGCCCACCTGACGATCGACGTGGTGATCCCGATTCCCGACACCAGCCGGCCTTCCGCGCTGCAGCTGGCGAACCACCTCAACGTGCCGTATCGCGAAGGCTTCATCAAGAACCGCTACATCGGCCGCACCTTCATCATGCCGGGGCAGGCGCTGCGCAAGAAATCGGTGCGGCAGAAGCTCAATGCCATCGCCGAGGAATTCAAGGGCCGCAACGTGCTGCTGGTCGACGACTCCATCGTTCGCGGCACCACCAGCCGCGAGATCGTGCAGATGGCGCGCGACGCCGGCGCGGCGAAGGTGTATTTCGCTTCAGCCTCGCCGCCGGTGCGCTATTCCAACGTGTACGGCATCGACATGCCGACGCGCAACGAGCTGATCGCCAACGGGCGCACCGACGAGGACATCGCGCGCGAGATCGGCTGCGACGCGCTCATCTACCAGGATCTCGACGCCATGGTGGAGGTGGTGCGCGCGGGCAATCCGGCAATTCTCGATTTCGACACCTCGTGCTTCGACGGCCGCTACATCACTGGCGACGTCACGCCGGAATACCTGAATTACGTGGAGGCCGTGCGCAATGGCGAAACCCCGCCGCCGTCGGCGCTGTCGACCCAGCAACTCGATCTCAATCTGGCGGCGTCCAACGGTTGACCCGGTTGGGCGTCGGGCGTACATTGTCCTGGCGCCGATTTGAACTCCAGCTTGCGGGCGCTTGATAAATTCGGCTAAAGCGTCAACCCCGAACTGGCGCCTGCCGTTCGGGGTTTTTTATTTTTTGGATCGAATATGAACAACGACGATTACGACATCGAGACGCTGGGCGTCCGCGCCGGCACGGTGCGCAGCCAGTTCAACGAACACTCGGAGGCGCTGTTCCTGACCTCCAGCTTCGTTTTCAGGAACGCGGCCGAAGCCGCCGCGCGCTTCAAGGGCGAACAACCCGGCCCGATCTACGCACGCTTCACCAACCCTACCGTCCAGATGATGGAAGCGCGGCTGGCCGCGCTGGAAGGCGCCGAGCGCTGCGTGGCGTTTTCGTCCGGCATGGCGGCGATCCTGGCCACCGTGATGGGCCTGATGAAGGCGGGCGAGCATGTGGTCGCCTCGCGCTCGATTTTCGGTTCCACGGTGCAGCTGTTCTCCAACATCCTCGGCCGCTTCGGCGTCGAGACGACCTACGTCTCGCCGACCGATCCGGCAGCGTGGCGCGCGGCCGTGAAGCCGAACACCAAATTGTTCTTTGTCGAGTCGCCGTCGAACCCGCTGACCGAGGTGAGCGACATCCGTGCGCTGGCGGATATCGCGCACGAAACCGGCGCGTGGCTCGCGGTCGACAACTGCTTCTGTTCGCCGGCGTTGCAGAAGCCGCTGGCGTTCGGTGCCGACATCATCATTCATTCCGCGACCAAATATCTCGACGGCCAGGGCAGGGTGCTGGGCGGCGCAGTGCTCGGCAGCCAGGCGCTGATGGAAGGCGTCTACACCTTTCTGCGCACCGCCGGACCGACGCTGTCGGCCTTCAACGCCTGGGTGATCCTGAAGGGCATGGAGACGCTGTCCATTCGCATGGACGCGCACTCGAAGAATGCGCTGGCGCTGGCGCAATGGCTGGAAGCGCAGCCGCAGGTGTCACGCGTGCTGTATCCAGGGCTGCCGTCGCATCCGCAGCATGCGTTGGCGATGTCGCAGCAGAAAACCGGCGGCGGCATCGTCGCGTTCGAGTTGAAAGGCGGGAAGGATGCGGCGTGGAAACTGATCGACGCCACCCGGCTGCTGTCGATCACCGCGAATCTCGGCGATACCAAGTCCACCATCACTCATCCCGCCACCACCACGCACAGCCGGATGACGCCGGAACAGCGCGCGGCGGCCGGCATCGGCGACGGCCTGGTGCGCATCGCCGTGGGGCTGGAATCGGTGGCCGATATTCAGGCGGATCTGGAACGGGGGCTGGCGGCATGAGACTTTGGATGATGCTGTGCGTATTCGCCGCGGGCGCGGTCCATGCCGCCGACATGACGGCCCTGCGCTATGTCGACCAGGACCCGGGCGATCCGCCCTACCTGACGCGTATCCTGCTGACGCCGGGCTTCATGCGCCTGGACGACGGCAACGACGATGGCGACTTCGTCCTGCTGGACCGGCGCCAGCAAAAGGTCATCAACGTGATGCGCGGGAACCAGCTGGCGATGGTGTTCAGCGCCGGCACGCTGCCGCCGCGGCCGGCCGGCTGGAAGCCCGTTCTCGATGTGAAAGCCGGCGCGCCGGGCACCCGGCGCTTCAGCCTGACGGTGAAGGGCGTGGTGTGCAGCGAAGGGGTTGCAGCGGAGGGTGCCGCGCCGGACGCGGCGCGCGCGATGGCCGAGTTGAAATCCATCCTCGCCTCGATGCAATACCGTGTATGGAAGGATTCGCCGGCCGAAATCCAGCACGACTGCGATCTGGCGAATCAGGTGTGGGAGTCGGGCGCCACGCTGAAACTCGGTCTGCCGCTGGAGGAGCGCGAGTTCACCGGGCGCACGCGACAATTCGAAAGCGAATCGACGCAGCCGCTGCAACCGGACCTGTTTCGCGTGCCGGACGGCATGCCGCAGGTCGACGCACCGTCATAACTCCTCGGCCTTGAGCGCGCAGCCCGCGGCGTCGCATACCACGTAGCCCCAGCGGGCGTACCAGTCCGGCAGCACCCAGCGTTCGCAATCGTGGTCGCCGACGGCATGGAGATGCTGCGCCGGCCGGTGGGTATGGCCATGAATCAGGCGGTCGACCCGGTGTTCGCGCAGCACGCGCACCACTTCATCGGCATTCACATCCATGATCGCGGCCGGCTTGGCGGCCTTGGCCGTTTCGCTGCCGGTGCGCGCCTGGCGCGCGAGGCGGCGGCGCAGGGCGAAGGGCAGTCGACGCAGTATCGACAGCGTCAGTGGGTGCCGCGCGCGGCGACGAAAGGCCTGGTAGGCCGTATCGTCGGTGCACAGGGTGTCGCCATGCATCAGCAGCGTCGGCACGCCATAGAGGTCGATGCGCACCGGGTCGGCGAGCAGCGTCATGCCCGACTGTGCGGCGTAGCGCTGCGCCAGCATGAAATCGCGGTTGCCGTGTATGAAATACACCGGGGTGCCGGCATCGGTCAGCAGTTTGAGGGCGCGCGCGGTTTCGTGCGCCACCTGCTCGTCGTGGTCGTCGCCGATCCAGGCCTCGAACAGATCGCCCAGGATGTAGAGCGCATCGGCGCCGGCGACGTCTTCCTGCAAAAAGCGAAAAAAACGCCCGGTAGCGACCGGGCGTTCGTCCGTCAGGTGCAGGTCGGCTACAAAATAGGTGCGCCCCGTTTTGTGCGACGCGATCAGACTCACGGGGCCGTCAGGCGATTTCCGCCCTGGTGATGATGACGTCTTCCATCGGCACGTCCTGGTGCCCGGCGCGGTTGCCGGTCTTGACCTTCTTGATCGCATCGACCACCTCGGTGCCCTCGACCACCTTGCCGAACACGGCGTAGCCGTAGCCTTGCGGCGTCGGCGCGGTGAAGTTGAGGAAGCTGTTGTTGGCGACGTTGATGAAGAACTGCGCGGTGGCCGAATTGGGGTTGGGCGTGCGTGCCATGGCGACGGTGTAGGCCTCGTTCTTCAGTCCGTTGCCGGCTTCGTTCTCGATCGCCTCGCGGGTGGGCTTCTGCGTCATGCCGGGTTCGAAGCCGCCGCCCTGGATCATGAAGCCGTCAATCACGCGGTGGAAAATCGTGCCGTCGAAAAAACCGTCGCGCACATACTGCAGAAAGTTTTCGACCGTCCTGGGGGCTTTTTCGGCGTCGAGTTCGAGGGTGATGATGCCGTGATTGGTGTGCAGCTTGACCATGTATGCGGAGTCCTAAAGAGAGGTTTCGTGAATGATTTTCCAGCGACCGTTCTCGCGGCTCCAGAACTGGCGCTTGACGGTGCGGTCGCTGAGGTTGTTGCTCTGGTAGTTCTGCACAAAGCTCACCAGCGCAAAATCCGGGCGCTCCGGGTAAAGCATCAGGCTGACACTGTCGAGCCCGACCTTGATCCAGGATTTGGCGGCGTTGACCTTGTGCTTGTTGGCGGCGAAGGCCGGCAGGGCTTGCGTGCCGGCGCGAAACGACGCGCTGTAGTGATTGAGCAGGCGCGAGACATCGCGGCTTTCCCAGTCCTGCCGCCACTGGTCGATGGCGGCGGACAGGTCGTCGCGGCGCGCATTGAGAACGTCGGGGACGACCCATTCCACCTGCTCGGCAATGACGACCGGCGTGTTGCCGATTTCAATGTACTGGCCCAGCCGTTTCAAGTCGTCGTTCGCCAGCACCACGCAGCCTTCGCTGGCGCGCGGCGTGCGGCTGTAGGTGTTGCTCGGGCTGCCGTGTATCCAGATGCCATGGCCGTTGCGGCCCTGGCGGGTATCCCATTCGTTGGGATAGGTCAGGGTGAAGGCGCCGCTGCCATAGAAGTCGGTGAGCTCACGCGGCGGCTTGAAGCTGGAAATCGAATAGATGCCGATCGGCGTGCGGTTGTCGCCTTCCTTCTGCTTGCCGGTGCCCGCCTTGCCGATGGTGATGTAGAAATCGGCCACGCGGATCGGCTGCCCGGCGCGGTTGGCGTAGACATACAGGCGCGAGCGGCTGGCGTCGACCACCAGCGCGTGGCGGTACGGGTCCCCCAGCGTCAGCAGGTAGGCCGGCACCTTGTCGTTGGGCAGGGGGTCGGTGAGGGCGCGCACACGCTGGCGGGCTTCGTCGCGCAACTGTTCCAGGTCGGCATTGCGCGTCCCGCCGGTGTTGCCCAGCGTCTGCAGGGGCTGGGCGCGCGCCAGCAGCAAGTCGCCCTTGATCAGTTGCGCCAGCCGGAAATTCGGGTGCTGCTGCGTCAGCAGGTCGACCGCGGTGAGCGCCTCCGGCATCCGGCTTTGGGAAATCGCCAGGAGGCTGCTGGCCATCTGGCGGTCGGCGTCCATGCCGGCGGCATTAAACGCAGGCGCAATCAGCAGCAGGGACAGGAGTGCGCGGAACATGGCTTAGCGGGAGGTCTCGCCGACGATGCGCCATGCGCCGCCCTGCAAGGCGAACTGCAGCGTTTTGGTGACGGTGGAGGTGAGGCGGTCGGAACGGTAGGTCTGACGGAAGCTGGCGCTGGCCGTGTCACCCTGCTGCTCGATCTTGAGGTCGCTGATCTGCACGTCGATCTCCTTCGGTGCGCTGATGCGGTCGCGGCGCTGGGCCTCCCAGCTGCTGCGCGTCATCCCGGCGGGCGCGTAATTGCCGGCGTAGGCGGCCAGATAGGCATCGACGTCGCGCGCCGACCAGGCTTGCGCCCAGCGGGCGACCGCGGCTTCGATACCCGCGTTGGCCGTTGCGGGCTCGGCGACCGGTTTGGCCGCGACAACGGCGGGCCTGGGCGCGACGGCGGCCACCGCGGCGGGCTTGGGGGCCGCGGCGGGGGGACGGACTGCGGCGGATTTGCGCGGCTGGCCGCCGATCATGTCCTGGATCAGCGCCAGCTTGGTCTGCGCGGCGGCGTTCTTGCTGTCGAGCGCCAGCGCCTTGTCGTAGGCGAGCGACGCCATCTTGGCGTAGAGGTCGCCCAGGTTTTCGTGCGCGGTGGCGTAGCTGGGATGGGTGCGGATCGCCATTTCAAGCGCGTTCTTCGCGGCGTCGTACTTGCTTTGCGAGGCATAGAGCACGGCCAGGTTGTTGTAGGGCTCGGGCAGCTCGGGATAGTCCTCGGTCAGCGTGGTGAACACGGTGATGGCATCGTTGGTCTTGCCCTGGTCGGCGAGAATCAGGCCCTTGAGAAAGCGTGCCTGGGCATCTTTCGGGTTTTTGGCCAGATAGCGGTTGGCGCGGTCGAGCGCGCCGGCGAGGTCGCCCTTGCGGAACTGCTGGTTGATTTCCTGGACTTCATTGGCCAGTACCGGCGCGCTGACGAGAACGATGCAGGCGGCAACAGCGGCGAAGAAACGTGGCAGGGCCATGTGATATGCTCGAATCATCTTGGGGAAACAGGCATTCTAACCATTATCGACCCGGCTGAGACAGTCGGCGCGCCGCTTGATTCCCGCCAGTCGCCATTCTGTCCGTAGCCCGCTCGCACCCATGCTGCACATTACCAATTCCCTCACGCGTATCAAGGAAGCCTTCGTTCCGCTCACGCCCGGCCAGGTCCGCATGTACGTCTGCGGCATGACCGTCTACGACCTGTGTCACCTGGGGCACGCGCGGGTGTTCGTGGTGTTCGACATGGTGACCCGCTGGCTGCGCGCAAGCGGCTATCGGGTCGAATACGTAAGAAACATAACGGACATCGACGACAAGATCATTAGGCGCGCGCAGGAAAACAAGGAAACCCCGGCTGCACTGACCGGGCGTTTCATCGAGGCGATGCACGCCGACGAGCGCGCGCTCGGCGTGCTGCCGCCCGACCACGAGCCGCGCGCCACCGACTATGTGGCGCAGATGCTGGCGCTGATCGGGCAATTGATCGACAGGGGCCTCGCTTACCCGGCGCCCAACGGCGACGTCTACTACAGCGTGCGCGGCTTCCCGACCTACGGCCGCCTGTCCGGCAAGAGCCTCGACGAGCTGCGTGCCGGCGAGCGGGTGGAAATCGACCCCAGCAAGCGCGATCCGATGGATTTCGTGCTGTGGAAGGCCGCCAAGCCGGGCGAGCCGGCCTGGGACTCACCCTGGGGCCCGGGCCGCCCCGGCTGGCACATCGAGTGTTCGGCGATGAGTGCCGACCTGCTCGGCCCGCATTTCGACATCCACGGCGGCGGACAGGACCTGCAGTTCCCGCATCACGAAAACGAGATCGCCCAGTCCGAGGGCGCGTACGGCTGCAAATTCGTCAATTACTGGCTGCACAACGGCTTCGTGCGGGTGGACAACGAAAAAATGTCCAAGTCGCTGGGCAATTTCTTCACCATCCGCGAAGTGCTGGAACAGTACGACGCCGAAGTGGTGCGCTTTTTCATTCTGCGCGCGCATTACCGCAGCCCGCTGAACTATTCGGATGCCCATCTCGACGACGCCAAAGGCGCACTGGCACGGCTCTACACCGCGCTGAAGCTCGCACCGCCGGAAACGTCGGCGCCCGACTGGACCCAGCCCGCCGCACAGCGCTTCCGTGCGGCCATGGACGACGACTTCAACACCCCGGAAGCCCTTGCCGTGCTGTTCGAACTGGCCGGCGAGGCCAACCGGGGTGATGTGACTGCGGCGAACACCTTGCGCAGTCTCGGCGGCGTGCTGGGGCTGCTGCAGCGCGATACGGCCGATTTCCTGCAGGCGGGGGGCGCAGACGGCAGCCTGTCCGCAAGCGACATCGACGCGCTGATCGCGGCGCGCCGGGCCGCGCGCCAGGCAAAGGATTTCGCCGAGTCCGACCGCATCCGCGACGCGCTCGCCGCGGCCGGTATCGTGCTGGAAGACGGGGCGGGCGGCACCACCTGGCGCCGCGCCTGAGGCGCGCTTGCGATGACCGCGCGCGCGCTTGTCCTGATCGGCGCCGTGGGCTGGCAGCACCCCGCCTGGCGCGGCCGCCTGTACCCCGACGACCTGCCGGACGACTGGCTGTTGTCTTATTACAACACGCGATTTTCAGCGGTCTTCCTGCCGGTTGCGGTCTGGCAGGCCGCGTCCGAGGCGACCTGGGCGCACTGGCTCTACGATACCCGCGAGGACTTCCATTTCGTGCTGGAGCCGGCCACGTCGGGTCCACGCATGCCCGAATCCGCGCGGGTGCTGGCTGCCACGCCGGCCTGGCAGGCCGAACACGTATGGTGGCTGGACGAAACCCCCGACCTTCGTCTGCTGGCGCAGCGCATTGCCCGGCAGGCGGCGACCGGCGAGGCCCTGTTCGTGTTCAGCCGCAGCGGCAATCTCGACCTGCTCGAGCAGGCCGAGACGCTGACGCAGGTGATGGGCTACTAAAATTTTCCGTCCCCTCGCCGGTGGATGACGACGGGACGGGGCGCTCCGGTAAAATGGCGGCTCTATAAAAACACAGGCCCGATGTCTTGCAACACGACACACTGGTCGAAATCGAGGATGTCGTATTTGGCTATGGTGCCCGGCCGGTTTTGAAGGGCATCAACCTGACCGCCCGACGCGGCCAGGTCATCGCCATCATGGGCAGCAGCGGTTGCGGCAAAACCACGCTTTTACGCCTGATCGGCGGGCAGATCCGGCCCGGCGAGGGACGCGTGCGCGTGGCCGGCGAGTCGCTGGGCGAGCTCGACCCGGCCGGCCTCTACCGGCTGCGCCGCAAGATGGGCATGCTGTTCCAGTTCGGCGCGCTGTTCACCGACATGACGGTGTACGACAACGTGGCGTTCCAGTTGCGCGAGCACACCGACCTGCCGGAAGATGCGATCCGCGACCTGGTGCTGATGAAGCTCCATGCGGTGGGGCTGCGCGGCGCGGCGCACCTGATGCCGGCCGAACTGTCCGGCGGCATGGCGCGGCGGGTGGCGTTGGCGCGTGCGATTGCGCTGGAACCGATGCTGATGATGTATGACGAACCCTTTGCCGGGCTCGACCCCATTTCGCTGGGGGTGACCGGCAACCTGATCCGGCGCCTGACCGATACGCTCGGGCTGACCTCGATCGTGGTGACGCATGACGTGCAGGAGTCCCTGAAAATCGTCGATTACGTGTATTTCGTCTCGGAGGGCATGGTCGTCG
This sequence comes from Thiobacillus sp., assembly GCA_027344185.1. Taxonomy (GTDB): domain Bacteria; phylum Pseudomonadota; class Gammaproteobacteria; order Burkholderiales; family Thiobacillaceae; genus Thiobacillus. The sequence goes on from DAHWJK010000116.1 coordinate 24,293, forward strand.
CCGAAGGCACGGCGGACGAGATTCGCGCGTCCGGTTTGCCCTACGTGCACCAGTTCGTGCATGGCGAATCCGACGGCCCGGTGCCGTTCCACTACCCGGCGCCACCGTACGCCGAGGATTTGCAACTGGAGGCGGCACGTGCTTAGGCAATCTATCGAAAATCTCGGCAACCGCACGATCCAGGGCGCCTGGCGCATCGGGTTCGCGGCGCGTTTCTTCGTGGCGGTACTGCTGCATTCGGGCACTGCATTCCGCCGCTTCGGTCTCACCATTCGCGAAATGTACTTCACCGGGGTGCTCTCGCTCATCATCATCCTGGTGTCGGGTCTGTTCGTCGGCATGGTGCTCGGCCTGCAGGGCTACGAGACATTGCAGACCTACGGCTCGGAAGAGGCGCTCGGGATTCTGGTGGCCCTGTCGCTGGTGCGGGAACTCGGGCCGGTGGTGGCGGCGCTGCTGTTCGCCAGCCGTGCCGGGTCTGCGATCACCGCTGAAATCGGGCTGATGAAGGCGACCGAGCAGCTGTCGGCGATGGAAATGATGGCGGTCGACCCGATCGCCCGCGTGGTGGCGCCGCGTTTCTGGGCCGGCGTGATTTCGATGCCGCTCTTGGCCGCGCTGTTCTCGGCCATGGGCATTTTCGGCGGCTATCTGGTCGGCGTGCAGCTGATCGGGGTCGACGAAGGCGCGTTCTGGTCGCAGATGAAGAGCGCGGTCGACTTTGAAGAGGACATTCTGAATGGCGTGATCAAGAGCGTGGTATTCGGCATTGCCATCACCACGATCGCGCTGTTCGAGGGCTATGACGCGCCGCCGACCGCCGAAGGTGTGTCGGGCGCCACCACGCGGACCGTGGTGACTTCCAGCCTGGCCGTGCTGGTGCTGGATTTTGTGTTGACTGCATTCATGTTCCGGGGGTTGGGCTAAATGAACAAAACCGTACTCGATTTATGGGTGGGATTATTCGTCATTGCGGGCATCGTGGCGCTGCTGTTCCTCGCCCTCAAGGTCGGCAGCATGAATGCCGTAACAACATCGAGCAGCTACGAAGTCGTTGCGCGTTTCGACAACATCGGCGGCCTAAAGCCGCGCGCACCGGTGAAAAGCGCGGGCGTCGTGGTGGGGCGGGTGGCGGACATCCGCTTCGACAACGAAACCTACGAAGCCGCCGTTACGCTGCGGCTGGACAAGCGCTATGCTTTTCCCAAGGACACCTCGGCCGCGATCATGACGTCGGGGCTGCTGGGCGAACAATATATCGGTCTGGAAGCGGGTGGAGACGCCCAGACCCTGAAGGACCAGGACCGGATTTTCCTCACCCAGTCGGCGGTGGTGCTGGAAAACCTGATCGGACAGTTTATCTACGGTAAGGCTCAAGAAGGGGCGCCCCAATGAAAATCAAGCCACTCACCCAGACGTTTCTTGCAGCCGGCGTGCTGCTGGCCGCGCTGCCCGGGCAGGCGGAAACCATCAACCTGCAGCAGGCCGTGCAAATGAGCCTGGCGGCCGACCCCCGCATCAAGGAGCGCGAGCAGGTGGTCGAGGCCGCGCGCGGCATGCTGGAAGAAGTGCAGGGCAATGCCGGCTGGCGCGTCAGCGCCAATGCCTTCATCGGGCTGGCGCCGGGCGTCGAGGGCGGGTTCTATCAGAACGGCGCCTACAGCGGCACCACGCCGCGCACCGACGGCGACAAGTTCGACCGCATTTCCGAATGGACCCACCTCGATTTCGCCTTGATCAAGCCGCTCTACACCTTCGGCAAGGTCGAGCGCTACGGCGAGGCGGCGCAGGGCAATATCGACCTCAAGCGCGGCGAGCTCAAGCAGAGCCGCACCGACACGGTGTACGACACCAAGCGCGCCTATTACGGTTACCTGACCGCGCGCGACACCCGCTTTTTCCTGGAGGACATGCAGAGCCGCCTGAACCAGTCCATCGCCACGGTCGAACGCAACCTCAAGGAGGAAAGCGGCGAGTCGAAGCAGTCCGACCTGTATGCACTGCAAACAGCCCGCGGCCTGCTGGCCAAATACGTGCACCAGGCGCGTGCGATCGAGAAAATCAGCCTCGACGGCCTGAAAGTGCTGACCGGCGTGGGCCTGCAGTCCGACCTCGAGGTGGCCGACGAGCGCATCGAGCCGGTTGGCTTTCCGCAGCTCGATCTGGCCGATTTCCAGGCACGCGCGCTTCAGGACCGCCCCGAAATGCAGCAGCTCGAAGCCGGTCTGCGCGCCCGTCGCGCCCTGGTCGCCGCCAAGAAGGCCGAGCGCATGCCGGATGTCTATGCCGGCGTGATCGGCCAGTTCAACTATGCCTCGCAGCGTGAGCGACTGGACAATCCCTATCTTTATGACCCCTTCAACGGCGGCGGTATCACGCCGGTAGTCGGCGTGAAGTGGGATTCGGTATTTGGCGTGGCCAGCGCGCGCATCAACCAGGCGCAGGCCGAGCTGGAAGCGCTGAATCACAAGAAGGCCTTTGCGCTGGCCGGGATTCCGTTCGAAGTGGGCGAAGCCTATGCGCATGCGCAGGCCAATTTCGAGGCGCAGCGCGATCTCGCCGAAGGCGCTGCCGCGGCCCGCCGCTGGATGGTGGCGTCGCTGGCCGATTTTTCGGCCGGGCTCGAAAGCGCCGACAGGGTGGCCGACGCAATCAAGAACTACACGCTGGCGCAGACCGAGTATCTGCGCACGATCAACGACTACAACATGAATGTGGCGCAGCTGGAGCGCCTGACGGGTGAACTGAAGTAAACGGCCGGCGTCGAACTCAGGCCCCGACCTCTTTAAAAACCCGATTTTTCATACAGGAAGAGCTGAACATGTTGCGATCATTTTTACTGCTGCTTGCGTTTCTGCCCGGCTTCATCGCGCCCGCACTGGCGAACGACATTGCGCCCGACGTGCTGGCACGCACCACCACCCAGGAAGTGCTCGAGATTCTGAAGCGGGACAAGGAATTGCAGAGCGGCAACCAGGCGAAACTCCACCAGCTGGTGGAAGCCAAGATCCTGCCCAATTTCGACTTCAACCGCATGACCCAGCTCGCGCTCGGCAAAAACTGGCCGCGCGCCACCGCCAAGCAGAAACAGGAGCTGGTGACGGAATTTCGCAACCTGCTGGTGCGCACCTATTCGAGTTCGCTGACCGCGTTCTCCAACCAGACGGTCGAGTTCAAGCCGCTGACGCTGAAGCCGACCGACACCGATGTGACCGTACGATCCGAGATCCGCCAGCCGGGCGGCCAGCCGATCCCCATCGACTACAGCATGTACAAGACCTCGTTCGGCTGGAAGGTCTACGACGTGACGATTGACAACGTCAGCCTGGTGACCAATTACCGCGCGTCCTTTGCCAACACCATCCGCCAGCACGGCATCGACGGCCTGATCAAGACGATGGCCAGCCAGTCCGCGCATGGCCCGGCCAGCCCGGCCCCGCGTTCCGGGTCGTGATCGCCTGCGACGATACCTGCTGCCGTATCGGCGGCGCAGTAACCGTCGACAGTGTCGGCGGCCTGTTGCGCGAATTGCAGCCGCGCATTGCAGGCGGCCTGGCCGCGCTGGATTTCAGCGCGGTCGAGAGTGTCGATTCGGCCGCGCTTGCACTGGTATTCAGCGCCATGCGGCAGGCCAGGCAAGCGGGCCATACGCTGACCTGCACCGGTTTGCCCGAAAGCATCACCACGCTGGCCGAATTGTACGGAGTGGCCGAGCTGCTGCCGGCATGACGCCCGCCATCCGCGTCAGCGAGTTACGCAAACGCTTTCGCACCACCCAGGCACTCGACGGCGTTTCGATCGACATCCAGCAAGGCGAGTTCTTCGGCCTCCTGGGCCCCAACGGGGCGGGCAAGACCACCCTGATTTCCATTCTCGCCGGTCTCACCCGCGCCGACGCCGGCCACGCCGAAATCATGGGCCACGACGTGGTGCGCGACTATCGCCAGTCGCGCCGCGCGCTGGGCGTGGTGCCGCAGGAACTGGTCTACGACCCCTTCTTCAACGTGCGCGAGACCCTGCGCATCCAGTCCGGCTATTTCGGGCTGAAACACAACGACGCCTGGATCGACGAGATCATGCATCACCTCGATCTTGCCCCGCATGCGGACAAAAACACGCAAAGCCTGTCGGGCGGCATGAAGCGCCGCCTGCTGGTGGCGCAGGCGCTGGTGCACAAACCGCCGGTGATCGTGCTCGACGAGCCGACCGCCGGGGTCGACGTCGACCTGCGCCGCTCGCTGTGGGCATTCATCAGCCGCCTCAACCGCGAGGGGCACACCATCCTGCTGACCACGCATTACCTTGAAGAAGCCGAGGCGTTGTGCGGCCGCATCGCCATGCTGAAAAGCGGTCGAGTCGTTGCCTGCGACACGACGCGCAATCTTTTGCAACTGACAAACGAGCATTGCGCGCAGTTGCGGATCGATCCCGCAGCCGCGCCGGCCGCCTGGCAGGGTCGCCTGCAAGCCGGCGCCGACGGCAGCTGGCGCATCAATTTCAGCGACTATGCCGAACTGGAAAGCCTGCTCGCCGACCTGCGCGGCGCCGGTATCCGCGTGCTCGAAATGCAGCTGCAGGAACCCGACCTGGAGGATGTCTTTACCGACATCATGAAACGGACATGAGCGGGCTTTCGGCACTGTTCTACAAGGAAATGCTGCGCTTCTGGAAAGTGGCGGTGCAGACCGTGGTCGCGCCGGTGGTCACCGCCTTGCTGTATCTGCTGATCTTCTCGCACGTGCTGGAAGAACATATCGAGGTCTATCCCGGCGTGTCCTATACCAGTTTCCTGGTGCCGGGGCTGGTGATGATGAGCATGCTGCAGAACGCGTTTTCCAACAGTTCGTCGAGCCTGATCCAGTCGAAGATGCAGGGCAACATCGTGTTCGTGCTGCTGCCGCCGCTGTCCTACCTGGAGTTTTTCCTCGCCTATCTGGGTGCTGCGGTGATCCGCGGCCTGGTGGTCGGCCTCGGGGTGTGGGCGGTGACGCTGTGGTTCGCCCCGTGGCAGATGCCCCATCTGGGCTGGCTGCTGGCGTATGCGATCCTGGCCTGCGCGATCATGGGCGCGATCGGCATCGTGGCCGGCATCTGGGCGGAAAAGTACGACCAGCTGGCGGCGTTCCAGAATTTCCTCATCCTGCCGCTGACCTTCCTGTCCGGCGTGTTCTACTCGATCCATTCGCTGCCGGCCTTCTGGCAAGGCGTGTCGCACGCCAACCCGGTGTTCTACCTGATCGACGGTTTTCGCTATGCGTTTGTCGCCCAGTCCGACACCGATCCCTGGCTCGGCCTGCTGGTCGCCGGTGCCTGCTTTGTGGCAATATCCGCCCTCACTCTGGCGCTGCTGCGCAGCGGCTACAAACTGAGACACTGAAGAGGCACGACACGTATGGTTACCCCCGACGACATCAAAGGCTGGATCACCGAAAAGCTGCCGTGCGACCACATCGAGCTGGATGGCGACGGCCAGCATTTCCAGGCGGTCATCGTCAGCCCGGCCTTCACCGGCAAGAACATGATCCAGCAGCACCGGCTGGTGTACGACGCGCTCGGCACCCGCATGCACGCGCAGATCCACGCGCTGTCGATGAAGACCTACACCCCCGAAGACTGGGCCGCCCGCTGAAATGGACGCCCTGCTGATCCACGGCGGCAACCCGCTCGCCGGCGAGGTGCGTATTTCCGGCGCCAAAAATGCCGCGCTGCCGATCCTGACCGCGAGCCTGCTCAGCGCCGAGCCGCTGAAGCTCGGCAACGTGCCGCACCTGAAGGACATCAGCACCATGCTGGCGCTGCTCGGCCACATGGGCGTGCGCGTGACGCTGGACGAGCAGAACCACGTCACCCTGTGCGGCGAATCGATCCCGCACAAGGAAGCGCCGTACGAAATGGTGAAAACCATGCGCGCCGCGATCCTGGTGCTGGGGCCGACATTGGCGCGTTTCGGTGAAGCGCGGGTCAGTCTGCCGGGCGGCTGCGCCATCGGCTCGCG
>DAHWJK010000207.1:0-11579 GCA_027344185.1 Thiobacillus sp.
CGCCCCAAGCCCGGCGAGGGCAACTACCAGGGCGCGCGCGGCATCAAGCTGTCGATCCATCCCGGCTCGGCGCTGGCGAAAAAAGCACCCGCAAGGGGTACGCCGCCAGACGCTCGCCCTTCGGGCGGTCTTGGCGCAGGCCCGAAGTGGATCATGGCCGCCGAGCTGACCGACACCGGCCGCCTGCTCGCGCGCACCGTCGCCGAGGTGCGGCCCGAGTGGATCGAGTCAGCGGGCCGCCATCTGCTCACGCGCATGTACATCGAGCCGCACTGGGAGAAGGACGGCGCGCGCGTGGTGGCGTTCGAGCGCGTGAGCCTGTACGGCATCACCCTGGTGCCGCGGCGCAAGATCCACTACGGCCCGATCGATCCGGTGCTGTCGCGCGAACTCTTCATCCGCGGCGCGCTGGTCGCGGGCGAATACGACACGAAAGCGCCGTGGTTCGCGCACAACCGGGCGCTGATCAAGGAAATCGAGGATCTCGAACACAAGGCGCGCAAGTCGGGCGTGTGGCTGGACGAGGAGCGCATCTTCCGCGTGTTCGACGCACGTATCCCTGCCGAGCTGCACAACGGCGCGGCGTTCGAGCAATGGCGGGCGGAAGCCGAAGCGGCCAATCCGAAAGTTCTGTTCCTGCAGCGCGAGGACATTCTCGGCGAAGGCCTCGGCGCCGACCACACGCTGTTTCCGGAAGCCATGGCGGTCGACGGCGTCGCCTGCACGCTGAAGTACCGCTTCGAGCCCGGCCATCCGCTCGACGGCGTGACGCTGCACCTGCCGCTGTACCTGCTCAATAAAATTGAAGCAGCGCAGGTCGACTGGCTGGTGCCCGGCCTGATCCGCGAAAAGCTCACGCTGCTGTTGAAGTCGCTGCCCAAAGACAAGCGCCGCCCGCTGATTCCGCTGCCCGATACCGTGACGGCCTTTCTCTCGGTGGCGAAGCCGGGCGAACAGGTGCTGACCGCAGCGCTCGCCGCGTTCATCCGCAAGCAGACCGGCACCGACATTCACCCCGACGAATGGAAGGGTGAGCTGCCGGCGCACCTGCAGATGAACGTGAGCGTGATCGACGACAGCGGGCAGGAACTTGCCAGCGGCCGCGATCTCGTCGCGCTGCGCGCTCAGCTCGGGGGTGCGGCGCGCATCACCTACGGCGGCGGCGCCGAGGACAGCGAGTTCGAACGCACCGGCCTCGTCGAGTGGAATTTCGGCGACCTGCCGGAACAGGTGAATTTCAAGCGCGGCGGGCGCGAGCTGATCGGCTATCCGGCGCTGGTCGACAACGGCGAGACCGTCGACCTGCGCCTGCTCGATGCGGCCGACGTGGCGGAGGCCGAGACCCGCCGCGGCGTGGTGCGCCTGCTGCGGATCGCGCTCGCCGCGCAGTTCAGGCAGCTCGACAAGGACCTGCCGCGCGAAACCGCGCTGGCGCTGAAGTTCCGCAGCTTCGGCAGCGCCGAACAGTTGCGCGCGGCGCTGATCGACGCAATTGCCTCGCGCGCGCTCCTTGGCGACGACGACACGCCGCGCGATGCCAAGGCTTTCGGCAAGCAGAAGGAACGTGCCAAGCCGCGGATTGCCGTGGTGAAGCAGGCGCTCTTGCGCGACGTCGCCGACATTCTCGACCTGCACGCGCAGGTAGCGGCGCGCCTGGCCGCCAAGCCCCAATTCACCGCCGCGATGCGCGACGAAACCGCGCATCTCGCCGCGCTGGTGCCGGCGGACTTCATCACCGCGACACCCTGGACGCACCTGAAGGACCTGCCGCGCTATCTGAGAGGCATCCTCAAGCGGCTCGAGAAACTGCCCGCGTCCGAGCAGCGCGATTCGCGCGGCATGGCCGGCGTGCTGACGTTGCAGAACAAGTATCTGGCGCGACGCGGCCAGGTGAAGGGCGAGGCGCCTGCCGAACTCGACGACTTCCGCTGGCAGCTGGAGGAACTGCGTATATCGCTGTTCGCCCAGGAACTCAAAACGCCGTATCCGGTGTCGATCAAGCGTCTCGACAAGCTGTGGGACACGCTTGCCAGACAGCCCCTGGCTTGAGTAGTCTGCCGGCATGACCGAACGCGTCGTCAACCTGCCAAACCTCATCACGCTGCTGCGGATCGTCGCGGTGCCGGTCGTGGCGTGGCTGATCCTGCAGCAGCGCTGGGAGGCGGCCTGCTGGCTGTTCCTCGCCGCCGCGGTGTCGGACGGCCTCGACGGCATGCTGGCGCGCGGGCTCAATCAGATGACGCAACTGGGCGCCGCGCTCGACACCGTCGCCGACAAGGCGCTCGGCGTGGTCACCTTGGTGATGCTGACCCAGGCCGGAGCGATCCCGCTGTGGGTGACGCTGGCGATCTTGCTGCGCGACAGCATCATCGTGCTGGGCGCACTGAGCTACCGGGGGCTGGCGGGGCACATCGACATTCATCCCACCTGGCTGGGAAAGGCCCACATGTTTGCCGAATTCGCGCTGCTGACGCTGGTGCTGGCAGGCCTCGCCGGGCTGTTCGATCTGACGGACTGGCTGCAGCCATTGTTTGTCAGCGTGTTCGCGATCGCCGCGATCTCCGGCATGCAGTATGTGTGGATATGGAGTGCCAAGGCGCGCCGCGAACGTCTGGCCGCCCGGCTGACGCGCTGAGCAGCCTCATTCGGCGGGGGGCGCGCGCCTGCGTTCGCCTGCCCTCGCGGACTTGATCCGGTACATGGCCATGTCGGCGGCCCGCACCAGGGCATCCTCGTCGGTGCCGTCGTCGGGATAGATCGCTTCCCCGATGCTGGCGGCGATGTCGATGTCGAGTCCGTAAAACCGGCTCCCGGCATTGAGCGCCTGTTCGATTTTTTTCGCAGCCGCCCGATAGTCCTCGCGCGCCTGCAATTCCGTCAGCAGCACCACAAACTCGTCGCCGCCGAGCCGCGCGACCGAATCGGAGTCGCGCACGCTATCGGTAAGGCGCCTGGCCACCTCGGTCAGCACGGCGTCGCCGACATGGTGTCCGTGTGTGTCGTTGATCTCCTTGAAGCGGTCCAGGTCCACATACAGCAGGCCCAGTTTGCTGCCGTAGCGATTGGCATGAAGAATCGCCTGCTGCAGGCGGTCATAGAACAGCCGCCGGTTCGCCAGTCCGGTGAGCGGGTCGTGCGTGGCTTCCTCGCGCAGCGCACTGCGCGAATGCTCGAGCGCCTTCAGGTGCTGGTGGATCTGCTGCGATTTCAGCCGGTTCCGGCGCAGCGTGCTCCAGGCGATCAGGGCCGCCAGGCCGATCGCCGTGAGACCGAACGCCAGCGTGAGGAGCAGCGCGCGCCGGTAGGTGGTCCGCGCCCGCTGCTGGGCGGCCAGATTGGCGCGTTGGTAGGCGTTGCGCAAGTCGGCCAGATGCTGGTTGAACGCTTCCTGTAACGGGATCGCTTCCTGCACCAGAAGCTGGCGCGCTTGCGTTTCGAGATCGGCGTTGAACAGATCGACCACGCGTTCCTGCACCGACTGGATTTTGGTGACCAGGCGCGTCTGCTCGTCGAACTGGCGTTGCTCGGCGGCGGTCAAGCCCAGCGAACGCAGGGCATTGCGGCCGCTGCCGACGAGGAATCCCGCGCGATTGAATTCCATGAAATAGGCGTCGCGCTCGAACGGGTCTTCGGTCAGCGCCATGCGAAACAGGCTGTCGGTGCGGAGGTGAGAAGCCACCTGGGTCTGGGTGATGAAGTCGATTTTTCGGTTGTGGTGCTCCACGACGACATCAATCTGCGCGCCCAGTTCATGCAGTTGATACAGGCTGTTGATCAGCAGGACACAGATCAGGGCGATCAGCGCGGTGAAAGCGATTCGGGTGTTGAGCGCAAGTCCCCGCAGCATGTCGTGTCGGCGAGCGCGCTATTCGGGGGCGGCCGGCGCGGGTCGCCCCGCGTCGGCGCTTTGCAGGGTCGCCAGGGTACGCGTCACCTCGGCAACGTGATGTGCGGGCCGCACGCGGTCGAAGCGGGCGGCAATGCGCCCGTCCGGCGCGATGATGAAGGTGCGACGGCGGGCGAGGCGCCCCACGCCCAGATTGAGCAGGCTGTCGTAGGCTGCTGCTGTTTTGCCGTCCGGGTCGGACAGCAGCGGAAACGGCAGCCGGTATTTTCGGGCAAAGTCGGCGTGCGATGCGCTGCTGTCGATGCTGACGCCCAGCACGGCGGCCGTGTGCGCATTCAATATGTCGATGTCGTCGCGAAAGCGGCAGGCTTCCACGGTGCAGCCGGGCGTGTCGTCGCGGGGGTAGAAATACAGCACCAGCCAGCGGCCCGCGTAATCGGCCAGCCGATGGAGCTGCCCATCCTGATCCTGCAACGCAAAATCCGGCGCGGTGCTGCCTTCCGTCCGTCGGGGTCCCGGCCGCAGCATCCACAGGGCGGCACTCGCCAGTACCAGCAGCGCGGCCACGACAACCAGCATTGTTTGGATCATACGTTCTCCTGCCTCCATCATAGTCAGGTTCTGCCCCAATCGGCGGTCGGCAATGCCCGCGCGATTCGGTAGAATGCCGCCACGCCCCGGTAGCTCAGTGGATAGAGCAACCCCCTCCTAAGGGGTAGGTCGGACGTTCGATTCGTCTTCGGGGCGCCACACCATCAAGATCCCAGCGGATGACCGCGCACTGTGCGCTGGCGCACCGACCGGCTGCCCATTTCCCCCTAATCTGACCCGCCTGAACAGACGCAGCGATGCGGGCGATCCTTTGCAACGGCCTTGGGAAAGTCTAAGGTTGTAATGCGAGTGTTCTGTCATGAAGTGAATAACCAGGATGCCTTGAGCCGGTTCACGCGAGCAATCGGGCGTGGGCTTTTTTTGAACTTGATTCACCAAGAGGAATACTTTTCCATGAATGCGAATAACACGTCTGCCAATGCAGAATCTCCCACTGTGACGAAAGAACAGTTGATCCATGATTTCAAGGTGGTGGTTTCCGATGCGGAAGCCCTGCTGAAAGCGACGGCCGGCCAGGGTGGCGAGGCGCTGGCGGCCGCGCGCGCCAAGGCTGAAGCCTCGCTGGCGACCGCCAAGGTCAGAATGAGCGAAGCTCAGGCCGCGATGCTGGCCAAGACCAAGGCCGCTGCCAGGGCAACCGACGAATATGTACACGTGCATCCTTGGCAGGCTGTCGGCGCTGCGGCCAGCATTGGCCTGATCATCGGCGTGCTGATCGGGCGTCGCTAGGCCGAAGATGTCAGACGAATCGCACGCGCCAGGGAGCGGCCTGTTCGACTCCCTGAAAACGCTGTCGGGGAGCCTGGTCGGCCTTGTTCAAACCCGTCTTGAGCTGCTGGCCACCGACATCGCCGAAGAGCGGGTGCATCTGACCCGGCTACTGGTGCTGGGATTGCTGGCCCTGTTCTGCTTTGGCGTGGGCGTGGTGCTGCTGGCGATGCTGATCGTCGTCGTCTTCTGGGACACGTACCGGCTCACGGCACTTGGCGGCCTGACCGGATTATTTCTGGGAGCCGGCGCAGGTCTGGCGGTGTTTGCCCTGCACAAGGCCCGCACCCGGCCGCGGCTGTTCGAGGCGAGCCTCGCAGAGCTGTCCAAAGACCGCCAGCACCTCAACGCCCGGCCATGAACCTGACACTCGCCCAACTGGCCGAACGTCGTCGCCAGCTGGTTGCGCAGGCCGCGTTCCAGCGAACCGCGCTGGCGAACGACATGGCACCCTGGCGCGCACGGCTGGCGCGGGTCGACCAGGGCGTGGCCGCGTTCCGGTATCTCAGAAGCCGTCCGTTCCTGATCCTCGGCGCCGCGCTGCTGTTTGCGGCGGTGCGACCCCGGGGCGTGGGCAAATGGCTGCGGCGCGGCTGGCTGGCGTGGCAGATCGGACGCAGGCTGCGCTGACCGGGTGCAGAGAACGTCCGCCTGTCAGGGGCGTCGGTCAGGACGCATAGCGACAGGCAAGGCCTGCATTGATTCCATTTATTTCAATTCGCCGGGGCGCGCGCTGTGCAGGCTGCGCTATTGCACCGTCTGCTGGCGCTGATACTCGCTGCGTTTCATGTCGATATAGGCGGTCCGATCGAGCTCGCGCAACTGGCGGGGGTATTGCTCGGTCGCGGAAAACCAGGTGTTCAGGCGCTGCTGCAACTGCTGGGCCGATGGCGTTCCGTAGGTGGCCAGATAGGCATCGATCGCCAGGTAGTAACGCATGGCATTGCGTTCCACCACGCCGCGCATGCCGCCGATATGCTCGGGCGCGCCGCCGGGCCGCCTGCCGGTGCGGGTGAATCCCACCTTGCCGCTGCCCAGCGTGGCGAGATAGGTCTTCATCGCGATGCGGCCCGCGGTGCCGTAGTCATACGAATAGGTGAGGCGCAGAAAGGTGCGGCCGTTTTCAACCGGCACCGCCTGCAACTGGATCTGGTAGTCGCGGGTGCTGAGCGGCCCTTCCGGTGCATGCAACTCGATCTCCAGATATTTCGACGTGGCCGCGACGACGCGATAGGAAAACGCAATGGGATAGGCATCCTCGATCGGTTGCGGCGTTTTCTTGCCGATGCTGACGGCGAGCATGGTGCCGTCGGCATCGGCGCGGCAATGCTTGGTGTTGATGTGCAGGATCAGCACGTCGCACCAGTGCGCCGGGTCGTTGAGTGCCGTGCGAACGGTGGAAAACGGGTAGTCGATGCGGGCGTGGATGTCGCCCTTCACCTCGTTGTCCGATTCCGACGAATCGAGCGTCAGCGCACGGCGGAACGGGTTGTTGTCGAGACGCTCCCCGAGCGCGGCATAGCGGGCGTGCAGCGCGGCGGCGGACGCATCCGGCCCGGCGGCCAGCGCCGTCCCTGCGCCAGACAGCGTCATGCCGATCAGCAGCCCGCCGATCAGCCTCGTGGCGGTCGGCCACACCGTGCGCAGCAGGCTATCGAGGATCGTATTACCGATCGCGGCGCTCACCATGGGCCCTGCACCAGCAGGGGATGCCGCTTCACCCGCATCTTGCCTTCCCAGCCGCAGTCTTCTGCGGTGCAGCGAAAGCGCCCGACGGTGACGAACATGCTCAGCAGCAGGTCCGGCAACCGCCGCGGAATGCGAACGGCGGGGCCTTGGCAGCGGGGACAGGTGCAGCCGGGGCTGGAATAGCTCACAACCGGGGGACGGTTACTGCCGGTCTGGGGTGCGGAACTCATGAGGAGCCGACCTCTGCCGGGGCGAAACAGTTCAAAACGGGTATTCGGTCCATATCGCTTTCCTCTCGGATCGATGTCGCAGGCTGCAGCGGAAGGCGGGGGGGCGCTTGCGTGTTCAGATCGGTGCCGCTGCAGACTCTACGGCGGGAGACAGGGCGCGCCGCGGGATGGTTCCCCCAAACGCGCAGGGTGTTTGTCAGATCCTCGGGGTCAACCTGGTGGACCCGCCGGTGGGTCTGATCGCGGCCTTCCCCTACCGGGCAGGGTCGCGGCGCCTGGGGCAAGGTGGGGCGCTTCTCCACTGTTTGCGTTCATTTCAGACTCCCCGAATCCAGTCGGATCAAGGTTCAAGTCTGGCCGCTCGCCGCGCCGGGGTCTGTGCGGTGCCGAACCGATCCGGCCGCCCGGTCGGTCCACGAAAAAATTCGGACATGTCCTACAGAAGTCTTGTGCAAGTCCTACAGCGGTTTTTAGCCAGAAGCCTAGTCTTGTCACTAGTCCGTGCCATCCGGCATGGGCGACGAAACCCAACTGAAGGAGATTGATCATGAAAGCAGCAAATATCGTCGTTTCAACTGTTGCCGCCCTGTCGATGGCGAGCGTGCTGGGCATTGCCTACGCACAGTCCACCTATAGCGACACGCAGACCGGGACCACGAACCAGGGCACCAGCGGCACCATGAATCAGCAGGATGCCACCGGTACCACCACCCCGGGCTCCAGCAGCATGGACTCCACCAGCACGGACTCCACCAGCAACATGGACTCGACCAGCACGTCGCGTTCGGAACCCATGTACAACGAGCGCGTGGCACGTGCAGACCGCAACTAAGTGCTGTGCCGGCATGGGCAGTCTGCGTTGTGCAGGGGCGCCGGCTCCGCTGAGCGCCGGCGCCCTTGACATGGCAGTGGTGCCCGGCCTGGCCGGGTTGCATGCGGAGAGGCTGCACCATGCACGCTGAATCGACATTACGGGATGGGCGCGTGCGCAAGCGCGCGGCCATCCGCAAATCGCTGACGATCGGCGCGGTCGCCGCGGTTGCCGTGCTTGCGCTGGGCGCGGTGTCCGGCGGCATGCCGATCTTGTCTGCGATGTCCTTCCTGCCTTCGTCGCAGGGCGGGGTCCGCCTGGCGGATTTTGGCGACGTGTCGCCTTCGCCTGAGGCCCGCCACGTGGCCGACTGGGTCGCCGATTCGCGCGACAACGCGAATGCCGATTTCATCATCGTCGACAAGCGCGATGCGCGCGTCTATGTGTTCGACGCCGACGCTCGCCTGCGCGGTTCGAGCCCGGTGCTGCTCGGTGCCGCGCTGGGCGATGACTCGGTGCCCGGCATCGGCACGCGACCGATCGAGGACGTGCGCCCCGAAGAGCGCACGACCCCCGCCGGTCGTTTCGTTGCCGAACGCGGCCGCAACCTGAAAGGCGAGGATGTGGTCTGGGTCGACTACGACGCTGCCGTCTCGATGCATCGCGTGCGCGCCACCAAGCCTGCCGAACGGCGCCTGGAGCGTCTCGCTACGCCGACGATCGACGACAACCGGATATCGTATGGCTGCATCAACGTGCCGGTCGCATTTTACGAAACCTATGTGAGTCCGACGGTGGCCACGCAGCGGGCCATAGTGTACGTACTGCCCGAGCTCAAGCCCGTCCAGCAGGTATTCAATTCATATGACGTCGTCGCGACGCCACGCCGGCTGGCATCCCTGAAGCTCAAGTGAAGTTGCGCTGCGGCGCGATCTGGTAACGGTCGGTAAACAAGAGGAGCATCGACGATGGGGAAATATTTCGTAGCCTGGTTGCTGGGCGTGCCGGCCTTTCTGCTGGTGATCATCTATTTCCTGTTCTGATCGTGCCGTCGATGCGTGCTGTCGCTGCAAGGTGTGAACACATCCGGGGCCCGGGCTACTTGGGTCTTGGGCGCGACAAACGCGGCTGCACCGCCTGAAGCCGGCCGGCACGTAATTCGCCGACGGCGTGCGCCACTGCACGCGCCACATTGCGCACCTCTTCCTGCACGGCTGCGTCCCGGTCGAGGCTGTCGTGACTGGTCGCATATGGCGCGTAGTAGCCGATGTAGCGGTCCAGTCGCGCCTGCGCACCGGCGTCGATGAAGCCCATCCAGTCGAGCCAGTCCGACAGCGCGCGCCGAGACTCCTCGATGCCGGCGACGTCGCCGTGGACGATCAGCCCGTAGACGCGCCCCGCCAGATGCTGGGGATAGTCCCAGCCCGCCATCTCGAGTGCCTTGGCCTTGTCGGGGTTCTTGCCCGAGGTCGACGTGGGATCGGGATTGCCGCCATCGGCGCACACCAGGCGATCGATCATCAGCTTCAGCGGACCGGGGCTCTGATACCAGTACACCGGCGTGACGATGATCACCGCATGGGCAGCGGCCCAGCGCGCGTAGATCTCGGCCATCCAGTCGTGGGTCTGGTTGAGCGCGTGGTTGGGGTAGCAGCTGCACGGCCAGTGGCACAGGGGCATTGCGGTCGACACGCAGCCCTTGCAGGGGTGGATCGTGCGGCCGTATTCGGAGACGAGCAGGCTCAGATCGAGCACATCGGTCTGCAGGTCGGCCTGCGCCAGGGTATCGCGCGCGATTTCCAGCAACCGGAAGGTCTTCGACATTTCGCCGGGGCAGGTGCCATCGTTGCGCGCCGCGCCGCACACCAGCAACACCCGCGACGGGCTTGCCGGATCGGCCTGGCGCTGCTGCGCTTCGTCGATGCGCTGTTTCGTCGCCAGCCATTCGGACGACAGGTCATAGTCCGGGTCGGCAAACCCGGGCCCCGCCTTCTGGGTGAAGGGCGACTTGCGATAGTCGGTATAGGCCTGCCATGCAATCTCTTCGAGGCGGGCAAGGGATGCGTCTTCGGCACGGAACGCCGGGTCGGCGAAACCAGCCCGAAAGCGGGTGCCGAACTCGGCACGCGTGAGGGGGGCCGGGGCCTGGCCTTTGCGAACTTTGATCATCAGCGTTTGCGGGGGATGCCGGACCGAGCAGCCGGAGGGGAGGGCGGCCCGTTCATGAGTTGCGCCTGCTCGGGAATTGCCCCATTCATGATTGCGCCGCTCATGAATTATTCAGCGGCCCCACGCCGGTGCGGCCGATCATTGCCAGAAACTCGCGGCGGGTGGAGGCATCGTCGCGGAAAGCGCCGAGCATGCGGCTGGTGACCATGGCCGAGCCCGGCTTGTGCACGCCGCGCGTGGTCATGCACTGGTGCGAGCCCTCGATCACCACCGCGACGCCTTTCGGCTGCAGCACGTCGTTCAGCGTGTCGGCAATCTGCACTGTCATGCGCTCCTGGATCTGCAGCCGCTTGGCGTAGAGGTCGACCAGCCGGGCCAGCTTCGAAATGCCCACCACTCGCCGGCCCGGCAGGTAGGCCACATGCGCCTTGCCGATGATGGGCACCATGTGGTGCTCGCAATGGCTTTCGAAGCGGATGTCGGTCATCACGACCATCTCGTCGTAGCCGTCCACCTCGCCGAAGGTGCGCGACAGGAGCTGCACCGGATCTTCGAGATAGCCGGCGAAGAATTCCTCGTAGGACCGCACGACGCGGGCCGGGGTGTCGAGCAGGCCTTCGCGATCGGGGTCGTCGCCCGCCCAGCGGATCAGCGTGCGCACCGCATTCTCGGCATCGCCGCGATCGGGACGGGTCGGAGTGGCGGATGCGTCGGGTGCGTGACGGGCCTTCTTGGTCATCTGGAGGTGCCTTTCGTGTGGATGGATTCGCTTGCACGCGCACGCGCGGGCAGCTTATAAGTTGATGCCCCTTCCTGCGCAGGGTTCCGGCTCGATACCGAAAAACGTGTCGATGTCTTTTACCCAGGAGGCATCGCCCATGTCGGGCCAATGACGCTTGTCAAAGCCCGGCGAATTCATCAGGCGCTCTTCGGCGATGTCGAGCACGAAGCACGCGTTTTCCGCATCGAGCGTCAATGCGCGCCACGGGATCGCAAACAGCTTTTCTCCCACCCCCAGGAAGCCCCCGGAGGACATGACGGCATAGCAGATCTTGCCGCTCTGGAGGTCGAACATGAATTCCTTGAGTATTCCCAGCCGGTCTTCTCTCTGATTGTAGACCTCGTCTCCGAGAAAAGTTCTTGCGCGGAACAGCCTGGGGAAGCGCGTCTTGTCGGGGCTGTCTGACTGAATGCGTTCGGTATCGCGAATGAGCAGGTTCATTTCATGGCTCCTGTCAGAAGGGTTCGGTGCGGCTCAGCGGGTCGTCCGGCCGGAGGATTTCTTGAGGTGGGCCTTGACGTCGCCATACAGGCCCTGGCCTTTTCCGCCGGCGCGTTCAAGCTTGCCTTTCAATTCCAGGCCCGCGTCCCCGATCAGCTTGCCGGTGATTTCCTTCGCCTTGCCCTGTGCTTCCTTGATGCGTCCTGTAGCCTGGTCCTTGTTCATGAGAGG
>DAHWJK010000215.1:0-12293 GCA_027344185.1 Thiobacillus sp.
TGGCGTCGATGCCGGACAGGGGCTGGTCGCCGTCCATGTCGGCGGCGATGACCCAGATGTTGTGTTCCTTCAGGTCCTCGATGGTGCGCGCGAGGTTGGTGACCATGATGTAGGGCACGGTCTCGGCGGCGCCCGAGGCGACCTTTTCCACGGTGGCGTTGATGCCGGCGGCGTTGTCTTTCGGCGCGATGACCGCGTGGACGCCGAAGGCGTCCGCGGATCGGAGTATCGCGCCAAGGTTGTGCGGGTCGGTGACGCCGTCGAGGATCACCAGCAGCGGCGGGCCCTGGATGTTTTCCAGCACTTCGTCGAGCGAATGCGTGAGCTCAACCGGTTTGACGCGCGCGACCACGCCCTGATGCTTGGCGGCCTTGCCGACCAGCCGCGTCAAACGATCCGCCTCGACCTGCGCGAGCTTGACCCCGTTGTCCTTGGCCTGATGCACCAGATCGCGCGCGCGGGCGTCGCGCCGGGTCAGGTCGAGGTAGATTTCGAAAATGCCGGCGGGGTCCTGGCGCAAACGCGCCAGCACGGGGTGGAAGCCGTAGATCAGTTTTTCCGCGGCATGCCTGTCGGGGGACTTCTCGCTCATTTCTTCTTGGCGCCCGATCTCGACTTGGCGGATTTCTTCTCGGGCTCGCGCTTCTCGAATGCGCGCTGCATGTCGAGCGCGGAGCCTTCCTGCTCGACGAGACTGAAGTCGATCTTGCTGGTTTCGATATCGGCGCGCATCACCTTGATGCGCACGCGGTCGCCCAGGCGATACCGTTTGCCGGTCCGCTCGCCGAGCATCATGTGCTTGGCCTGGTCGTAGTGGAAGTAGTCCTGGCCGAGTTCGGACACGTGGACCAGGCCTTCGATGAAGATGTCGTCGATCGCGACGAACATGCCGAAGCTGGTCACCGCGCTGACAGTGCCGTTGTACTCGTCGCCGATGCGGTCCTGCATGAAGTAGGTCTTCAGCCAGGCGTCGACGTCGCGCGTGGCGTCGTCGGCGCGTCGCTCGGTCATCGAACAGTGCGTGCCAATTTCCGCCAAGCCCTTGGCGGGCAGCTTCTCGCCGTTCAACACGGCCTTGATGCCGCGATGCACCAGCAGGTCCGGGTAGCGGCGGATCGGCGAGGTGAAGTGCGTATAGGCCTCGTAGGCCAGGCCGAAGTGGCCCTTGTTGTCCGGGCTGTAGACCGCCTGCCTGAGCGAACGCAGCATCACGGTCTGCAGCAGGCCATGGTCGGGACGATCCTTGATCTTTTCCAGCAGCGCGGCGTAATCCTTGGCGTGCGGCTTTTCGCCGCCGCCGAGATCGAGGCCGAATTCGGCGAGGAAGCCGCGCAGCGCAGCGAGATTCTCCGGCGTCGGGCCTTCGTGGACGCGGAACAGCGCGGGCTGCTCGTTTTCGTGCAGGTAATCCGAGGCGCAGACGTTGGCCGCCAGCATGCATTCCTCGATGATGCGGTGCGCATCGTTGCGGATCACCGGCACGATGGCCTTGATCTTGCCCTGGTCGTCGAAAATGATCTGCGTCTCGGTCGAGCCGAAGTCGATCGCACCGCGCTTGGCGCGCGCCTTCAGCAGCAACCGGAACAGTTTATCCAGCGCCTTCAGATGCGGCATCAGCGCGGCCTGCCTGGCGTCCGGTTTGGCGGCGCCGGAGAGCCAGTCCCACACCTGATTATAGGTCAGCCGCGCGTGCGAGAAGATCACCGCCGGATAGAAGCGGTATTCCTTGATGTTTCCTGTGCTGGAGATCTGCATGTCGCACACCATGGCGAGGCGGTCGACTTCGGGATTGAGCGAACACAGGCCATTGGACAGCGCCTCGGGCAGCATCGGGATCACGCGGCGCGGGAAATACACCGAGTTGCCGCGGTTGTAGCCTTCGGTATCGAGCGCGTCGCGCGGCCGCACGTAATGGCTGACGTCGGCGATCGCGACGATCAGCCGGAAGCCGCTGCGTCCCTGCGGCTCGCAATACACCGCATCGTCGAAGTCGCGCGCAGTTTCGCCGTCGATGGTGACGAGCGGCAGGTGGCGGATGTCCTCGCGCCCGGCCATGTCCTTTTTCTGCACCGTCGCCGGCAGCTTGGCCGCCAGCGCCTCGACCTCGGGCGGAAACACATGCGGCAGATCGTGCTTGCGCAGTGCGATTTCGATTTCCATGCCGGGGCCGGTATAACTGCCGAGTACCTCGATGACGCGGCCCACCGCCTCGTTGTGCGCGCCCGGCTGGGTGACGATTTCCACCGTCACCACCTGGCCGGACTTCGCAGCGCCGGCGTTTTCGGCGGGGACGAGAATGTCCTGGTTGATGCGGCGGTTTTCCGGGATCAGGAAGCCGACGCCGCCCTCGAGGTAGTAGCGGCCGACGACGTGCGTGTTGACGTGTTCCAGCACCTCGACGATCTTGGCTTCGCGGCGGCCGCGCCGGTCGAGACCCGCCACCCGCACCAGCACCTTGTCGCCGTGCAGCACGCGGTGCATTTCCTTCGGCGACATATAAAGATCGTCGCCGCCCTCTTCCGGCACCACGAAGCCGAAGCCGTCCGGGTGGCCCTCGACCCGGCCCTTGATCAGGTCGAGCTTGTCCGGCAGGCACAGCTGGCGCTTGCGGTTGATCATCAGCTGGCCGTCGCGCTGCATCGCACCGAGGCGGCGCTGGAACAGCTCGAACTCGTCTTCGGTGATCTGCAGCTGTTCGGCAAAGGCTTCGGCGTCGACCGGACAGCCGGCCTCGGACAGCAATTGGAGGATGTATTCGCGGCTGGGCAGCGGCGATTCGTAGCGCTCGATTTCACGCTCGTAAAACGGATCGGCCAGGCGGATCGCCGGAATTTTGTGCTTGCTTGCGCGACTGCGTGATTTGTTCGTTGACAATTTAATCTCTGCTCTCTAGAATGCGCGCCTTATTGCCCGGATGGCGGAATTGGTAGACGCGCACGGTTCAGGTCCGTGTGCCGCAAGGTGTGGAGGTTCGAGTCCTCTTCCGGGCACCAGATGTTGCAAGCAAAAAGCCGACCTCGTGTCGGCTTTTTGCTTGGATAGGCCTTATTGTAGACATTAAGCCTCGTAAGGGTGACGACGTACGATCGTCTCCACCCGGTCCGGGCCGGTCGACACCACGTCCACCGGTACTTCGCATAGCGCCTCCATGCGCTTGAGGTAGGTTTGCGCCTTCTGCGGCAGCTTGTCGAACGCCTGCACCCCCACCGTGGTATCGCTCCATCCTGGCAGGTCTTCGTAGATCGGTTCGACCTGGGCAATCGATTCGGCGCCCACCGGCAGGATGTCGCAGGCCTCGCCGTCGATCTTGTAGCCCACGCACACCCGCACGGTTTCCAGCCCATCCAGCACGTCGAGCTTGGTCACGCACAGGCCGGACACGCCGTTGATCTGGATCGAACGCTTGAGCGCTGCGGCGTCGAACCAGCCGCAGCGGCGCGCCCGGCCGGTGGTGGCGCCGAATTCGTGGCCCTTCTCGCCGAGATACTGGCCGATGTTGTCGAACAGCTCGGTCGGGAACGGGCCGGAGCCGACGCGCGTGGTGTAGGCCTTGGTGATGCCGAGCACGTAATGCATCGCGGACGGGCCGACGCCGGAGCCGGTGGAGGCGCCGCCGGCGGTGCAGTTTGACGAGGTGACGAACGGATAGGTACCGTGGTCGATGTCGAGCAGCGTGCCCTGCGCGCCCTCGAACAGCAGGTTGCCGCCCGCCTTGTTGACTTCGTACAGGCTGCGCGGCACGTCGGCCACCATCGGCTTCAGGCGCTCGGCCATCGCCATCATGCTGTCGAGCGTCTGGTTGAAATCGACCACATCGGTCTTGTAATAGTGCTTCAGCATGAAGTTGTGGTGGTCGAGCACTTCGCCCAGCTTGGCGGCGAAGCGCTCGCGGTGGAACATGTCCTGCAGGCGCAGCGCGCGGCGCGCCACCTTGTCTTCGTAGGCGGGGCCGATGCCGCGCCCGGTGGTGCCGATCTTGCCGGCGCCCTTGGCGATTTCGCGCGCCTGATCCAGCGCCACGTGATGCGGCATGATCAGCGGGCAGGCCTCGCTGAGCTTGAGCCGGCTGACGACGTCGACGCCGGCGGCGATCAGCATGTCCATTTCTTCCAGCAGCGCGTCGGGCGACAGCACGACGCCGTTGCCGATGTAGCAGGTGACGTTGTCGCGCAGGATGCCGGACGGAATCAGGTGCAGCACCGTCTTCTTGCCCGCCACCACCAGCGTGTGGCCGGCATTGTGGCCGCCCTGGAAGCGCACCACGCCCTGCGCGCGGTCGGTCAGCCAGTCGACGATCTTGCCCTTGCCTTCATCGCCCCACTGGGTGCCGATGACGACGACGTTTTTTGCTGCCATGGTGCAATCTCCCTAACTTATTTTGAGCCGGCAATGACCAGCTCGCGCAAATCCAGACTGAAACCGGTGGCCGGACGCGCCCGGCCGAAGACCCGACCCACCTCGTCGTAGCGCCCGCCCTGCGCGATCGCATGGCTGCGCCCGCCGGTGTAGGCGGCGAACACGACGCCGCTGTGGTAGCCGTAGCCGCGCAGCTCGGCAAGGTCGTAGGCAGCCTCGACGCGGGTCAGCGCCTGGTCGAGCGTCTCCAGCGTATCCAGCGCGGCGACGACCGCAGGCAATTGCGGCAGCCGTGCGCGCGCTTCGGCCAGCACGCCGCGGTCGCCATACAGCTGCGGCAGCGCGGCAAAGGCATCGCGCAGGCCGGCAGACAGGCCTGCGGTCAACACCGCCACAGCGCTGCTGTCCTTGGCCTGCAGCGCGCCGAACAGCTGGTGTTCGACCTCGCCCGACAGGCCCGCTTCCTGCGCCAGCGCCCGATAGACGCCGACGTGGCCGATATCGAGCTGCAGCGTCTTGACGCCGCACGCGGCCAGGCCCTGCAGCATCAGGGTGAGGATTTCGAGGTCGGCATCGGTCCCGGCTTCGCCGTACAGCTCGGCGCCGATCTGGATCGGCTCGCGCGAGCGGTGAAAACCGTCGGACTGGGTGTGCAGCACGCTGCCCGCGTAGCACAGGCGGTTGACCGGATTGGCGGCCAGCAGGTGGGCGTCGATGCGCGCCACCTGCGGCGTGATGTCGGCGCGCACGCCCATCAGCCGTCCGGTCAGCCGATCGACCAGCTTGAAGGTCTTGAGGTCGAGGTCGGCGCCGACACCGGTCAGCAGCGAATCGACGTATTCCATCAGCGGCGGCACCACCAGCTGGTAGCCGCGGCTGCGGAACAGGTCGAGCAGCGCGCGCCGCATGTCTTCCATGCGCCAGGCCTGCGGCGGCAGCACATCCTCGACGTTTTCAGGCAACAACCACGCAGTCATTTCAATTCAGCCACATCAACACAAAAAGGCCACCCAGCATCGAGGTGGCTCCGATAAAACGCAATTGGCCATCGCCTAGCTCCAGCATCCGGCGAAAGCCCTCGCGCCACAGGGCGGGCGCGGCAAACGGCAGGATACCCTCAATCACCAGCAACAGGCCGATTGCCCCCAGCCAGTCAGAACCGGTCATTGACCACCGGCAGCACGCGGATTCTTCATGTACTTGAAGAAATCGGCGCTGGGATCAAGCACCATCACGTCGCTCTTGTTCTTGAAGCTTTCGCGATAGGCCTGCATCGAACGGTAGAACGCATAGAACTCGGCGTTCTTTCCATATGCGTTGGCGTACACGGAGGAGGCTTTGGCATCGCCTTCACCCTTGACGCGCTGGGCATCACTGTAGGCTTCGGCAATGATCACCTCGCGCTGCTTGTCGGCATCTGCCTTGATCTTTTCTGCCTCGGCCGCACCGGTGGAACGCAGTTCGTTCGCCACCTGCTTGCGCTCGGCTTCCATCCGGCGGTAGACGTTTTCCGACACCGTCTCCGGCAGATCGACCCGCTTGATCCGCACGTCGACCACCTGCACGCCGATCTTGCGCGCGTCGCTGTCGGCCTTGGTGCGGATGATGTTCATGATTTCCTCGCGACGTCCCGACACCACCTCGTTGATGGTGCGCTTGCCGAACTCGGCGCGCAGGCCGTCGTTGACCGTCTGGTTGAGGCGGATCTGCGCGCGCGTCTCGTCGCCGCCGACCGACACATAGAACTGCCGCGCATCGATCACGCGCCACTTGATGAACGAATCCACCAGCACGTTCTTCTTTTCCGAAGTGATGAAGCGTTCGGGGTCGGACGAATCCAGCGTCAGGATGCGGGTATCGAAAAAGCGCACGTTCTGCACCAGCGGGAGCTTGAAATACAGGCCCGGCTTGGTTTTCACCGACACCACTTCACCCAGCTGGAACACCAGGGCGTTCTGCCGCTGGTCCACCGTGAACATGCTTGCGCTCAACACCACCAGCACGACCAGCAGACCGATCAGAAATACGCTGAGCTTGTTCATGGCCGGGCCTCCCGATCGCGGTTGCGTAAGGCGTCACGCGACCGCGTATCGCCCGGGACCGAGGCAGGCGCCGGCTGCGCCAGGAGGTCCGGCGCGCTGGCGTAGGGCTGGCTGACGATCTGCTGGAGTTTGTCGAGCGGCAGATACAGAAGGCTGTTGCCGCCTTTCTGGTCCACCAGAATCTTGCTGGTGTTGTTCATCACGGTTTGCATGGTGTCGAGATAGAGTCGCTGGCGCGTGACCTGCGGCGCCTTCTGGTATTCGGCCAAAATCTGCGTAAAACGGCTGGCCTCACCTTCGGCGTTCGCGATCACCGACAGCTTGTAGCCTTCTGCTTCTGCCTGCAGGCGCGAGGCCAGACCGCGGGCGCGCGGCACCACGTCGTTGAAATAGGCCTCGGCTTCGTTCTTCAGGCGCTCGCGGTCCTGGCCCGCCTTCACCGCGTCGTCGAACGCGGCCTGGACCTGCTCCGGGGGCTGGATGTTCTGCAGCGTCACCTGGCTGATGCTGATGCCGGTCTTGTGGCGGTCGTGGATGTCCTGCATCAGCTGCTTGGCGCGCGCGGCGATCTCGGCACGGCCTTCGTACAGCACGAAGTTCATTTTGTTCTTGCCGACGATTTCGCGCATCGCGGTTTCGGCGATCTGCAGCGCGCTGTCTTCCGGCGCGCGGTTGATGAACAGAAATTCGACCGGGTCCTTCAGGATGTACTGCACAGCAAACTGCAGGTCGATGATGTTCTCGTCGTCGGTCAGCATCAGCGACTCTTTCAGCACCTTGCTCTTGACGTTGTTGCGGTAGCCGATTTCGACGGTGCGGACCTGGTCGACGTTGACGATTTCGCGCGACTCGATCGGCCACGGAAAATGCCAGCGCGGGCCCGGCTCGGTGGTTTCGACATACTGACCAAAACGCAGCACTACCCCGCGCTGGCCGGTGTCGACGATGTAGAAGCCGCTCGCCACCCATACCAGCGCCAGCACGCCGGCAAGCAGGCCGACCAGATTCCCGCCGCCCGGGAAGCCCTCCGGGGAGAAACCGTCGCCGCCGCCGCTGCCGCCGGTGTCCTTTTTGCCGAACAGGCCGTTGAGACGCTGATTGATGCGCCGCCAGAGTTCGTCGAGGTCGGGAGGGCCACCGTTGGGATTACGGTTACCTTTGTTGCCCCATTGCGGGTCGTTCCATGCCATAGCGTTATGTGGAGAAAACTGAAGGTTGGAGGGAGACTTCGTTCGGCGCGCCCACGTTGAGGTGAGCACGGCCGGCGAGCAGGATTTCTGACA
This sequence comes from Thiobacillus sp., assembly GCA_027344185.1. Classification (GTDB taxonomy): domain Bacteria; phylum Pseudomonadota; class Gammaproteobacteria; order Burkholderiales; family Thiobacillaceae; genus Thiobacillus. The sequence goes on from DAHWJK010000215.1 coordinate 7,682, forward strand.
GCGCCTCGCGTAAGAGTTCAAGTCCCGCGCCGGTTTGCGCGGAGACATACACGCTGTGCAGTTTACCATATTCGTCGCGCCCGACTCCCGGCGCAACGCCCGTCAAATCAAGCTTGTTGTAGACCCTGAGCTGCGGCACCGCGTCGGCGGCGATTTCGCGCAATACCCTGTCGACTGCCTCGATCTGCCGCTCGCGCGCGGGGCTGGACGCATCGATCACGTGCAGCAGCAAGTCGGCCTCGGTGGTGGCTTCCAGCGTGGCGCGGAAAGCGGCCACCAGGTCGTGCGGCAGGCGGGTGATGAAGCCGACGGTATCCGACAGCACCACTTCGCCCACCGATGGAAGATAGATCTTGCGCGTGGTGGTGTCGAGCGTGGCGAACAGCTGGTCGGCCGCGTAGGCGCCGGCATGCGTCAGGGCATTGAATAAAGTGGATTTTCCGGCGTTGGTATAGCCCACCAGTGCCACCGACAGCACCTGCTGGCGCGAGCGCGAACGCCGCTGGGTGCGCCGCTGCTTGCCCAGCCGGGCGAGCCGCTCGCGCAGCGCCTTGACCCGTACCCCCAGCAGCCGGCGGTCGGTTTCCAGCTGTTTTTCGCCCGGGCCGCGCATGCCGACGCCGCCGCGCTGGCGTTCGAGGTGGGTCCAGCCGCGCACCAGGCGAGTCGACAGATGCTGCAGTTGGGCCAGCTCGACCTGCAGCTTGCCCTCGGCGCTCTGCGCGCGGCGGGCGAAGATGTCCAGGATCAGGCTGGTGCGGTCGATCACCCGGCAATGCAGGCGGCGCTCCAGGTTGCGTTCCTGCGCGGGCGACAGCTCGTGGTTGAAGATGACGACGTCGGCTTCGGTGGCGAGAACCCGCGCAGCGATCTCGTCGGCCTTGCCGCTGCCGACGAACAGCGCGGCATCCGGCCGGCTGCGCTTGCCCGTCACCTCGCCCTGCACGTCCAGCCCGGCGCCCGACGCCAGCAGGCGCAACTCGGCCACGCTCTCGGCAATCTCGGGGTCGCCGAAATCGAGCGCCACCAGGATGACGCGCTCGCCGCCGGCGTGCCGGTCAAACAAGGGGGCGTCCCCGGTTCGCAGGCAATGACATCAGACAAAACAGGGATCGGTTCACGGACAGGTCGCTTGAAAACGGCTCCGCAGCATGCGGCCTTTCATTCTAGCCCAGGATCCTGTCGGGAATGACCACAACGGCCACGCCGACCGCAACAGGGCGGGGTGATGGCTTACAGATCGACCGTACGCAGCCGCTCGGCCGCCTGCTCCGGGTTAATGGTGTTGACGAACAGCCCCGACCCCAGCTCGAAGCCGGTGGGAATAGAGGTGCGCGGGCAGATTTCCAGATGCCAGTGGTAGCTCGCGGCGTGAGCCTGCTGCTGGGCATCGTGCGGCACGGCGTGCAGAAAGAAGTTGTACTGCGCGCCGCCGATGACGGCATCGAGCCGCGCCATGGTGCGTTTCATCACCCGCGCCAGGTCGGCGAAGTCCTCCTCACGCACGTCGAGAAAGTCGGCCTGGTGGGTCAAGGGCAGGATGTGCACTTCCCACTCGTAGCGGCTGGCGAAGGGCTTGATGGCGATGAACTTCTCGCCGCGCTCGACCACGTACTGGCCGACGTTGATCTTGCGCCGCACCGCGCCCGAGGTGCGGTCGTAGATCGTCGCTTCGAAAGTCAGCGCCTCGTCGATCAGCGCGCAGAAGATGCAGTGATGGTGCTTGGCGTAGTGCGCGGCGCTGTTTTTTACCTCGGCGTCGACGTTTTCCGGCACCACCGGCATCGCGATTACCTGGCTGTGGGTATGCGGGATCGAGGCACCGGCGGCGGGGCCGAAATTTTTGAAAATCAGCACGTATTTCAGCCGCTCATCCGACTCGAACAGCTGCCGCATGCGCGTCTGATAGACGCCAAACAGTGCCGCCAGGTGCGATTCGGCCATTTCGTGGATGGCGATGCCGTGTTCATGGTGGTCGATGATGACCTCATGGCGGCCGTAGCCATCGATCGTCTGCTGCAGACCGAAGTTGAAATTGGACTGCTCGCGGTCGTCGCCCAGCACCGGATAGAGGTTCTCGACCATGCGTATCTGCCAGTCGCCGGTCTCCGGCCAGCTCAGGATCAGCGGCGGCGTCTTGTGCTCGTTGCCGCGGCAAAAAGGGCAGGTCTCGACGTGCTTGCGGGTGTCGCGCGGCGCCAGTTCCTCGGCCTTCTTCGGGCGCATGCTGCGCGCGGTGGCGACCAGCACCGACTCTGCGGGCACAATGGGGTTGATGCGGATTTCGCGGACGTCCTTCGAATCGTTCGGGCTGTCTGACATGGGGGGCTCCTCAGCTGGCAAGCATAGTGCAGGCTCGCCGCAGCCGCAGTTCAATCTGCTTATGCCCGCACTCGGGTTTTTTATCCCCGCCCGGACCAGGGCTTCCGTTGACGTGGCCGCGGCCGGCGTCGACAATGGTAATTCCTTGCTGTTTCCGGAGTACCCCCATGGACGACAAAGCCCTGCACGACGAGCAGCGCCTGATGCGCATGATGCGCAAGACCCTCACTTCCATCGTGCGCGACACCGCGCCGCGCGACGGCAACCCCAGCCCGCTGACCGAGGCGACCATCCTCGGCATCAAGGATTGCCTGGTGGTGATTTCCAGCCGCGAGACCGAACTGGCCCGGCTGACCGGCCGTACGCTGGACGAGCGTCCTCACTTCACCGACGAGACGCCCAACTCGCACGCGGTAAAAATCACCAGCATTCCCAAGAAGACGCACTGATGCATCGCATTCAGCGATGCATCGTTTAGAGACATCCCGATGCCGCAAGCCACCAGTTTGTTCACCGATGTCGAATCGAAGGTCGTCGGCACCTCGGCGGTGGTGATCTATGCGCCTTCAGGCAGGACGACCCGCAAGCGCTTCCCCGAAGGCGTGGTCGAGGTCTACGCCAGCGAGGACGAGGCCCGCGCGCACGCCGACCCGGAAAAGAGCCGCCACGCCGCCATTGCCAGCGGCCCGTCACGCTCTTCCGAAGGTTTCAAGCTGTTTTATCTGGTGCGCTGGCTGGACTGAGCGTGGTTGTTGCCGCTTCAGCGGCTTTACAACCACGGCCTGCCCCTAGCGGGTGGATGTTCAGTCGGCGCCGTGGACCTTGCGCCGCACCCGCTTCTTGCGCCGCATCCGCGTCGCCTCGCTCTCGGTGAGCGGGGCGCGCTTCTTGCCTTCGAACGGGTTCTTGCCGGTGTCTTCCTTGACCTGGATCCGCAGCGGCGTGCCCTGCAGTTTGAACGCCTTGCGGAAGCTGGCCTCCAGATAGCGCTTGTAGTCGTCGCGCAGGCCTTCCAGCGCGTTGCCGTGCAGGATGATGACCGGCGGATTCTTGCCGCCCTGGTGGGCGTAGCGCGGCTTCGGCCGGAACAGGCCGTTCTTCGGCGGGGCATGCTGCTCCACCGCCATTTCCAGCACCCGCGTGAGCTTGGGCGTGGTCATCTTGATGAAGGCGGCAGCGTGCGCAGCTTCGACGTCCTTCAGCAGGACATCGAGGCCTTTGCTCTTCAGCGCCGAAATGTAGTTGAAGCGGGCGAAGTCGAGGAAGGCAAGCTTGCGTCCGATGTCGCGCTTGATGTCTTCGCGCTGCTCGGGGCTGAGTCCATCCCACTTGTTGATCGCCACCACCAGCGCGCGGCCGGTTTCCAGCACGAAGCCGGCGAGGTGGGCGTCCTGCTCGGAAATGTTTTCGCGCGCGTCCAGCACCAGCACCACCACGTTGGCGTCTTCGACCGCCTGCAGCGTCTTGATGACGGAAAACTTCTCGAAGGTCTCGAACACCTTGCCGCGGCGCCGCACGCCGGCGGTGTCGATCAGGATGTAGGGCTTGTTGTCGCGCTCGAACTCGACATAGATCGAGTCGCGCGTGGTGCCCGGCTGGTCGAACGCGATCACGCGCTCCTCGCCGACCAGCGCGTTGACCAGCGTCGACTTGCCGACGTTGGGACGACCCACCAGCGCAATTTTCGGGATGCCGAAATCGTCGGTCTGCTCTTCCTCTTCGGGAAACGGTGCCAGCGCCATGTCCACCAGATCGGCGATGCCGTCGCCATGCGCGCCGGAAATCGCCAGCGGCTCGCCCAGGCCCAGCTCATGGAATTCGGCGGTCACCACCGCGCGGTTCATGCCTTCGGCCTTGTTGACCGCCAGCAGCACCGGGCAGGTCGCACGACGCAGGCGGTCGGCGATCACCTTGTCCTGCGGCGTGATGCCGCTGCGCGCATCGACCATAAAAATGACCGCGTCGGCCTCGTCGATGGCCTGCAGCGTCTGGCGGGCCATCTCGGCCATGATGCCTTCCTTGGCCACCGGTTCGAGACCGCCGGTGTCGACCACCAGATACGGTTTTTCACCGATGCGTCCGCGCCCGTAATGGCGGTCGCGCGTCATCCCCGGCATGTCGTGCACCAGGGCGTCGCGCGTGCCGGTGAGGCGGTTGAAGAGCGTGGACTTGCCGACGTTGGGACGCCCGACAAGTACCAGAGTGGGTAGCATGTTGATCCTAGCTGCGCGCCGGCCTGGCCGGCGCGCGATTTATTTGAGTCTGAACGCGACCACGGTGCCCTTGACCG
>DAHWJK010000226.1:0-5004 GCA_027344185.1 Thiobacillus sp.
CTCGGCGGCAACCTGTCGGCGGGATCCGACCATTCCGTCTCGCTTCAGCCGCTGGCCCGCATCGACGACCCGGCCGAGCGCGCCTGGGCGGCCGAATGGATGACGGCGATCCTCGCCCGGGAAGGTGTCACCATCGATCCGACCGCGAAGGAGCATATGTGGTCGACACTGACCTCGCTGGCCTCGTCCCCGATCAACGAACGCACCATCACCGGCCTGGCGGTGTTGTTGCAATCGACGGCACTGAAACAGGCATTGCAGCCTTATTGCGTTGGCGGAGCGTCCGGCCGGCTGCTCGACGCCGAGATCGAGCAAATCGGCTCGGCCTCTGTCCAGGCCTTCGAGACCGAGGGGCTTATCGGCGCCGGCGCGGCGCAAGCCGTGCTGACCTATCTCTTCCATCGGATCGAGCAGCGGCTGGACGGCCGGCCGACATTGTTGATCATCGATGAAGGCTGGCTGATCCTCGACGATTCCGCCTTTGCCCAGCAGCTCCGCGAATGGCTGAAGACCCTGCGCAAGAAGAATGCCTCGGTCATCTTCGCCACACAGTCGCTCTCCGACATCGATAACAGCCCGATCGCGTCAGCCATCGTGGAAAGTTGCCCGACGCGTATTTTCCTGCCGAACGAGCGCGCCATCGAACCACAAATCACCGCCATCTATCGCCGCTTCGGTCTTAACGACCGGCAGATCGAAATCGTCGCGCACGCGATACCGAAGCGGGATTATTACTGCCAATCCCGGCGCGGCAACCGGCTGTTCGAACTGGGTCTCGGCCCAGTCGCGCTTGCGTTCTGTGCGGCTTCCTCAAAGGCCGATCATGACGCCATCGAACGCATCCTCGCCAGCCTTGATCGCGGGCAATTCGTCGCGGCCTGGCTCAGGGATCGCGGCCTGCCCTGGGCCGCCGATCTCATCCCGGATCTGCCCAATCTCGACCATCAGTCTACTTTGGGGGACTCATGATCAACATATTCTGCGACAAGCCCATCCGCATGCCGGAAACGTGTCTTCCGGCCTACCGGAGTCGGCTGAATGGGCTCAAGCTGCTCCGCGCCACTTTGTTTCAGGGTTTCGACAATTGGTTCAAGCGTGTGAACCTTGATTGTCAACTGCGTCGCTTCAAAGGACGCACGCTTCTCGGGTGGCCCGGCGATAATCAGCACAGAAAGATGTGGCGAGGAGACGGCGGCCAGCTCCAGCCCCGTCTCGGGATAGTCAAAACGCAGCGTCTGCTCACCGGACAGCAGGGTTTTATAGAATTCGACGGTTCGTTCCAGATCATCCATGCCGACAAAAATCCGCGTGTAAGTCTCCAGAATCATCATGCTTCCCTTCACTGGCATGCGCGCAAATGCCGTTATATTGGGGTGGGCCTCCCGACGACATTAGTATTGCTGGCACTTTTTGCGAGGCCGGCTGCTGCGCAATGGGTCGTCTTCGACCCCTCCAATTATGCGCAGAACGTGCTGACCGCCGCACGCGAATTGCAGCAGGTCGACAATGAAATCCAGGGCCTCACCAACCAGGCGCAGATGCTGGTCAATCAGGCGAAGAACCTGACCAGCCTCCCGCTCTCCACACTGACCCAGCTCGAAGCCTCGGTGCAGCAGACCGAAGGGCTGATCTCCCAGGCGCAGAACATCGCCTTCAATGTCCAGCAGGTCGAGCAAGCCTTCACCAGCACCTATGGCGCAATCCCGCGCACGGCATCGGATGCCGAGCTGATCGCTGGAGCACAGGCACGCTGGCAAAATTCCGTCGGCGCCTTCGAAGACTCCCTGAAAATCCAGGCTGGCGTGGTCGGCAACATCTCGGCCAATGCCAACGCCATGCGATCTCTGGTCTCGGCCAGCCAGAATGCCACCGGTGCCCTACAGGCCGCCCAGGCGGGCAATCAGCTCCTGGCCCTGCAATCCCAACAGCTCTCTGACCTTGTCGCGGTGACGTCGGCCAAGGCGCGGGCGGACGCGCTGGCACAGGCAAACACCGCCACGACCGAAGCGGAGAGCGCAGCGCTCTACAATAACTTCGCGACGCTGAACACCTACACACCCGGTCGCGTCACGATGTTCGGCGGGCCGTAGGAGGCTCCCGCATGAACAATGTCGGCATCATCGACACCTTCCTGAACATTTTCACCACCTATATCGATTCCGGCTTCGGGCTGGTGAAAGGTGACGTTCTCTCGCTCTCCTCCGCCCTGATCATCATCGATATCACGTTGGCCGGGCTGTTCTGGGCCTGGGGGGCCGATGAGGACATAATCCAGCGCCTGGTGAAGAAGACCCTCTATATCGGCTTCTTCGCCTATCTCATCGGCAACTTTGACGGCCTGGCAAGGGCGGTTTTTGACAGCTTCGCTGGGCTGGGTCTCACAGCGAGCGGCTCCTCGATCTCGCAGGCTCAATTCCTCGAGCCAGGTCGGCTCGCCGAAGTCGGCATCACCGCCGGGCTGCCCCTGCTGAACGCGGCGGAGAAACTGGTGGGGCCCGTCGCGATTTTCACCAATGCGGTGCAAATCGCCGTGCTGATGATTTCCTGGCTGCTGGTGCTGATCGCCTTTTTCATCCTGGCGGTGCAGCTCTTCGTCACATTGATCGAATTCAAGCTGACGACCTTGGCGGGGTTTGTCCTGGTGCCGTTCGCCCTGTTCGGCAAAACCGCCTTTCTGGCCGAGAAGGTGCTCGGCAATATCGTCGCCACCGGTATCAAGGTGATGGTGCTCGCCGTCATCGTCGGCATCGGCACCGGACTCTTTGCACAATTCAGCATCGGCTACGGTTCGGTCGAACCCAATATCAGCCAGGCCCTCGCTACGGTGCTCGCGGCCTTGTCGCTGCTTGGTCTCGGGATCTTTGGGCCGGGAATCGCAACTGGCCTGGTCTCCGGCGCACCGCAGCTCGGTGCGGGGGCCGCGGTCGGCACCGGGCTTGCCGTCGCAGGCACCGCCATGGCGGGTGCGGGTGCCGTTGGGTTGGCTGGGGCGGGCGCAATGGCCGCCATGTCCGGCTCGGCCTCTGCGGCTCGAACCAGCGCGTCTGCGGCTGGCGCGATCGCTGGTACTTACGGTCGGGGTGCGGCCGGTCAATCTGGCGCTGCCGGTATCATGGGCGGGTTGCGCGGTCTTGGCCGATCGGCCGCCGCTGCGGCGACCGCACCTGCACGACGTGCCGCCGGCCAGGTCGCCGGCGTCTTCAATGATCGCTTTGCCGCCAGCCGTGGCGCCGGCTCTGGCGGTGGCGGGACACGAACCGCGGCAAACGGCGCGGCCGAGGCGGCTCCCCCGAACTGGGCCTCAAAGGTGATGCATGCGCAGAATCTTAAGCGTGGTGCGCAAGCCGCGGCCCAGGCCGTCAAATCCGGTGACAAAGCTGCCGGCGGCCATGCCGTCGATCTCACGGAGAAAGAATAGCCATGGCGCTCTTTCGCCGCACCTCAGTCCGCTATGGCCGCACCCCCGAACCTGAAACGCCCTATCAGCGCGCCGCCCAGGCCTGGGATGATCGCATCGGCTCCGCCCGCGTGCAGGCCAGAAACTGGCGGATCATGGCTTTCGGCTCCCTGGGCCTGTCGATCGGGCTGGCCGGCGGCCTGGTCTGGCAAGCCGCGCGCGGCAGCATCGTGCCTTGGGTGGTACAGGTCGATAAGGCGGGCCAAGCCGAGGCCGTCGCACCCGCCGCGGCTGATTACCGGCCCACCGATCCGCAAATCGCTTGGTATCTGGCGAATTTCATTCAGGATGTCCGCTCGCTCCCCGACGACCCGATCGTCCTGCGGCAGCATTGGCTTCAAGCCTATAACTTCACCACCACTTCAGGGGCGCAGGCACTGAACGAGTATGCTCGTGCCGATCATCCGTTCGCGGCTCTCGGCCATGAGCAGATCTCGGTCGATATCTCCAGCGTCATTCGCGCATCGCCGGACAGTTTCCAGGTCGACTGGGTCGAGCACCATTACAAGAACGGCGGCCTGTCCTCGGTGCAGAGCTGGAGCGCGATCCTCACCGTGACGCTGCAACCACCTCACAGCGCCGGTACGCTGAGGAAGAACCCGCTCGGCATCTACGTCACCGCCATCAACTGGTCGAAGGAGCTGGGACAATGAGCCCATCTGTCAGGCCGGCACGGGGCCCGTTCAAGCCCGATCTTGATCCCGGCAATGCCGGCATGCCTACCACGGCACGCCGTCGGAGACGTGGGCTACGCGCAAGATCGTGCTTCCGTCGATACGGCTTTACGCTTCTCCTCCTGACCGCCACCGCGCTCAGCGGCTGCGCACAAAAATTCATCCCGCCCAAGATCGATTACGACGATGCAGTGAAGGCCACCTTGCTGCCGCCCCCACCAAAACCGGTGCGGATCATCGAGGTGCCGAAGCCCTTGCCTCTGCCTGGGCAGTTGAAAAAGCTGCCCGGCACCGCGGCTGGTGACAGAAAATCTGCGCAATCCGCGAATCCGCTGGAACGGGTGAAACGGGCGGACGCGGCGGCGCGGGTTCAGCCGGAACGGGATGGGTTCATCAATGCCGTGCAGGTCTATCCGTATTCTGCCGGCGCGCTCTATCAAGTCTATACCTCGCCCGGCGAAATCACCGATATCGAGCTGCAACTTGGCGAAAAATTGGCCGGTTCCGGCCCGATCGCCGCCGGCGACACCGTGCGCTGGATCATCGGCAACACCGACAGCGGCTCTGGCGCCAATGAGCGTGTGCATATCCTGGTCAAACCGACCCAGCCGGGCCTGCAGACCAATCTGGTGATCAATACCAACAGGCGGACCTATCTGCTCGAGCTGCATTCCACCCCGAAAACCTACATGGCGTCGGTCTCCTGGCAATATCCCGAGGATCAGATTTTTGCCTTGAAGCAGCAGAATATGCAGGCCGATGCCGCCACACCGATCGCGCCGGGCGTTGATATCTCGGCGCTGAAATTCCGCTACGCGATCAAGGGAGATCACCCGCCCTGGCGGCCGCTACGCGCCTTCGATGATGGATCAA